>NZ_JBAMMI010000071.1:0-27320 GCF_039793865.1 Thermus sp.
GCACCGGGTGCTCAAGGTCGCTAGCCCATGCCTATAACTTCTGGTGGTATAGGAGAAGTACCAAAACAAGTATCAGTGGCGGAACGATCTCAAAAGCCAAACCCAGCAAGATTAGGATGTTAGGGTCAAGGTTTGTGTACCGATATAGAAGCAGGAGTACGCCGCCAAGAACAATCATAACGAAACCCACAGCGATCGAGACCTTGCCTGCGAAGCGATTGGCGGTGTACCAAATATCCGGGTCGGATAGGGTTTTGGGCGTTCTAAAGCCATAGATGCTGTTAGGAGGAACTTTTCCCTGCACTGCAGGGACGGACAAGCCTATCAACAACACTCCTAGAAAGAAGACTGAGACGGCCAAAGCCATGATTGACTCACGCATACCGCCCCTTCAGTCAGGATGCCCCGGCGAAGGAAAGCTCCGCCACCGCCACGGTGGGGCTCCCGTAGGCGGCGCCCAGGAGGAGCCAGTCCAGGTCGTCCCCCACCGCCTCCACCCCCTGGAGGAGTTCCAGGAGGTTTCCGCTCACGGCGAAGTTCTCCACGGCGTGCCGCACCTCCCCCTCCTCCACCCAAAGCCCCAGGGCCTGGACGGAGAAGTCCAGGCTCACGGGGTTCGCCCCGGCGTGGAGGCCCATGAGCTCGGTGACCACCACCCCTTCCGTGAGGCGGAGGTTCCCCACGGGCTCCAGGTAGAGGTTGGTGGGGGCCACCTCGAGGACCCCCCGGTAGCCCCGGGCGGCGTGGCCCGTGTTCCTCTGGCCCAGGGCCTTCGCCGTTTCCAGGTTGTGGAGGAAGGTCTTGAAGACCCCCTTCTCCACCACCACGGTGCGGGCGGTGGGGGTGCCCTCGGCGTCAAAGGGGCGGGAGAAGAGGCCCTTCTCCAGGGTGGGGTCGTCTATGAGGGTCACGAGGGGGCTCGCGATCCTCTCCCCAAGCCTCCCCAGGAGGCGGCTTTTCCCCTCCAGGGCGTTCTTGCCGGAGAGGGCTTCGGCGAAGACGGAGAGGAGCATGGCCATGGCCCTGGGCTCCAGGTAGGCCCGGTAGCGGCCCGTCCTCAGGGGCTTGGCGTGGAGGAGCCTCGCCGTCTTCTCCCGGAACTCCAGGGCGGTGCGGCCGGGCTCCAGGGCGTGGAACTCCTTCCCCGCCCGAAGGTCCCACCCCTGCTTGACGCTTTTCCCCTCGGCCATGACGAAGCTTCCCAAGAGGGCGGCGAAGCCCGTGCGGAAGCTTCCTTCCGCCCCTCGGGTGCTGGCGAGGGCCACCCGGCTTTCCCGCTCCAGGTAGCCCCCCATGAGGACGCTCTTCACCCGGGGGTCTTGGCGAAGGGCCTCTTCCAGGGCGAGGGCCGCCTCCTTCTTCCGCTCCGGGGGGGCGGAGAGGCCCTCCCCCAGGAGGTCGTGGCTTCCCAGGGGCCTTCCTTCGGGCAGGGCGCCCGCCTTGGCGGAGAGGAGGGCGTTTTCCCGGGCCTCCTCCAGGGCCCAGTCCAGGGCCTCTTGGGAAAGCTCCTCGGTGTAGGCGTAGCCCACCTTCCCTTCCGCCACCACCCGGAGGCCGAGGCCCCTTTGCCTCGCCTCCTTGATCTCCTCGAGGCGCCCTGCCCTCGCCCTCAAGGAGAGCTCCCGCTCCTCCCCGAAGAGAAGCTCCGCCTCCAGGCCCAGTTCCCGGGCCCTTCGCAGGACGTAGGCCTTGGCTTCTTCCAGGGTCATGCCCGACCTCCCACCACGATCTCGGAGACCAGCACGTGGGGCTGGCCCACCTCCACGGGCACCGCTCCCGAGAGGCTTCCGCACATGCCGGGGGCGTTTTCCAGGTCCTGGGCCGCGGCCACCACCCGCATGAGGGTCTCGGGGCCCTTGCCCACCAGCATCGCCCCCCGCACGGGCTCCTCTACCCGCCCTTTGCGGATGATGTACCCCTCCTGCACGGCGAAGTTGTACTCCCCGCTTCCCGGCTTCACCTGCCCGCCCCCCATCTCCTTGGCGTAGAGGCCGAAGTCAATGCCGGAGAAGAGGTCCTCCACCCGGGCCTCCCCGGGGGCGAGGAAGGTGTTGCGCATGCGGGAGGTGGGGGCGAAGGTGTAGTCCTGCCTGCGCCCGGAGCCCGTCATGGGGTAGCCGGTGAGGAGGTGGCCCAGCCGGTCCACCATGTAGCTCTTGAGGACGCCCTTTTCTATGAGCACGGTGCGCTCCGTGGGGCGGCCCTCGTCGTCTATCTCCGTGGAGCCCCAGGCGTGGGGCAGGGTGCCGTCGTCAATGTAGGTCACGGCGGGGCTCGCCACCGCCTCCCCCAGCTTGTCGGCGAGGACGCTCGCCTTCTTGGCCACGCTGGTGGTCTCCAGGAGGTGGCCCACGGCCTCGTGGAAGAGGACCCCGCCAAAGCCCGGGCCCACCACTACCGGGAAGGTGCCCGCGGGGGCGGGCTTGGCCTGGAGGTTGGTGAGGGCCTGGCGGGCGGCCTTCTCCCCCACCGCCTTCGGGGGGTAGAGGTCAAAGAGCTCCAGGCCCACGCTCTTGCCGGGGCCGCTGTAGCCGGTTTGCACCTCGGCCCCGTCCTGGGCCACGGCGAGGACGAAAAGCCGAGTCCGCACCCGCTTTTCCTCGGCCCACACCCCCTCGGTGTTGGCGATGAGGACCTCCTCCTCCCACTCCAGGAGGCTCGCCTCCACCTCCTTGATCTCGGGGGCGATCCTGGCCCCGGCCTCGGCCTCGAGGAGCCGCTCCAGCCGGTAGCGCCGGTCCTTCTCCCCGTAGGGCACCTTGGGGGCGTGGAGGCCCTTGGGGGTGGCCTTGCGGAAGTCCAGGCCGCCCCTTCCCCCCTCGTCCACCTTCCCTAAGGAGCCCTTGGCCCGGAGGAGGGTCTCCAGGGCCTCCATGAGGCCTTCCTGGGTGAGGTCGTTGGTGTAGGCGTAGACCACCTCGGTGCCGAAGAAGAGGCGGATTCCCGCCCCGTAGTCCAGGCCGGAGAGGGCCTCCTCCAGGGCCCCCTGGCGCACCTTCATCCGGCGCTTTTTGGCGCGCTCGGCGTAGACCTCGGCGAAGTCCGCCCCGCCCTTGAGGGCGCGGGCCAGGACCGCCTCCACGAGCTCCGGCTTGAGCATGCCCCGAGTTTACCCGGGGCTGACCCGCGGGTCAACCGCATAGGCGGAGGACCGCGGCCTCCAGGGCGAGCCAGGGGTCCTTGCCCCCCTTGGCCCGCTTTTCCGCCTCTATGAGGGTGTCTAGGGCCTCTCCCAGGGCCCCTTCCCCGAGGCCTCTTGCCGCCTCCAGGGCCTTTTGGGCGGCGTAGGGGTGGGCCTCGAGGCGGGCGAGGTCCTCCTCCTTGGGCCTGGGGTCTTCCTTCAGGAGGAAGAAGGCCCGGGCGAGGAGGGAAAACTGCCAGGAGAGGGCCCCAAGGAGCCTTAAGGGCTCTTCCCCCTCCTCCTTGAGGCGCTTGAGGCGGAGGAGGGCCTCCTTGGGGTCCTTCTTCAGCACGGCCCGCACCAGGTCAAAGCCCGTGAGGGGGGGCCTTAGGGCCACCACCCGCTCCACCCTCTCCAGGGTGAGGGGCGGGGAGAGGAGGGAAAGCTTCTCCAGCTCCCGCTCTAAGGCCTCGAGGTCCCCCTCGAGGGAGGCCAGGTACTGGGCCACCCCGCTCGGGAGCCTGAGCCCGAGGCGCTTCGCCCGGTTTTCCAGATACCGCAAGAGGTCCTTCCCCTTGGGGGTGGGGAAGTCCCGCCTTTCCCTGTTCCGGTAGAAGGCCGCCCGGGAGGGGCTTGGCCTAGGGTCCAGGAGGAGGACGGGGACGCCCTCGGGCACCTCCTCTAGGAGGGGCTTTAGGGCCTTCCACTCCGCCTCCCCTACCTCCCTCAGGTCCAGCGCCGCTCCCCCGCCCCCGAAAAGCCCCGGGGCGAGGGCCTGGGCCAGGGCCTCCGGGGTGGGCTCGGTGAAGCCGGGAAGGCCGAGGAGCTCCGCCTCCTTCCTCAAGGCCTCCCGCGCGAGAAAGGGGTCCCCGGTGAAGGCGATGACCATGCGCGTCCGCGCTTCTCCTTCCCCCCGCCCTGGGTTTAGAAGGCGTTCAGGCCCGTGGCCTCCCGCCCCAGGACCAGGGTGTGGACGTCGTGGGTGCCCTCGTAGGTGTAGACGGTCTCCAGGTTCAGCATGTGGCGGATGGCGTGGTACTCCAGGGTGATGCCGCTTCCCCCCAGGATGTCCCGGGCCATGCGGGCGGCCTGCAGGGCCTTCCAGACGTTCTGCCTTTTGGCCAGGGAGACCTGGGCGGGCGTGAGCTTCCCCTCGTCCTTGAGGCGGGAAAGCCGCCAGGCGAGGAGGAGGCCCTCCGTGTGCCAGGCGAGCATCTCGGCGAGCTTGGCCTGGACGAGCTGCTTCTTGGCGATGGGCTCGCCGAAGGTGGAACGGCTCTTGGCGAAGGCCAAGGCTTCGGTGTAGACGGCCTCGAGGGCCCCCAGGGCCCCCCAGGCGATGCCGAAGCGGGCCTGGGTGAGGCAGGAGAGGGGGGCCTTGAGGCCTCGGGCCTTGGGGAGGCGCAAGGAGTCGGGCACCCGCACCTCCTCCAGCACGAGCTCGCTCGTCACCGAGGCCCTTAGGCTCATCTTGTGCTTCACCTCCCGGGCCTGGAAGCCCGGGGTGTCGGTGGGGACGAGGAAGCCCAGGACCTCCCCCTCCTCGTCCTTGGCCCAGACCACGGCGAGGTGGGCCAGGTTGCCGTTGGTGATCCACATCTTGGTGCCGTTGAGGACCCAGGTGTCCCCCTCCCGCCTGGCCCGGGTCTTCATGTTGCCGTAGGGGTCCGAGCCCCCGTCGGGCTCGGTGAGGCCGAAGCACCCCACTAGCTCCCCCCGGGCGAGCCTCGGGAGGAACTCCCGCTTTTGCTCCTCGCTCCCGTAGGCGTAGATGGGGTACATCACCAAGGAGCTCTGCACGCTCACGAAGCTCCTGAGGCCCGAGTCCACCCGCTCCAGCTCGTAGGCGATGAGGCCGTAGGCGGCGCTACTTACCCCCGCTCCCCCGTACTCCGGGGGGAGGGTGGGGCCCAGGAAGCCCAGCTCGGCGAATCTCGGGATGAGGTGGGTGGGGAAGACCCCTTCCTCCCACCACCTGGCGATGTGGGGCAGGGCCTCCTTCTCCAGGAAGCGGCGGGCGGCCTTCTGCACCTCCTTCTCCTCCGGGGTGAGGAGGTCCTCCAGGGCGTAGAAGTCCAGCATGCCCTAAGTTTAGAGCATCCCCGCCAGGAAGCCTTCTTCCCGGATGGTGCGGATGAGGTCCATGACCGTGAGGGTCTGGGGGTCGTACTCCACCAGGACCTGGGCGGGCCCCGTGGCCTGGACCTCGCCTACCCCTTCCAGTCCCCTTAAGGCGGCCAGGACGCGCTCCATGCCCTCCGGGGTGGGCTCCCCGCGGATGCCGATGAGGACGCGGTTCATACCCCCTATTCTAGGACGCCCCGGGTCTCGCCCCGCGCTCCCCGGCTTCCCAGGACCCGGACCGCGAGGACCAAAGGCCCAAGGGCGAAGCCCTCCGCCTTCAGGGCCTCTTCCAGGTCCTTCCGCTCGGGGTCCAGGTGGAGGGCTACCTCGTAGACCCCGGCGTCGTGGGCGCTCTTCACTACCGCCCGGAGGAGGCCCTGGAGGGCCTCGAGGGTTTTCCCCTCAATCCGGGTCACCAGGACCGTGGTGGCCTCCCCCTGCCACACCGCCTGGGCCAGGGCGAAGCCCATGGGCTCCTCCCCCTCCTCGGCCAGGAAGGAATGGCCCGTGCGGGCGAAGTGGCGCACGGCGCCAAGGCTCAAGGGGCGGCTTCCCGCCACCCGGTTCAGGGCGGGGAGGTCCAGCTCGGTGAAGGGCCTGAAGCGCATGGCCCCATTATGCCCGGAAGCGGAAGCGGAGGGCCTCCAGGAGGAGGACCAGGGCCGCCAGGAGAGCCAAGAAGCGGCCCGCTCCCCCAGGGCTTCGGGGCAGGAAGCTTTCCTCGGGGGTGGGGAGGAGGGTCTCCTCGGGGGCGAGGAGGCCCGAGGCCACCTCCCGGTAGGGCTTGAGGAAGCGGTGGACCAGGAGGGGAAAGAGGGGCCGGTCCTTTATGGCCTCGAGGGGCGGGAGGTAGAGGCCATGGGGGGCGGCGTAGAGGAGGCCCACGCCCCCTTCCCCTTCCGCCAGGGCCCGCCAGGGGCCTTGGGGAGGAGGGGGCGGGGGAAGCCTCTCCCCGAGGAGGGCTACCCCCTCCAGGAGGGGGTGGGGAGCGGTGAGGAGGACGGGAAGGGGGCTTCTCCCGGAAGGGGCGAGGTAGAGGGTGGGGCCTTCGGGGGCGCCTTGGGGGACGGCGAGGCGCACCCGGACCTCGCTTCCTGGACCCGCCCCGAGGAGGCGGAAGAGCCTCTCCAGGGCGGGAAGCCTCGGGTAGTCCACCCCGAGGCGCCTGAGGCCGAAGCTCGCCCGGTCGTCCAGGGGGAGGGCGTCTTCCTCAAGCCGGGCGGAAAAGGTTGGGGGGAGGCCCAAAAGGGGGGCGAACCCCCTTGGGGGCACCTCCACCTCCCGCACCTTTCCCCCCACCTCCACCCGGGCGGTAAGCCGCCTAGGGCCCCCGTTCCCCAAGGCCAAGAACCCCTGGGCCACGGCCACGATGCCCAGGTTTTCCTGGGGGCTTCCCACCCCCAGGTACCCCTCCACCCCGGGGGGCGGGGGGCCGTCCGTGGCCACCACCACCGGGGCCTTGAGAAGCCTCCTCCCCAAGGCGACGGCCGCCTCCAGGTCCGCCCCCCGGTCCTTGGCCTCCAGGGCGAGGAGCTTTTCCTTTAGGGCCACCCCGGGAGCGGGGCCGAAGGCGGTGGGCTTTTCCCCAGCCCGCACCAAGAGGGCCACCGGGGTCCTTTCCAGAAGAGGGAGGAGCCTCTCCTTGGCGAGGTCCAGTCGGGTTTTCCGCCCTTCCCGGGCGGCCATGCTGGCCGAGGCGTCCACCACGAAGACCAGGGGGGAAGGCCCCAGGGGAGGGTCCTCCAGGGCGAGAACCATGAGGGCCGCCCCCAGGAGGAGGAGGAAAAGCCTCAGGTCCAGCCTCGGCCGGAAGCGCCTCGCCCGCCCCCGCTTCCAAAGCCACACCCCGGCCCAGGGCTTGGGCCTTGGGGCGCGCCTCCGGTAGAGGAGGTAAACGAGGAGGAGCACGAGGGGAAGGAGCCAGAGCACCCTGCCCTCAGGCTACCCCTGCTAAGTACCCCACCGCGGCCAAAGCCGCGGTGGGGGCCCCAAAAGAGCTTTCCTAAAGCCAAAGCTTGGGCATCCCGTGTTGCGAAGCCAAGGTGTGGGCACTTAGAGTGGGGGCGGTGTGGGTCTTGGGGATTGACACCTCCTGCGACGACACCGGGGTGGGCCTGGTGGAAGACGGCGAGGTGCGGGTGAACCTGGTGGCGAGCCAGGTGCGCCTCCACGAGGCCTTTGGCGGGGTGGTGCCGGAGCTCGCAAGCCGGGAGCACCTAAAGGCCCTCCCCCTCCTGGTGGAGAGGGCCTTGGCCGAGGCGGGCCTTACCCCTAAGGACCTTGGCCTCGTGGCCGCCACCCGGGGGCCCGGCCTCATCGGGGCCCTCCTCGTGGGGTACACCTACGCCAAGGGGATGGCCTGGGCCCTAGAAAGGCCCTTCTACGCCGTCCACCACCTCGAGGGCCACATCGCCGCCGCCTGGCCCGAGGGGCTAAAGCCCCCCTTCCTCGCCCTGGTGGCCTCGGGGGGGCACACCCACCTTTACGAGGTCCTGGACCTCGGCCGCTACCGCCTCCTCGGGGCCACCCGGGACGACGCCGCCGGGGAGGCCTTTGACAAGGTGGCGAGGCTTCTCGGCCTCGGCTTTCCCGGGGGGCCCGAGGTGGAGCGCCTGGCGGAGGAGGCGGAGGAGGCCATCCCCTTCCCCGTGCCCCTAAGGGACCAGAAGGGGTACGACTTCAGCTTCTCCGGCCTCAAGACCAAGGCCCTCCACCTGGTGGAGAAGGGCCTTCCCAAGGCCGCCCTCGCCAAGGGCTTCCAGGAGGCGGCCATCGCCCACCTCGCCGAGGTGGTCCTGAGGGCGGCGGAGGACACGGGCCACCGGGTCCTCCTCGTGGCCGGGGGGGTGGCGGCGAACCGGGCGCTCCAGGCGCGCTTTAAGAAGGCGGGCCTGGAGGTCTTCTTCCCGCCCCGGGGCCTTTCCCAGGACAACGGGGCCATGATCGCCCTCGCCGCCTGGCGCCGCCATCAAAGGGGCTTTCCCCCAAGCCCCCTTTCCTTGGGGGCCACGGCCTACTGGCCTTTGGAGGAGGCCTGAAGGGTTTCTCATCCCGAAGGGGTACAATCGGGCTTAGGATGCTGGCCCTCATACGGAAGCTCTTTGACAACAACGAGCGGGAGATCGCCCGCTACCAGAAGCAGGTGGTGGAGCCCACGAACCGCCTCGAGGCCGAGGTGGAGAAGATCCAAGACCTCGCCGCCGCCTACCGCGAGCTCAAGGAGAAGCACGAGAAGGGGGCCTCCCTGGAGGAGCTTCTCCCCATGGCCTTCGCCCTCACCCGGGAGTCGGCCAAGCGCTACCTGGGCATGCGCCACTTTGACGTCCAGCTCATCGGCGGGGCCGTCCTCCACGAGGGCAAGATCGCCGAGATGAAGACGGGCGAGGGCAAGACCCTGGTGGCCACCCTGGCCGTGGCCTTAAACGCCCTCACCGGCAAAGGCGTCCACGTGGTCACGGTGAACGACTACCTGGCCCGGCGCGACGCCGAGTGGATGGGGCCTGTTTACCGGGGCCTTGGCCTCTCCGTGGGGGTCATCCAGCACGCCTCCACCCCCGAGGAGCGCCGCAAGGCCTACCTTGCCGACGTCACCTACGTGACCAACGCCGAGCTCGGCTTTGACTACCTCCGGGACAACATGGCCATAAGCCCCGACCAGCTCGTTCTCCGCCACGACACGCCCCTCCACTACGCCATCATTGACGAGGTGGACTCCATCCTCATTGACGAGGCCCGCACCCCCCTCATCATCTCCGGCCCCGCGGAGAAGGCCACCGACCTCTACTACAAGATGGCGGAGATCGCCAAGAAGCTGGAAAGGGGCCTCCCCGCCGAGCCCGGGGTAAGGAAGGAGCCCACGGGGGACTACACCATAGAGGAGAAGAACCGCTCCGTCCACCTCACCCTCCAGGGCATCGCCAAGGCGGAGAAGCTCCTCGGGGTGGAGGGCCTCTTCAGCCCGGAGAACATGGAGCTCGCCCACATGCTCATCCAGGCCATCCGGGCCAAGGAGCTCTACCACCGGGACCGGGACTACATCGTCCAGGACGGCCAGGTCATCATCGTGGACGAGTTCACGGGCCGCCTCATGCCGGGCCGCCGCTACGGGGAGGGCCTCCACCAGGCCATTGAGGCCAAGGAGGGGGTCCGGATTGAGCGGGAGAACCAGACCCTGGCCACCATCACCTACCAGAACTTCTTCCGCCTCTACGAGAAGCGGGCGGGCATGACGGGCACCGCCAAGACCGAGGAGAAGGAGTTCCAGGAGATCTACGGCATGGACGTGGTGGTGGTGCCCACCAACCGCCCCATGATCCGCGTGGACTTCCCCGACGTGGTCTACCGCACGGAGAAGGGGAAGTTCTACGCCGTGGTGGAGGAGATCGCCGAGAAGTACGAGCGGGGCCAGCCCGTCCTCGTGGGCACCATCAGCATCGAGAAGTCGGAGAGGCTCTCCCAGATGCTTAAAGAGCCCAGGCTCTACCTTCCCCGGCTGGAGATGCGCCTGGAGCTCTTTAAAAAGGCCAGCGCCAAGCAGCAGGGCCCCGAGTGGGAGCGCCTAAGGAAGCTTCTGGAAAAGCCCGCAGGGCTCAAGGACGAGGACCTCGCCCCCTTTGAAGCCCTTATCCCGCCGAAGGGGAACCTCAGGGCCGCCTGGGAGGGCCTGAAGCGGGCGGTGCACACCCTCTCGGTCCTCCGCCAGGGGATCCCCCACCAGGTCCTAAACGCCAAGCACCACGCCAAGGAGGCGGAGATCGTGGCCCAGGCGGGGCGGAGCAAGACCGTCACCATCGCCACCAACATGGCGGGCCGGGGCACGGACATCAAGCTCGGGGGGAACCCCGAGTACCTGGCCGCCGCCCTTCTGGAGAAGGAGGGCTTTGACCGCTACGAGTGGAAGGTAGAGCTCTTCATCAAGAAGATGGTGGCGGGAAAGGAGGAGGAAGCGCGGGCCCTCGCCCAGGAGCTCGGGGTCCGGGAGGAGCTTCTTGCGAAGATCCGGGAGATCCGCGAGGCGTGCAAGGAGGACGAGGAAAGGGTCCGGGCCCTGGGAGGGCTTTTCATCATCGGCACCGAGCGGCACGAGTCCCGCCGCATAGACAACCAGCTCCGGGGCCGCGCCGGGCGCCAGGGGGACCCGGGGGGAAGCCGCTTCTACGTGAGTTTTGACGACGACCTCATGCGCCTCTTCGCCTCCGACCGGGTCATCGCCATGCTGGACCGGATGGGCTTTGACGACTCCGAGCCCATTGAGCACCCCATGGTGACCCGCTCCATTGAGCGGGCCCAAAAAAGGGTGGAGGACCGGAACTTCGCCATAAGGAAGCAGCTCCTGCAGTTTGACGACGTCTTAAGCCGCCAGCGGGAGGTGATCTACGCCCAGCGCCGCCTGATCCTCCTCGGGAAGGACGAGGAGGTGAAGGAGGCCGCCCTCGGCATGGTGGAGGAGACCGTGGCCTCCTTGGCGGAGAACTTCCTGAACCCCCAGGTCCACCCCGAGGACTGGGACCTCGAGGGCCTCAAGGCCGCCCTCCTGGACACCGTGCCCCAGCTTCAGGACTTCCCCTTTGAGGAGCTTAGGGGCCTGAAGGCCGAGGAGGGGGTGGAGCGCCTGGTGGAGGCCGCCCTCCGGGCCTACGAGGCCCGGGAGGCCGAGCTCTCCCCGCCCCTCATGCGGGCGGTGGAGCGCTTCGTCATCCTCAGCGTGGTGGACTCCGCCTGGAAGGAGCACCTCCACAACCTGGACGTGCTTCGTCAGGGGATTTTCCTGCGGGGCTACGGCCAGAAGGACCCCTTCCAGGAGTACAAGTTTGAGGCCACCCGCCTCTTCAACGAGATGGTGGCCTTCATCAAGAGCGAGGTGGCCAAGTTCCTCTTCCGCCTCAAGGTGGAGGCCGAGCCCGTGCGCCCCGTGCGGGAGGCCCCCTACGTGCCCGTCCCCGAGCCCGAGGCGAGGCCCCAGGAGGCCGGGGTCTTTGGGGCGGCCAAGAAGCGGCCCTCCACCCCTCCTCCCCAGCCGGGGCTCTCCCGGGCAGAGCGCCGCCGCCTGATGCGGGAGGAGAAGAAGCGGAAGAAGGAGTAGCCCAGGGCCTGGCCCTGACCGGGGCCTCAGGCCTCCACCTGGAGGCTTGCCGGGTCCAGGTTGGTGTAGACGTGCTGCACATCGTCCAGGTCTTCCAGGGCCTCCACCAGGCGCATCACCTTGGCGGCCTCCTCGGGGCTCAGGGCCACCACGTTCTGGGGGTGCTGGGCCACCTCCACCGCCTCCACCCGGACGCCCCGGGCCTTCAGGGCCTCGGCGATGCGGTAGGCCTCGGCGGGGTCGGTGTAGAGGGTGAGGCTTTCCCCCTCCTCCTCGAGGTCCAGGGCGCCAAGCTCAATGGCCGCCTCCTGGGCCGCCTCGGTGTTCTCGCACACCAGGACCCCCTTGCGCTCAAACTGCCAGGCCACGCTCCCCGAGGTGCCCAAGGAGCCCCCGTACTTACCGAAGACGTGGCGCACCTCGCTGGCGGTGCGGTTGCGGTTGTCGGTGAGGGCGTAGACCAAGACGGCCACCCCTCCGGGGGCGTAGCCCTCGTAGACTACCTCCTCGTACTGCTCGCCGCCCTCCCCACCGCCCTGAAGCTTTTGCAGGAGGCGCTCTATGTTCTCCATGGGCACGTCGTCGGCCCGGGCGGCCTCAATGGCGTTCCGTAGCTGGACGTTGGCCTCGGGGTAGGGGCTTCCCCCGGCCCGGGCCGCCGCCTGGATGGCCCGGAGGTGCTTGGAGATGATCTTGCCGCGCTTTAGGTCGTTGGCGGCTTTCTTGCGCTTGATCTGGGCCCACTTGCTATGACCGGCCATGGCTCACCTCACCCATTATAGCCATGGCCTCCAGCACCCTTTCCGCTAGGCGCTCCCCGGCCTCCCGGAAGGGGTGGAAGAGGAGGTCCACCCCGGCGGCCTTAAGGAGGGGGTCTTCCTCCAGGTGGAAGCTGGTGGCCGCCACCAGGCCGGAAAAGCCCCGTTCCTTGAGCCAGCGGGCGGCGAGGAGCTTGGCCTCGAGGTCCGGCAGGGCCAGGACCACGGCCTTGAGCCCCGAGAGGTCCAGCCTCTCCCAAAGCTCCGGGTCCTCGGCGTCCCCGTAGAGCACCCGCCGCCCCTTGGCCCGGTGGCGCTCCACCTTTTCCGGGTCGGCGTCTAAGCCCACGGGCCGCTCCCCTTTGGCCTGCAAAACCCGGTAGACCGCGCCCCCCGTGCGCCCCATCCCCACCACCAGGGCCGTGGCCCCGTCCAGCCGCTCCGGCTCCTGGTCGGGGTGGCGCCCCGGGCGCTCTAAGCGGAGGAGGAAGGGTTCCAAGCGCTTGTATAGGGTGTGGCTAAAGCGGGCCAGGGGGGCGGAGAGGGCCATGGAGAGGGCCACTAAAAGGGCCAGGGTGGGGAGGCCCGTGGGAAGGGCCCCCGTCCGCTCCAGGGCCAGGCCCACGATGAGGGCGAACTCCGAGTAGTTTCCCAGGTAGAGCCCGGCCACGAAGGCCGTCCTGGCCCTGAGGCCCGAAAGGAGAAAGAGGCCCAGGAAAAGGGGAGTCTTCAGGAGGGAGAGGAGGAGAAGACCCAAAAGGAGGCCCAGGTCCACCCCCTTAAGGCCCTGGCGCATGCCGATTTCCAGGAAAAAGGCCACCAGGAAGGCTTCCTTCAGGCTCCAGAGGGCCCGGCCCATCTCCGCTCCCTTGGGGTGCCCCGAAAGGAGGGCCCCCGCGAGGAGGGCCCCGAGCTCTGGGGAAAGCCCCACCTGGCGGAAGCCTTCCCCCCCGAGGAGGGCCACGCCGAGGCCGAAGAGGACCAGAAGCTCCTCGTGCCCGCTCCTTTCCAGAAGCCAGCCCACCCCGAAGCGGAGGAGGGGGAGGAAGAGGAGGAACACTGCCCAGGGGCTTAGCTCCTTGGCCCCGTAAAGCCCGAGAAGCCCCACGGCCACCAGGTCCTGCAGGACCAGGATGCCGATGGCCAGCCTCCCGTGGTAGGTGGTGAGCTCTTTTTTATTCTCCAGGAGCTTGGCCACCAGCACCGTGCTGGAGAAGGCCAGGGCCAGGGCCAGGGGGGGATTGGGCACCAGGAGGAAGGCCAGCAGCCCAAAGAGCAGGAGGTGAGCGCCCCCTACCCCCAGGACCCGGGGGTCCAGGAGGTCCCTTAGGCGGAGCTTGAGCCCCACGCTAAAGAGGAGGAGCAGGACCCCGATCTCCGCCGCCTGGGCCAGGAAGGCCGTTTCCCGGAAGCCCAGGCCGTGGAGGAGAAACCCCGCCCCCAGGTAGCCCACGAGGGGGGGCACCCCCTGGCGGCTCGCCACCAGGCCCAGGGCGAAGGCCACGCCCACCCACAGGGCTTCCATGCCCTAAGGGTAGCAGAGGAGGCCAAGGGGGTCCGGGTGTGCCTCCTCGGGCCCTACACCGAAAGGCCCCTAGGGCTTCCCCAGGGCCTTGTCCAAAAGGGCCTTCCACTCCTCGTAGGGCAGGAAGCCCGTGCGCTGCTCCCCGGCGATGAAGAAGGTGGGGGTCCCGGTGAGGCCGAGGTCGTTGGTCAGCCTCTGGTCGGCCAAGACGCCCTCCCGCATGCGCCCGGAGGCCAGGCACTGGCCGAAGCGGGCTTTGTCCAGGCCCAGCTGTTCGGCCAGGTCCACCAGGTAGCGGTCCAGGCCCTCGCCGCCGAGCCTCCCCCAGTCGCCCGCGGCGCGGAAGAGGGCCTCGTGGTACTCGTAGTAGCGGCCTTGCTCGTTGGCGCAGGCCGCGGCCTCTCCGGCCCGGATCACGTTCTCCTGCCCCGGGAAGGGGAAGTCGCGGAAGAGGTAGCGCACCTTACCGGTGTCTATGTATTCCGCCTTGAGCCGGGGAAGGACGTTCAGGGCGTGGTCTTGGCAGTGGGGGCAGAGGTAGTTGGAGAAGTCCACCACCACGAGGGGGGCGTCCTCCCGGCCCAGGGCGAAGCGGGCTCCTTGGGCCGGGTCCAGGCCCTTCTTCCCTTTGGGCCCGAGGAAGATCCAGCCCAGGCCCAGGAGGGCCAGGCCCAGGATGACCAGCACTAGGGCGCGGGGCATGGGCCTACTCTACCACGGGAAGGGTGAGAAGGCGTTAGGTGGGATAGGGGGCCTGCCGGGCTTCCCCTTCCGGGGTCACGTAGAAGGGAGAGGCGTCGGTGGAGACCAGGGTTTCCCCCTCTATGGCCTCCTGGAGGTCCCTGGGCAGGACGAACATGGCCTCGAGGTAGGGGGCGGTAAGGTGGCGGAGGGCGAGGCCCCGCTCCCGGATGCGGGCCTCTATGACCCCCTCGGAGAAGGCCGCCGGGTCAAAGGCGTCGGAGGCCAGGAGGAAGCCGAAGTTCAGGAAGAAGCCCGGGATGTGGTTCTTGTAGCTCCGCACGTACCGGAAGGCCTCCCGCACCGTGCGGTGGACCACGGGGTGGACCCGGTGGTGGGTGAGGAGGATCATCCCCGCCTGCATCCCCATCACGCCCCCCGGGTTCAGGTGGGCCTTCACCAGGCGGTAGAACTCCACGGTGTAGAGGAGCCGGGCCGGGTTTTCCTCCCCCACGGGGTCGGTGAGGTCAATGACGATGACGTCGTACCGCTCCTCCGTGCGCTCCAGGTAGGCCCGGGCATCGTCAATGACGAGGACGGCCCTGGGGTCGTCAAAGGCCCCCTGGTGCCACTCGGGCATGTGCCGCTTGGCCACCTCCACCAGCTCCCCGTCGATGTCCACCATCACCGCCCTTTCCACCGTGGGGTGCTTGAGGACCTCCCTAAGGGTGGCTCCTTCCCCGCCCCCCACGATGAGGACCCGCCTGGGCTCGGGGTGGGTGAGCATGGCGGGGTGGACCAGGGTTTCGTGGTAGACGTACTCGTCCCGCTCGGTGCTCTGCACGTCCTTGTCCAGGACGAGCACCTTGCCGAAGCCCTTGGTCTCAAAGAGGAAGTAGTCCTGGTACCGGGTGCGCCCCGAGGCGATGACCCGCTCCATGCGGCGCACCATGGTCTCGTAGGGGGTGATGTGCTCAAAGAAGTACATCCCGTAGTCCATAACTCCTCCTCTTAGGCCTTTTCCGCGCCGAAGCCGCGGCGCTTAATGGCGTGCTCCGTGCCTCGCCAGTAGCGGAAGGCGGACTCCTCCTTGGCCCCGAAGGCCCGGGTGAGCCCTTTGAGCACCTCCTCCGGGTCCACCCCGTCCCGGTAGAAGTAGAGGTCCAGGGTGGCGGAGGCGTTGTCCTCGGGCCAGGTGTGGATCATCACCGCGGCCACGGGGCTCACCACCGCCGCGGAAAGCCCCTGGGGGTGGAACTTGTACACCACCGACTGGGCCGAATCCTTGGGGGCCCCGAGGCGCATCACCGCGTCCAGGAGGGCCGCCTCCACCATCTTGGGGTTTTCCAAAACCGACACATCGCACCCGTAGATCTCCGCTACCCAGCGCCCGCCCGGCACCGTTTCCACAAGCGCCTATCATAGCCCCCCGGGGGAGGGGGGGCAAGCCCCCTAGCCGAAGAAGTCCTTGAGCTGGTCCTTGGTGACGAGGACCTCCCGGGGCTTGGAGCCCTTGGGGGGGCCCACGATGCCCATGGCCTCGAGGGCGTCCATGAGCTTGCCGGCGCGGGCGTGGCCCACGGAAAGCCGCCGTTGCAGGCGGCTCACCGAGCCGTACCCCTCCTCCACCACGATCTCCGCCGCCTTCCTCAGGAGGGGGTCGGAGAAGTCCACCTCCCCGGGTCCTCCGGCCTCCGGGGCCCTTGGGGGCTCAAAGTCGGCTCCGTAAGCCTCGGCGAAGCAGTCTTCATAGCTTTGGCCCCGCAGGAAGCCGGCCAGGCGGGCCACCTCCTCCTCGGAAACGTAGGGCACCTGCAGGCGCACCGGCTTGGGGAGGCCCGGCTGGTGGAAGAGGGCGTCCCCCTGGCCGATGAGCTTCTCCGCCCCCTGGGTGTCCAGGATGGTGCGGGAGTCAAACCCGCTGGAGACGGCGAAGGCCAGGCGGGCGGGGACGTTCACCTTGATGAGGGAGGTGAGGATGTCCACGCTGGGCCGCTGGGTGGCGAGGACGAGGTGCATCCCCGTGGCCCGGGCCATCTGGGCGAGGCGCAAAATGGCCGCCTCCACCTCCTTGGGGGCGGTCATCATGAGGTCGGCGAGCTCGTCCACCACGATGACCAGGTAGGGCAGGGCCTCCTCGGGCCCCACCTTGGCGTTGTACTGCTCCAGGTTCCTCGCCCCCACCTGGCTCATCATCCGGTAGCGCCTTTCCATGTGGGCCACGGCCCCCTGAAGCACCCCGGCCGCCTCATCGGGGCTCGTGACCACGGGGCGCACCAGGTGAGGGATGCCCTCGTAGGGGGTGAGCTCCACCATCTTGGGGTCAATGAGGATGAGGCGCAAGCTCGTGGGCAGGTGCTTGAAGAGGAGGCTCTGGATGAGGACGTTGATGGCCACGCTCTTTCCGCTTCCCGTGGAGCCGGCGATGAGGAGGTGGGGCATCTTGGCGAGGTCCCTCACCCAGATCTCCCCCTCTATGCTCTTGCCGAGGACGAGGGGGAGGAGGGCCTTGGCGTGCTGGAAGGCGGGGGAGAGGACGGCCTCGGAGAAGCGGACCAGTTCCCGCTTGGGGTTTGGCACCTCGAGGCCCACGGTGTTCTTCCCGGGGATGGGGGCCTCCACCCGCACCGCCCCCACCGCCAGGGCCCGGGCCAGGTCGTTTTGCAGGCTCTGGATGCGGCTGATCTTTTCCCCGGGGGCGGGAAGGAGCTCGTAGCGGGTCACGCTCGGTCCCCGGGCGTGGCCCACCACCTCCGCCTGGACCCCGAACTGCTTCAGGGTCTCGGCGATAGCCTTTTTCAGGCGCTCCGCTTCCTCCTCCAGGGCCCGCTTCCTTTCCTTGGGCTCCGGGGGGTCCAGGAGGTCGGGGGTGGGGAGGGCGAGGGCGGTGCTTTGGGCGGGGGAGGGCTTGGGGGCCTTCGGGGGTTTAGGGGCTTCCCGCGGGGGCTCGGGGAAGACCAGGTCCAGGTCTAGGGGGGGCTCGGGCTCCGGGGGGCTTTGGGCCTCGGGGGGAGGGGCGCCGGTGAGGAGGGCCCTAAGGCCTTCCCTCTGGGCCTCGGGGTGGGCCTGAAGGAAGCGGAGCCAGCGGGAAAACTCCTGGAAGCGGGCCTCCAGGTCCTCCACAAGGCTGGACGCCTCTTCCCACCGGGACTGCCTTTCCAGAAGGAGGCGCCTTCCCCGAAGGAGCCCCTTCGGGCTCGCCCGCACCCGGACCGGTTCCGCGAGCCCCTTGATGCGGGCGAGGAGGGCCTGGGCCTCGAGGAAGAGGGCGGCCCGTCTCTCCTCTAGGGCGTCCCTTAAGGGGCCCTCCCCGGCCAGGGGTTGGCTTAGGGCCTGGAGGAGGGCCTGGAGCCTGGGGAGAAGGGGGCGCTCCTCCTCGGCAAGGCGCTTCTCCAGCTCCGCAGCGCGTTCCTGAAGGAAGCTTTTTAGGGCCCTTTCCACCTCTGGGAGCTCCTTGGGGCTCAGGCTCTGGGCCAAGGCCTTGAGGGCGGCGTGCTCGGGGTAGAGGCGGGCGAGGGCGCCGATGCGGTGCCGCAGGAGGAGGGTCTTAACCCCGTGCCGCCCCTTGCGCACCCCTTCCACCCCAAGGCGGAAGGCGGAGAGGAAGAGGTGGAAAGGGGGGCGGCCCCGCCAAAGGTCCACCACCACGGAGGCTACAAGGAGGGGAAGGAAGAGCCCCAGGAGGCCGGCCTTGGCCTCCAGGGCCGCCTTCCAACCCTGGCCCAGCCTTCCGGAGAGGGGCCCGAGGAGGGGGAGGAGGCTTAGGGCCAAGAGGTGGAGGAAGAGGAGGTGGCGCAAAAGGGGCCTTAGGGGCTTATGGCGGTAGAGGGCGCGGGCCAGGGGAAAGAGGCTCAGGGCCAGGAGGTAGGCGGGAAGCCCGAGGAGGCCGTAGAAGTGGGTCTCCAGGAGGGTCCCGAGGGCGCCTGTGGGGACCCCCAAGGGGGCGAGAAGGAAGACTCCCAGCGCCGCCACCGCGGCGGACCAGGCCTCGAGGTCGCGGTTGGGAAGGGGTTTGGCGGTGGGCCTCCGCTTGGCCATCGGAGCCATTATAAAGGGCCGAGCCCCCTGGGGCGCAGGTCCCAGGGGGCTTCCGGTGAGGGAGGCTAGCGCTTGAGCTCCTTGATCACCGCCTGGGTGAGGTCGGTGTCCTCGTCGGCGTAGACCACGAGGCCCGACTGGGCCGCCACCTGGCGGCTCATGACCACGGCGAAGCCCTGGGCCTTGGCCACCTTGGCGATGGCCTGGTCCACCTCCTCGAGGATGGGCTTGAGCACGGGGTTCTGCCGGTCTTGCCACTTCTTGAGGGTGTCCTGGTAGGTCTTGGCCAGGGCCTCGTAGTCCTGGCGCTCCTTGGCCGTGGCCTGGCCGGAGCGCACCTTTTGGTCCAGGGGCTTGAGCTTCTCCTCCAGGGGGGCGAGCTCCTTGCGGGCCTGGGCCTGGAGGTCCAGGACCTTCTTGTAGTCGGGGTGGGCCTGCACCAGGGCATCGGCGTCCACGAAGCCCACGCGGGTGGCCACGTTCTTGTTCTGGGCCAGCATGGGGGTGAGGAGGGCGCCGAGGGCCAGGAAGAGGGCCGCGAGGGAAAGCCGCTTCATGGGAAAAAGCTTACGGGCCAAGGGTTAGGCGAAGGTGAGAGGAGGCTGCCTTTCCTTTAGGGGTGAGGGCGTGTAGGATGGGTGCCCGGAGGTGGATATGCGCAAGGCGGCGTGGCTTTTCCTGTTTCTCCTTCTGAGCGGCCTGGCTTCGGCCCAGCGGGCGGTTTCCTTGAGGCTATCCCTCCCCAACCCCGGCCCGGGGCTTGGGCTCGGCCTCGAGGCTCCTTTGGAGCGCAACTTAGCCCTACGCGTTTTCGGGGACCTTTTCCCCGGGGGGCCCAGCGTCCTCTTGGCCGGGGAGGTCCTCTTCAAGCCCGACCTGGGCCAGCTGGACCGGGACCTGAGGGGCATCCGCCCCTACTTTGGGGGAGGTCTTGGCGCCTATTTCGGCGGCGCGGGGGAGGTGGGGCTCCACCTCTCTTTTGGGGCGGAGTTTCTCCTGGACCCCCGCACCGGCTTCTTCGTGGACGGGGAGTACTTCTACGCCTTTGGCGGCGGCCGCTTTGGCCGCGCGGTGATCGGGGCCAACCTCCGCTGAGGCTGGTCTTCCCCCTCCGGCGCGCCGGAGGGGACATTTTTCACCGGGCCTCCGGGTAGACTAAAAGGGGAGGTGAACCATGCTGGTCCGGGACTGGATGACCAAGAACCCCCTCACCGTCCCCCCCGATACCCCCGTGCTGGAAGCCATCAACCTTTTGAAGGGCCGGGGCTTTCGCCGTCTGCCGGTGGTGAAGGACGGCAAGCTCATCGGCCTGGTCACGGACAAGGACCTGAAGGACGCCATGCCCTCCAAGGCCACCACCCTCTCGGTGTGGGAGCTCAACTACCTTCTCTCCAAACTCACGGTGCAGGAGGTGATGGCCAAGCCCGTGGTCACCGTGGGGGCCGAGGAGCCCCTGGAGAAGGCGGCGCTCCTTATGGAGGAGAAGAAGATCGGCGGCCTCCCGGTGATGGAGGGGGAGAGGCTGGTGGGCATCATCACCGTGACCGACGTACTTCGGGCCTTCATTGAGGCCCTGGGCCTGAAGCTTGGGGGCCTTCGCATCACCGTGGACGTCCCCGACGTGCCCGGGGCCCTGGCCCAGATGGCCCAGGCCGTGCCCCCGGCCAACATCGTTTCCATCGCCACGGCGGCCCATCTTCCCAGCTACCAGCGCCTGGTGATGCGGGTGGTGGGGGAGCAGGTGGAAAAGGTCCCCGACCGCTTGAGGGCCGCGGGGGAAAGGGTGGTGGACGTCCGGGCCGGTTAGGCGCCGTTCTGGTAGGCGGGGTAGGAGCCCAGGACCTTCAGGAAGGCCGCCCGCCTCAGGAGGCCGAGGAGGGCTTGGGCGGGTCCTGGGTCTTCCACGTGGCCCTCGAGGTCCAGGTAAAAGAGGTAGCTAAAGGGCTTGTCCCGGCGGGGCCTGGACTCCAGCTTGGTGAGGTTGACCCCGGCCTCGGCGAAGACGGAAAGGGCCTCCAAAAGCCCCCCCGGGCGGTGGCGTACGGCGAAAACGACGCTGGTCTTGTGGGGGCCATCCCCCTTTTTCGTCTCCTCGCGCCCAATGACGAAGAAACGCGTGTAGTTGTGGGGGTAATCCTCTATGTTCTCCGCCAGGACCTCGAGGCCGTAAAGCTCCGCCGCCCGCCTCGAGGCGATGGCCCCCACCCCGGGCTCGGGGTGCTCCGCCAGGGCCCGGGCGGCCCCCGCGGTGTCGTAGACGGGGATGGGGGTAAGGTGCATGCGGGCCAGGAAGCCGTCGCACTGGGCCAGGGCCTGGGGGTGGCTCTTCACCGCGTGCAGATCCTTGAGCGTCGTGCCCTTGGGGGCGAGAAGGCAGTGCTCCACCCGGTGGACGATCTCTCCCACCACGTGGAGGTCGCTTTCCAGGAGGAGGTCGTAGGTCTGGTTGATGCTCCCCGCCGTGGTGTTCTCCACCGGCACCACCCCAAGCTCCGCCTCGCCCGCCTCCACCGCCTCAAAGACCTGGTGAAAGGTGGGAAAGCCCACGGGCTTCGCCTCGGGGAAGGCCTTGAGCAGGGCCTCTTCGCTGTAGGCTCCTTCTGTGCCCTGGAAGGCGATCCTCATCGCCCCATGATACCTTTTCTGGGAGCCCGGCGGGAAAGCCACCCTTGGCGAAGCATGGGTTTCGTGGCGCGCCTTCTCGTCGTGGACGACGATCCTCGCATCCGCTACCTCCTGGAGGTGCTTCTTTCCGGCTCGGGCCACGAGGTGGTCTTGGCGGACTCGGCCAAGACCGCCCTGGAGTACCTGCGTAAGGAGACCCCCGACCTCGTCGGTTGCCCTTGGAGGGGGACGGTCTCCTGGAAGACCTCGCCCGGGCCCTGTACCCTTGAAGGGTGTGGGAGCTTTCGGAAATCCAAGAGCCCGAGGCCTGGAATGCCCTCGTGGCGGCCTTTCCCATCACCAGCGCCCTCCAGTCCTGGGGCTGGGGGGAGGTGAAGCGCCTTTCCGGTTGGGTGCCTAAGCGCCTTCTGGTGTACCGTGAAGGCGAGCTCCTTGGGGCGGCCCAGGTCCTCCTCAAATCCCTCCCCGGGGGCCTGACCCTGGCCTACGCCCCCAGGGGGCCTGCCCTCCGCCACCTCCAGGACCTCCCCGCCGTGGCCCGGGCCCTGGCCCGGGGGGTGAGGGCCACCCACCTCGTCCTGGAACCGGAGGCGGGCCTTCCCGCCGAGGCCGAGGCCCCCCTCTTCCCCGGCCTCTTGCCGGAGGAGCCCGTGCAACCGGGCTTTTCCCTCTGGCTGGACCTAACCCAGGGGGAGGAGTCCCTCCTTAAGGGCATGAAGGAGATGCACCGGAGGAACGCCAGGCTGGCCCTCAAGCGGGTGGATCTGGCCATAGAAGGGGAGGGAGCTTTTGGGGAGTTTTTCCGCCTGTTTGAGGAGACCAATCGGCGGGCTAAGCTTCTGCAGCATTCCGAGGCCTACTACCGGGCGGTCCTCAAGGAGATGAACCAGCCCTTTGGGGAGGCCTTCCTCGCCCTGGCCCGTAAAGAGGGGGAGGCCCTGGCGGCGGGCCTTTTCGTGGCCTTCGCCGGCAAGGTGGACTACCTCTACGGGGGAAGCAGCCGGAAGCACCCGGAGGCCAAGGCCCCCATGGGCATGCACCTGGCCGCCATCCGCCATGGCCTTGCCCGGGGGTACCGGGTCTACGACCTCTGGGGCGTGCCCAGGACCCCCGAGGGGAGCCACGCCGAGGGCATTTTCCGCTTTAAGGAGGGCTTTGGGGGAAGGCGGGTCCAGTTTCCCGCCTACACCCTGCCCCTTTCCCCTCTCTACCGCCCCTTGAAGGCCCTTCTCCGGCTGCGGAAGACCTGGGTGAACCTGCGGGTGCGGGGCAACCCTAGGGACGTCCTGGGCTAGGCGTCATCTTTCTCAAGGAGGTTGGGCTATGGTGAGGGGCGTGGGGCGCCTCCTTCTTCCCCTCTTCCTCCTTCTCCTCCTCGCCTTTTGGTGGGCGCCCCGGCCCAAGGCCCCGACGGTGCCGCCTGGCGTGCGGCTTGAGGGGGTGGAGTTCCGCCTCTTCCCCGAGGAGGAGGGGGTGGAGTGGCGTTTCCGGGCCGAGGAGATGGTGGAGGAGGGAGGGGTCTTCCGCATCCGCGGGGGGCTTTCCGGGGCCCGGTACGTGGGGGGCAGGCTGGACCTGCGCCTGTTCGCCCCCGAGGTGGTGGTGGAGCCGGGGGACAACCTCCGCCTTCCCTACGCCCGGGTGGAGATCCTCCAAGGCTGCTACCGCCTGGAGCTTTCCGCCCCAGGCAGGGGGGAGGTGCTCATCCGGCAGAAGGAAGGCTTCCAGGCCCCTTGGGTGCGGATAGAGGCTCCCAACCTCCGGGGCGAGGCTTGGGAGTTCCGCTCGGACTTCGCCCTGGAGAGGATGGAAGCGGCCCGCCCCCGCTTTTCCTTCCCCGCCGGGGGGAGTTTTGGACCTTGCACCGTGGAAGGAGGACGTTCATGAGGCGATGGGGATGGCTCCTGGTTTTAGGTCTGGCTTTGGCAACGGCCAACGTGCGGGTGATCCAGGTGGAGGGAGGCCGGCTTTCCGGGGACCTCCGCTACGGCCCCTGGGTCTTTGAGGGAGGGGTGAAGGGACGGGTCAAGGACCTCACCATTGAGGCCCCCAGGGCCACCCTCACCGCCCCTAAGGGCAAGACCATGCAGGAGGCGGAAGGGGAGCGGGAGGCCCGGTTTGAGGGGGGTGTGGTGGTGCGGAGGGGGCGGGTGGAGGCCAGAGGGCCCCTCTTGGTCTACCGGGAGAAGACCGGGGAAGGGGAGCTTCAGGGGCCTGCCCGGATGCGCCAGGAGCCCAAGCCCGGGGAGGACCC
Source organism: Thermus sp. (assembly GCF_039793865.1). Classification (GTDB taxonomy): domain Bacteria; phylum Deinococcota; class Deinococci; order Deinococcales; family Thermaceae; genus Thermus. Next base: position 23,209 of record NZ_JBAMMI010000071.1, read on the forward strand.
CGTGGAGGTGGAGGGGAGCCGCATGACCTTCCAGGTGGACACGGACACCTCCACCAGCGAAAACGCCCTCCTCCAAAGCGGAAACCAAGAGGGGCGGGCGGGCTTCGTCTACTACGAGGAGGAGCGGGGCCTCGCCGTCTTCACCGACCCCAAGGAGGTGGTCCTCACCCGGAAGCGCAAGGACGGGGACCTGGTGATCCGGGCCAGGGAGGTGCGAAGCCTCACCGGCTCCAAGAGGCTCATCGCCACAGGCGGGGTGCGGCTCCAAGACGGGGACCTCCTTACCACCGGGGAAAGCCTCTACTACGACGACACCACCGGGGAGGCCATCGTGCTGGGAAAGCCCGCGGTGAGCGAGAACAAAAAGGAAGGCTTCCGGCTCTCCGGCGCAAGCCTCCTCCACAACGTGAACCGCCACCAGGTGCGGGTCTACGGCAAGGCCTTCCGCCTGCCCGTGGAGGAGTTTAGGAAGCTCGGGGAGAAGTAGGTGCCCCGGTTTAGGCTTCTTCTCCTCGCCCTCTTTGGCCTCGCCCTCGTCCTGGCCCAGGAGGTCTACCGCCCAGAGGTGGAGCTCGTCCGCAAGGACAAGAAGGTGGTGGCCTGGGTCTCGGGGGAGGAGGGGAGCCTCTTCTACGCCGACTACGGGGACCTCTACGTGGGGGAGCTTCGGGGCCTCGAGGAAGACCGGGTGGCGGTGGGGGAGAAGACCTTCTTCCGGGACGGGGGAAGCGCCCTCGAGGAGGGCCTTTCCCCGGGGGACCGGGTGGAGGCCGCCTACAACAAGGATCTCCTCCGGGACGGGCTTCCCTACCTGATGCGCCTGCGGCGGGCCGGGGAGGAGGAGGCGAAGACCTACCTCCGCCTCGTCCTCTATGACCCGAAGGGCGTGGAGGTGCGGCTCGGGGAGGGGGTGGAGGCCAAGGGGCCCCTCGGGGTGGTGGAGCGGGGGGGAGAGGAGGCCCTCTTCCTCTCCGGGGGGGAGGCCCGCTTTGTAGAAGAGGAGGGGCGTTTGGACCTCCGCCCGGGTCCGGGGGAGGTGGTTGTGGCCCAGGGCGCGGTGCGGGTGCGGGGAAGCCGCCTCCGCTACCTGAACGACACCGGGGAGGCCTTCCTGGAGGGGCCCTTGCAGGTGGAGCGCCAGGGGGAAAGGCCCCTAAGCGGCAAGGCGGGAAGCCTCCGCTACCTCCTGGACGAGGACGCCCTCTGGCTCCTGGGCGGGGTGGAGTTCGCCCAGGGGGGGCGCACCACCCGGGCCGAGCGGGCCCTCCTGAAGGAGAAGGAGGGGTACGCCTACCTCTTTGGCGGCGTGGAAAGCCGGGACGAGAAGGGCTTCGTGCGGGGGGAGCGGGTGCGCTACGCCCTTAAGACGGGGGAGGTGGTGGTCTTGGGGCGGGTCCTGGGGGAGTTCAGGGAGTGACCCCGGCCATGAGGAGCCCGAGCCTTTCCTCGGTGGCCTCCTCGGGGGAGAGCTCCCCCACGATGCGCCCCCCGTGCATCACCAGGATCCGGTCGGAGAGGGCGAGGATCTCGGAGAGGTCGGCGGAGACCAAGAGCACCGCCATCCCCTGGTCCCGGGCCCGGACCAGCTCCCGGTGGATGAACTCAATGGCCCCCACGTCCACGCCCCTCGTGGGCTGGGCGGCCACGAGGAGCCTGGGCCCCCTTAGAAGCTCCCTTCCCACCACGATCTTCTGCTGGTTGCCCCCCGAGAAGCGCCGGGCGGAGAGGGCGGTGGACCGGGGACGGACGTCGTAGGTTTCCACCAGCTTTCTTGCGTGCTCCTCTGCGCTCCGGTCGTCCAGGAACCCCAAAAACCCCAGGAAGGGGGGGTGGTGCTGGTCCCCGAGGACGGCGTTTTCCTTCACGGAGAAGTCCAGCACGAGGCCGCGGGCGAGCCGGTCCTCGGGCACGTGGCTTGCTCCTAGGTCCCTGACCCCCCGGGCCGAGGCGGGGAGGGGCTGGCCCAGGAGGAGGGCCTTGCCCCTATAGGGCCTGAGGCCGGTGAGGGCCTCCACGAGCTCGCTCTGGCCGTTCCCCTCCACCCCGGCGATGCCCACGATCTCCCCGGCCCTCACCCGGAAGCTCACCCCCTTGAGGCGGGGCGGGGCCTCGAGGCCCTCCACCTCCAGGACCACTTCTTTAGGCCTCGCCGGGGCCTTTTCCACCCTCAGCACCACCTCCCGGCCCACCATCATCCGGGCCAGGGCCTCGAGGGAGGTCTCCCGGGTCCTGACCGTGCCCACCACCTTGCCGTCCCGGACCACGGTGACCCGGTCCGAGACCTCCAGGACCTCCTTCAGCTTGTGGCTGATGAAGATGGCGGCGTTGCCCCTCGCCACGTAGCCCCGGAGGAAGCGGAAGAGCTCCTCGGCCTCCTGGGGGGTGAGGACGGCGGTGGGCTCGTCCAGGATGAGGATCCTGGCCTCCCGGTAGAGGGCCTTGAGGATCTCCACCCGCTGCTGCAGGCCCACGGGAAGGTTCTCCACCTTCTCGTCCAGGGGCACCTCAAAGCCCAGGGCCTCCATGAGGGCCGTGGCCTTTCTGCGGGCGGCCTCGAGGTCCAGGAAGAGGGGGCTTCCGGGCTCCAAGCCCAAGACCAGGTTCTCCAAGACGGTGAAGGGCTCCACCAGCATGAAGTGCTGGTGGACCATGCCGATGCCCGCCCTTATGGCGTCCAGGGGGCTTCTCGGCCGGTAGGGCTTCCCGTCCACCCACATCTCCCCGGCGTCCGGGGGCTGGAGCCCGTAGACGATCTTCATCAGGGTGGACTTGCCCGCCCCGTTCTCCCCCACGAGGGCCAGGACCTCCCCCCACTCCAGGTCCAAGGAGATGCGGTCGTTCGCCAGGACCAGGGGGAAGCGCTTGGTGATGTCCTTGAGGACCAGGGCCTTCGCCACGGCCGGAGTATACAAGAAGGCCGGGGGTCTGGCCCCCGGCCCCAAGCCTTGGGCCTAGCGGCTTTCGGGCACCTTGATCTGGCCCTTGATGATCTGCTGCTTGAGGACCTCCAGCTTGCTCACCACGCCCGCAGGGATCAGGGCCTTGTTGTACTGGTCCAGGGCGTAGCCCACGCCGTTGTTGGCCAGGCCGAACTCCCTCACCCCGCCCTTGAAGGCCTTCTGCACCACGCTCTTGATGACCTCGTAGGCGGCCACGTCCACCCGCTTCATCATGGAGGTGAGGCCGTGGTTCAGGGTGGCGGGGTTGTTGTCGGTGTCGCCCAAGTAGTTCTGGTTAGCGTCCACGCCGATGAAGAAGAGGGGGGTGGCCTTGGTGCCGTCAGTGCCGCAGGCCTTGGTGTAGTCGGCGTACTTGGGCACCTTGGCGTAGGGGTCGGCCTTGCGCACGAACTTGACGCTACCCCCTTCCTTGAGGCACTTGGCCTGCTTCACGTAATCGATGAGCCCGAGGCCCGAGCCGCCCGCGGCGGCGTAGATGATGTCCGCCCCCTGGCGCACCTGGGCCGCGGCGATCTCCTTGGCCTTGGCGGGGTCGTTCCAGGCGGCGGGGGTGTTGCCCACGTAGCCCACCAGCACCTTGCCCTGGATCTTGTCCTCCTTGAAGGCGTACTCCGCCCCGGCGCGGAAGCCCGCCTCAAACTTGTGGATGAGGGGGATGTCCATGCCCCCGATGAAGCCCACCACGCCGGTACGGGTCATCTTGCCGGCGATGTAGCCCACGAGGAAGCTCCCCTCGTGCTCGCGGAAGACCAGGCCCACGGCGTTTGCGAGCTTCCCCTCCCCGGGCACGGCGTCAATCACGGCGAAGTTCACCTTGGGGAACTCCTTGGCCGTGGCGGTGATGGCAGGCTCGTTGGCGAAGCCCACCCCGATCACCAGGTCAAACCCCTCCTCGGCGAAGGTGCGGATGCCCTGGCCCACCTGGGAGGGGTCGGCGGGCTCAAAGTCAAAGAGCTTGATCCCGAAGTCCTTGGCCGCCTTCTGCGCCCCTTCCCAGGCGGACTGGTTGAAGGAGCGGTCCGACTTGCCGCCCGCGTCAAAGGCGATCCCCACCCGCACCTGCGCCAGGCCGAGGCCTAGGGCCAGCACCGCGATAAGCGCTATAGCTCGTTTCATGTTCACCTCCGTGGCTCTTCGCCGGGGTCTATTATA
>NZ_JBAMMI010000072.1:0-3657 GCF_039793865.1 Thermus sp.
ACGTGCAGGGGGCCGAACCACTTGTGCAGGTTGCGGATCCTTATGATGGGCTCCATCATCTCGCTCCGAGGCCGAGTCCGCGCTCTAAGAGGCGCCCTAGGTAGGAAAAACTCCCGCTCACTAGGAGGTAGACCAGGGCCAGGAAGAGGTAGACCTCCCGCTCCAGGCCCACGTTCTGGGGGTTGGCCAGCACCGCCCGGGCCACCCCCATGAGGTCCAGGAGGCCGATGAGGGCCACCAGGGAGGTGTCCTTGAAGAGGGCGATGTACTGGCCCACCAGGGCCGGGATCACCGCCCTTAGGGCCTGGGGCAGGACCACGTAGCGCACCGCCTGGAAGGGGCTCAGCCCCAGGCTGAAGGCCGCCTCCCACTGCCCCCGGGGCACGGCCTGGAGCCCTCCCCGCACGTTCTCCGCCAGGTAGGCGGCGGCGAAGAGGGTGAAGGCCACCAGGGCCCGCACCACCTGGGGCACGCGCAGGTCCTGGGGGAGGAAAAGGGGTACGGTGACGAAGGCCAGGAAGAGGAGGGAGACCAGGGGCACCCCCCGCACCCCCTCTATGAAGGCGATGGCGAGAAGGCGGAGAGCTGGAAGCCGGGCCTGGCGCCCGAAGGCCAGGGCCACCCCCAGGGGAAAGGCGAGGAGCATGGCGCTGGCCGAGAGGAGGAAGGAGAGGAGGAGGCCGCCCCAGAGGGTGGGGGGCCAGGGGAGGAGGAGGAGGCTTCCGAGGAGCCCCAAGAGGAGGAGAAGCCTGGGCCTCGGCACCGGGAGCGCCCGCAGGCCCCCGAGCCACCCGAGGAGGGCCAGGGCGAGGAAGCCCAAGAAGCCCGCCACCCGCGGGAGTTGCTTTGGCGGGAGCTGGCCCACGAAGAAGTAGGGGAGGTTTTCCCCCACCACCCGCCACTCCGCCCTAAAGGCCCAAAGGAGGAGGGCCTGGCCCAGCCAGCCCAGGAAGGCCAGGAGGAGGAGGGAGAGGAGGGCGTTGCCCGGGGTGCCGAAGAGGGCCTTGAGGAGCCTCATAGCCGCCACCTCAGGGCCACGCGGCGGTTGTAGGTGTTCACCGCCAGGCTGATGCCGAGGCTCAGGGAGAGGTACACCCCCATCACCAGGAGGATGGCCTCGAGGCTCCGGCCCGACTGGTTGGCCACGGTGCCGTACACGGAGAAGAGGTCCGGGTAGCCCACGGCCACCCCCAGGGAGGTGTTCTTGGCCAGGTTCAGGTACTGGTTGGCCAGGGGCGGGACGGCGATGCGCACCGCCTGGGGCAGGACGATGAGGCGGAAGGCGTCCCGGCCCTCGAGGCCCAGGGCGTAGGCCGCCTCCCACTGCCCCTTGGGCACCGCCAGGATGGCCCCGCGGAAGACCTCGGCGATGAAGGCCGCGGTGTAGACCACGAGGCCGAAGAGGAGGGCGGCGAACTCGGGGGAAAGGAGAATCCCCCCCCTGGCGCCGTAGGCCTCCTTCACGGGCGGGAGGAGGTAGAGGGGCGGGCCTCCCAAGACCCAGCCGAGGAGGAGGCCAAGGAGGAGGGCCCCCAGGGCCAGGGGAAGGCGCCGCCTGAGGAGGGCGAAGGCCAGGAGGCCAAGGGCGAGCCCCAGGGCCCCCTGGCCGAGGCCCACCTCGGGCAGGACGAGCCCCCGCTGGGAGAGGAGGGCCCCGCCGAAGGAGAGGGCCTTCTCCCAGGGCGGGAGCTTGAGAAGGATGGCGAAGTACCAGACGAAAAGCTGGAGGAGAAGGGGGGTGTTGCGGATGGCCTCCACGTACCCCGCGCCCAGGGCCCGGGCCAGGGGGTTTGCCGAGAGGCGGCCCGCGGCCACCAGGAGCCCGAGGAGGGTGGAAAGGACGAGGCCGAGGAGGGCCACCTTCAGGGTGTTGAGAAAGCCGGCCAGGAGGGCCTGGAGGTAGGTGTCCGAGGGGTAGAAGGGCCTCAGGCCCTCTCCGGGGGCGTAGGTGAGCCCCTCGCTCAGGCTGAAGCCCGCCTCCTCCCGCAGGAAGCCGAAGCTAAAGGGGATGCCCTGGGCGGCCATGCGGGCCCGGGCCTCGGCGAGGAGCGCGAGGAGGCCCCAGGCCACGAGACCCAGGACCAAGGCCTGCAGGAGGAGGTCGCGTAGCCTGGGGGCCATGGGCTTAGCGGAAGGGCGGGCTGTACATCAGGCCGCCGTACCGCTGGAGGGCGTTTAGGGTGCCCGTGCGGGGGATGTAGAAGGGGCTCTTGGGGCCGAAGAAGCGGTCGTAGATCTCCCCGTAGTTCCCCACGGCCCGGATCACCCGCACCACGAAGTCCCGGGGCAGGCCCAGGTCCTGGCCCAGGGTGCCCTCGAGGCCCAGGAAGCGCCGGATCTCGGGCACCTCACTCTTGAGGAACTGGTCCAGGTTCTTCTGGGTGATGCCGTACTCCTCCGCCTGGATGGTGGCGTAGACGATCCAGCTCAGGGCATCGCGCCAGCGGGAGTCGTTCTCCCGCACAAAGCCCGCCAAGGGCTCTTTGGAAATGGTCTCCTTTAGGATGACGAGCTCTTCGGGCTTGGGGGCGGTGGCCCGGTAGCCCACGAGCTGGGACTTGTCGGCGGTGAAGGCGTCGCACCGGCCCTGGAGGAAGGCGTTCATCACCTTGGCCCCGTCCTCAAAGGTGAGCACCTTGGCGTTCCGCCACTTCTGGGCCCGGATGTAGTCTGTGATGTTCTTCTCGTTGGTGGTGCCCTGGGTGGTGCAGAAGGTGGCGTCCTGGAGCTCCCGGAGGGTGTTGGCCCGCCCCTTCTTCACCATCACCCCCTGGCCGTCGTAGAAGGTGACGGGCAGGAAGTCCACGCCCAAGGCGCCGTCCCGGTTGGCGGTGACGGTGGTGTTGCGGAAGGCCACGTCCACCTCCCCGTTCTGCACCGCCTGGAAGCGGACCCTGGCGTCTAAGGGCACGTAGTCCACCTTGTCCGGGTCCCCGAAGAGTGCCGCGGACACGGCGCGGCAGAACTCCACGTCAAAGCCCGTGTACTTCCCCGTCTTCTGGTCCAGGAAGCCGAAGCCGGGGAGGACGGCGTTCACCCCGCAGACCAGGCGGCCCCTGGCCTTCACCACGTCCAGCCGGGACTGCTGGGCGAGCGCTCCTGTGAGTCCCAAAGCGACAAAGACCACCCCGAGCAGAGCCTTGCGATTCATAGACCCTCCTTTTCGGGGGCGATTTTATAGGCCTCCTCGTGGGGTGTCAACGGCGAGGGGCCTTGTCCGTGGGGGATCCTTTTCCCTGGCGCCCCTTTGCGCTTTCGTGCCTCCAGGCAGGGGCCCACCTGAACAGGAAGGTCGGCCTGGGGTAGCCTGGTTGTAGCAAGCCATCTATCCGGAGGTGGCGTATGGAGCGCGGCAAACCGCTGGCGGAGGCCCTGGGAACCCTGACCCTCCTCCTGGTGGGGACGAGCGCGGCGGCCGCCGCGAAGGACGGGGTAGCGGTGGCCCTGGCCCACGGGCTCGCCATCACCCTGATGGTGGTGGCCCTGGGCCACGTTTCCGGGGGCCACTTCAACCCGGCCGTGAGCTTCGCCTTCTTCCTGCGGGGCGGGCGAAATGGCGGCCTACTGGGGGGCCCAGCTCCTCGGGAGGCTTGTGGGGGCGGGGCTCGCCTCTCTCCTTAGCCTCGAGGCCCCGGCCCTGGGCACGCCCAAGGCCGC
>NZ_JBAMMI010000073.1:0-3572 GCF_039793865.1 Thermus sp.
CGGCCGGGCGCCGGCGCTTTTGGAGCTCATCGCCTACGGCCTTAGGGTTCTTCTCACCCTTCTCCCGCCCCCTCCGGGGTTAGGCAAGCCCACAAGCCCTTGACAAGAACCTGCCCGGGGCAGAATAATGACCCTTGGTTGACACTCTCACCCTTTGAGCGTCAAAGGAGGGAGTGGGTATGGCTGCGGAGGTGAAGACGGTGATCAAGCCCCTAGGCGACCGGGTCGTGGTGAAGCGGATCGAGGAGGAGCCCAAGACCAAGGGCGGCATCGTCCTGCCCGACACCGCCAAGGAGAAGCCCCAGAAGGGCAAGGTGATCGCGGTGGGCACGGGCCGCGTGCTGGAGAACGGCCAGAAGGTGCCCCTCGAGGTCAAGGAGGGCGACGTCGTGGTCTTCGCCAAGTACGGCGGCACCGAGATCGAGATCGACGGCGAGGAGTACGTGATCCTCTCCGAGCGCGACCTCTTGGCGGTCCTGCAGTAAAGGAGGTGAACCATGGCGAAGATCCTGGTGTTTGACGAGGCGGCTCGCAGGGCGCTGGAGCGCGGCGTGAACGCGGTGGCCGACGCGGTGAAGGTCACCCTTGGCCCCCGGGGCCGGAACGTGGTCCTGGAGAAGAAGTTCGGCTCCCCCACCATCACCAAAGACGGGGTGACGGTAGCCAAGGAGATTGAGCTGGAGAACCACCTGGAGAACATCGGGGCCCAGCTCCTCAAGGAGGTGGCCTCCAAGACCAACGACGTGGCGGGCGACGGCACCACCACGGCCACCGTCTTGGCCCAGGCCATCGTCCGGGAAGGCCTGAAGAACGTGGCCGCCGGGGCCAACCCCCTCGCCCTCAAGCGGGGCATTGAGAAGGCGGTGGAGGCCGCGGTGGAGAAGATCAAGGCCCTCGCCATCCCCGTGGAGGACCGGAAGGCCATTGAGGAGGTGGCCACCATCTCCGCCAACGACCCCGACGTCGGCAAGCTCATCGCCGACGCCATGGAGAAGGTGGGGAAGGAGGGGATCATCACCGTTGAGGAGTCCAAGAGCCTGGAGACCGAGCTGAAGTTCGTGGAGGGGTACCAGTTTGACAAGGGGTACATCTCCCCCTACTTCGTCACCAACCCCGAGGCCATGGAGGCGGTCCTCGAGGACGCCTTCATCCTCATCGTGGAGAAGAAGGTTTCCAACGTCCGCGAGCTCCTCCCCATCCTGGAGCAGGTGGCCCAGACCGGCAAGCCCCTCCTCCTCATCGCCGAGGACGTGGAGGGCGAGGCCCTCGCCACCTTGGTGGTGAACAAGCTCCGGGGCACCCTGAACGTGGCCGCGGTGAAGGCCCCCGGCTTCGGTGACCGCCGCAAGGAGATGCTCAAAGACATCGCGGCCGTCACCGGCGGCACCGTGATCTCCGAGGAGCTCGGCTTCAAGCTGGAGAACGCCACCCTCTCCATGCTGGGCCGGGCCGAGCGGGTGCGCATCACCAAGGACGAGACCACCATCGTGGGCGGCAAGGGCAAGAAGGAGGACATTGAGGCCCGGATCAACGGCATCAGGAAGGAGCTGGAGACCACCGACAGCGAGTACGCCAAGGAGAAGCTCCAGGAGCGCCTGGCCAAGCTCGCGGGCGGGGTGGCCGTGATCCGGGTGGGCGCTGCTACCGAGACCGAGCTCAAGGAGAAGAAGCACCGCTTTGAGGACGCCCTGAACGCCACCCGGGCCGCGGTGGAAGAGGGGATCGTTCCGGGCGGCGGCGTGGCCCTCCTTCGGGCCATCAGCGCCGTGGAGGAGCTCATCGCCAAGCTGGAAGGGGATGAGGCCACGGGCGCCAAGATCGTCCGCCGCGCCCTGGAGGAGCCCGCCCGCCAGATCGCCGAGAACGCCGGCTACGAGGGGTCCGTGGTGGTGCAGAAGATCCTCTCCGAGACCAAGAACCTCCGCTTCGGCTTCAACGCCGCCACCGGGGAGTACGTGGACATGGTGGAGGCCGGGATCGTGGACCCCGCCAAGGTGACCCGCTCCGCCCTCCAGAACGCCTCCTCCATCGGCGCCCTCATCCTCACCACCGAGGCGGTGGTGGCCGAGAAGCCCGAGAAGAAGGAGTCCACCCCCGCCCCCGCGGGCGCCGGGGACATGGACTTCTAAGGCCGCGTGAGGCCAAGGGGCTGGGCCAGCCCAGCCCCTTTTTCTTTCGTCCCCATGCTGGCTTGCGCTGGCATAGGTGGGATGCCCAAGCTAGGGCTTTGGGAAAGCGCTTTTTGGGGCCCCCACCGCGGCAAAAGCCGCGGTGGGGTGCTTAGAAGGGAACCGCCTCCTCCTTCTGGCCGCCCCCGTTCCCCTGGAGGAAAACCTCCCGGTCCGGCACCAGGTAGGCGCGGAAGCCCTCGGCCTCGAGGGCCCCCAGGGCCCCCTCCCCCACCCGGGCCTCCCGGAGGGCGAAGAGGGCCTCCCCGAAGGGGCCCTGGACCCGCACGTAGAGGGGCAAGGGCCCGGGGTGCTCGTCCAGGAGGCTCTTGAGGAGGGCCACCCCCTTTTCGTCCAGGAGGGCGTGGTCCACCTCCACCTCCAGGGCCTTGGGGGCCTCGGCCACCTCCTCGTGGGTCCAGACCGCCTGGGCGATGACCCTTAGGCCCCCCTCCTCCCGCTCCACCTCGGCGAGGACGAGGAGGGGGAGGTCCTCCCTGAGCTTGGGGGAGACCCCCTCGTAGGCCCGGCCGAAGGCCACCGCCTCCAGGGCCCCGGTCTCGTCGGAGAGGGTGAAGCGGGCCATCATGCCCCCCGAGCGGGTGGGCTTGCGCACCACCTCCTCCACCATGCCCGCCAGGAGGACCCGGGAGCGGGGAGGAAGCCCCCTTGCGAAGTCTTCCAGCTCCCCTAGGGTGCAGCTCGCCGCCTCCCTCAGGCCCGGGTAGCGGAGGACGGGGTGGCCGGAGACGTAGATGCCCAGGGCCTCCTTCTCGTAGCGGAGCCGGGTGATCTCGTCCAGGGGCGGGGCCTCCTGGAGGGGGGGCTCCTCCACCTCGGCGAAAAGCCCCCACATCCCCGAGCGCTCCCGCTCCCGGACCCCCGCGGCCCAGCGGAGCAGGGGGTCCAGGGAGGCGAGGAGCCTCGCCCGGTCCCCGAAGGCGTCCATGGCCCCCGCCTTGATGAGGGACTCCAGGGTGCGCTTGTTCACCACCTTCTCGTCCAGGCGCTTCAGGAAGTCCCCTAGGCTCCTGAAGGGGCCGCCCCGCTCCCGCTCCTCGAGGATGGCCAGGGCCGCCCCCTCCCCCACGTTCTTCACCGCCGAAAGCCCGAAGAGGATCTCCTCCCCCACCACCTTGAAGTCAAAGCCCGAGCGGTTGATGTCGGGGGGAAGGACCTCTATGCCCATGGCCCGGGCGTCCCGGATGTACTCCGCCACCTTGTCGGAATCCTGCCGCTCCACGGAAAGGAGGGCGGCCATGAACTCCACGGGGTAGTGGGCCTTCACGTAGGCCGTCTGGTAGGAGAGGAGGCTGTAGGCGGCGGCATGGCTCTTGTTGAAGCCATAGTTGGCGAAGGCCTCCAGCATGTCAAAGAGGCGGTTGGCCTCCTCCTCGGGCACGC
>NZ_JBAMMI010000074.1:0-3458 GCF_039793865.1 Thermus sp.
TACCGCTATACTCGGGGCATGCGGGCCTTCAAGGCGCACCTCCGGGGCCTCGCCCCTTACCCCTACAAGAAGGAGGAGGCCCCGGTGAAGCTGGACCAGAACGAGAGCCCCTTTGACCTCCCCGGGGAGCTCAAGGAGGAGGCCCTGAGGCGCCTTAGGGCCATCCCCTGGAACCGCTACCCGGAGATCCACGCGGAAGGCCTTAGGAAGAGGCTTTCCGCCCTTCTGGACTGGCCGGAGGAGGGGATCGTCCTGGCCCCGGGCTCCAACCTCCTGATCCTGGCCTTGAGCCTTGCGGCGGAGGAGGTCTTAGACCTTAAGCCCTCCTTCCCCCACTACGCCCACGCCGCCAAGGTGGCGGGGACGCCCTATGGGGCGGTGCCCCTGGGAGAGGGCTTTACCCTCCCCCTCGAGGCCCTCCTCGCCGCCTTTAGGGGCGGGGTCTTCTTCCTCCCCAACCCCCACGCCCCCACGGGGGCCCTCTTCCCCGAGGAGGCCCTTTGGGCCCTGGCGGAAAGGGCCAAGGAGGTGGGGGGGCTTTTGGTGGTGGACGAGGCCTACCGGGAGTTCGCCGGGACGGACTTCCGCTTCCTCGCCCGGCAAAACCCCCACGTGGCCCTGCTTCGCACCTTCTCCAAGGCCTTTTCCCTGGGGGGGGTTCGCGCCGGGTACCTCCTGGGAAGCCCGGAGGTGGCGGGGGTGGTGCGGGAGGTGCTTCCCCCCTTCGTCCTCCCCGTCCACACCGGGGCCATCCTGGAGGTGGTCTTGGAAAACCCGGGATACGTGGAGAAGGCGGTGGAGGAGGTGGTGGCCCAGAGGGAGCGGGTTTACCGGGAGCTCCTCGCCCACCCCACCTGGCGCCCCTACCCGAGCCGCGCCAACTTCCTCCTGGTGAAGACCCCGGACGCGGAGGAGGCCTTCCGCCACCTCCTCGCCCAGGGCGTCCTGGTGCGCAGGCAGGACCGCTACCCGGGTCTTGAGGGGTGCCTCCGGGTCACCATCGGCCGGAAAGAGGAGATGGACGCCTTCCTCAAGGCGGCCTTTGGGGTGGCCTATGCGTGAGGCCCTGGTGGAACGGGCCACGGCGGAGACCTGGGTCCGGCTCCGCCTTGGCCTGGACGGGCCCACCGGGGGGAAGGTGGCCACGGGCCTCCCCTTTCTGGACCACATGCTCCTCCAGCTCCAGCGCCACGGCCGCTTCCTCCTGGAGGTGGAGGCCAAGGGGGACCTCGAGGTGGACGTCCACCACCTGGTGGAGGACGTGGGCATTGCCCTGGGAATGGCCCTGAGGGAGGCCCTGGGGGAGGGAGTGGGCCTGGAGCGCTACGCCGAGGCCTTCGCCCCCATGGACGAGACCCTGGTGCTTTGCGTCTTGGACCTCTCGGGGAGGCCCCACCTGGAGTACCGCCCCGAGGCCTGGCCCGTGGTGGGGGAGGCGGGCGGAGTGAACCACTACCACCTGCGGGAGTTCCTGAGGGGCCTGGCGAACCACGGGCGGCTCACCCTCCACCTGAGGCTCCTTTCGGGAAGGGAGGCCCACCACGTGGTGGAGGCGAGCTTCAAGGCGTTGGCCCGGGCCCTCCACCGGGCGACCCGCCTCACGGGGGAGGGGCTTCCCAGCACCAAGGGGGTGCTTTAACCCCCACGGGGCCGCTTCGCCTCGGCTTAACATGCGGGAGAGGATGAGGACGCTCCTCATTGACTACGGCTCGGGAAACCTGAGAAGCGCCGCCAAGGCCCTCGAGGCCGCAGGCTTTGCCGTGGCGGTGGCCCAGGACCCCAAGGCCCACGAGGAGGCGGACCTCCTCGTCCTCCCGGGGCAGGGCCACTTCGGCCAGGTGATGCGGGCCTTCCGGGAAAGCGGCTTCGTGGAGCGGGTCCTCCGGCACCTGGAACGGGGCCTCCCCTTCCTCGGGATCTGCGTGGGGATGCAGGTCCTCTACGAGGGAAGCGAGGAGGCCCCGGGGGTGAAGGGCCTCGGCCTTTTCCCGGGGAAGGTGCGCCGCTTTAGGGCGGGGAGGGTGCCCCAGATGGGCTGGAACGCCCTGGAGTTCGGCGGGGCCTTCGCGTCCCTTTCGGGGCGCCACTTCTACTTCGCCAACGCCTACTACGGCCCCCTCACCCCCCACTCCCTGGGGAGGGGGGAGTACGCGGGCACCCCCTTCACCGCCCTCCTCGCCAGGGAAAACCTCCTCGCCCCCCAGTTCCACCCCGAGAAGAGCGGGAAGGCGGGGCTCTCCTTCCTCGCCCTAGCCCGCCGCCACTTTGAGGTCCTCTAGGGTGACGAGCCGCCCCTGGGCCCCGATGGCGGTGGCGGCCAAGGCGCCCGCCAGGTTGGCCAGGCGGCCCGCCTCCACGGGGCCTAGGCCCTCCAGTACGGCGTGGGCGAAGGCGGCGGTGTAGGCGTCCCCGGCCCCGGTGGAATCCACGATGTCCTCCACCGGGAAGGGCTCCAAAAGCTCTTCCCCTTCCGGGGTGACCAGGATGGAGCCCATGGCCCCCACCTTGATGGCGAGGCGGGAAAAGCCTTCCCGCCTAAGCCTCTCCACCCCCTCGGAAAGGGAAGAGGCCCCCGTGAGGGCCAAAAGCTCCGTCTGGTTCATGAGGAGCCAGCTCACCCCCCGGAGGTGCTTCAAGAGTTCCCCTCCCGCCGCCCGCACCGCTCCCGTCCCCAGATCGGCGAAGATGGGCATCTCCCGTCTCCTTGCGGCCTCGAGGACCTCCGCCGCGTAGCTCCGGGAGGGCCCCCCAAGAGGGCGTAGGCGGAGAGGACCACGGCGTCCGCTTGGTCCAGGTAGCGGGGCTTGAAGAGCGAAGGGTCCAGGTGGCGGCTTGCCCCTTCGGCGCTCACCATGGCCCTCTCCCCCCCGGGCACCACCAGGACGAGCACCGAGCTCGTGGTGTGCTCGGGGTCCTCCTGCAGGTACCTTAGGTCCACCCCCACCTCCCGCACCCGGCTTAGGGCGAGCTCGGCGAAGGGGTCCTTCCCCACCCGGCCCGCCAGAAAGACCCGGTGGCCTAGGCTTGCCAGCTGGGCCGCCAAGGTTCCCCCGGCCCCTCCCGGCTTCATCAGGGCCCGGCGGGCGGGGAGCTCCTCCCCGGGCTCGGGTATGCGCTCCACGAAGAAAAGCAGGTCCACGGAAACGTCCCCCAACACGAAAAACCGCATCTTTCCCCCTTTCCCAGGCAAAGGCTTTTGCCCTCACTATACCGCAAGGGCTCCGTTGCTTTGCCTCCAAGCTTACCGCCCCAAAATGAGAAAAGCATAACAAGCCTCCGGCAAAGCCTTGGGAATCCCCCTTGCTTAACCCAAGGGGGGGTTCCCGGGGCCCCCATGCCAGGGGTGGTCCTAAGTGCCCGCACCTCGGCTTTGCAATACCTTCGTGTGCCTGAGCTCTCATCCCTTTCCTCCCCCCAATTCCTCAAGCAACCTGACCAGCTCTGCCAGCACGGCTTCC
>NZ_JBAMMI010000075.1:0-3354 GCF_039793865.1 Thermus sp.
GGGTGGGGACCTTGAAAGCCAGTTCTTCCCTTGGGGATGGGCAATATGCGTTTTCTCCTTCTCATCGCCCCTTTCTCCTGTGGCTTTTCATGGGCGCAAACCCCCGAAAACCCCCGTTATTCGCCGTGTGCATATTCCAAGCTTCATCTTTCTCATAAACCCCCCTCTGGCGGTGCCGTCCAGGACGGGGTTCTTAGAGGGGTAGAGTTGCAAACCACATAGCCCCGTAAGGGGATTGCGACCACCACGAAGCTTTTCCGCATCACTATCACCCCCAAACATGTTGCAAACCACATAGCCCCGTAAGGGGATTGCGACCCTAAAGGCCTCTAGCATGGGGGCGGGTAGGCTTAGTTGCAAACCACATAGCCCCGTAAGGGGATTGCGACTCCCCTTCTGACACCTCTTCCCAAGCCATAAGCTTTGGTTGCAAACCACATAGCCCCGTAAGGGGATTGCGACTCCCTTCCGCTGGAACCACTAACAATAATTTCCAATTCCGTTGCAAACCACATAGCCCCGTAAGGGGATTGATACTGTCTTGCCTGTCAAGCCACCCCCTGGGCCAACCGACCGGCGTAGTACTCCCTGAGCCTTCCCATCATCCGCCTGAGGAGCTTGTGGGCCACGGCCACCAACGCCTGCTTCTTCGTTTTGCCCCGCGAGCGCAGGCGGTGGTAGAAGGCCCGCATCTCCGGGTCATGGCGCAGCTGCGTCTCGTAGCCCGCTCTGCCGGGGCCTGGAGGCCCGGGTAAACCTCCTTCCTCCGGGAAGGCGGCTCCGCTGACCCCGAGGATGGCCGGGGCGGGGCTGTGAGGTAGCTAGACAAAAAAGAGCTTTCTCCGGTCCACCTCCTTGAGGTGACGAACCCCCAGCCGACCCACCTCCTTCACCAGGCGGTCGGCCAGGTGGAGAGGAGCGGGAAGACGAGGGAAGGCGAAACCGCTCGCCGGGTAGAGGCGGGTTAGGTGGTAAATCTGGGCGGCCAGGGCCTCGAGGGGCGTATCCCCCGCCTCGTGGACCAGCTTTAGGGGCCGGGGTGTTCCCCGGAAATCCCGGTGAACGGTGAGGAGGAGAAAAGTCCTGTCCTCCAAGGGCACATAGAGTCCGTCCACCAAGCGCCCCTGGACGGGGTAGATCCGCCCCCCGCCCGACTTGCGCACCGAGACCAGGTCGTAGGCTATGCCCTCTCGGGCGAGGGCTTCCAAGGCCAGGGTGAACTCGTTCTGGGGCACGCGGCCATCCCGAAGGAGGAGGACCCGGGAAGGAAGCCTTCCCGCCTCGCGCCTAAAGGCCCAAAGGGTTTCCTCCAAAAGGTCGCGGACCACCTCCTGGGGGATCCGCTCCCCGGCCTGCGCCTCGGGGAGGGTCCAGAGGAGGTGGCTACCGTCCTCGCCCACGGCGCAGGCCGCGCCCCCGAAGCGAAAGGACTCTCTCCCTCCGGCGTCAAAGCCCACGGCGAGCTCCGCCGGGTAGGTCCCCTGTAGGGCCACCACTTGAAGCCCTGCCTTGGCCAGGAGGCCGAGGAGGGCGTTCTCCCAGCGGTGGCGTTCTTCCTCCCTCAGGGGGAGGTTGAGGATCTGGCTAGGAAGACCCTCCCTGAGAAAAAGAGCTTTTAGGCGATTGCGCGCCTCCCAGGTCATGGGCGGGGTGAGAACCAGTATCGCCTGGACCCCCTTTTCCTTAGCTTCCCTCAGGGCCTCGCGGAAGGCGAAGGCTTGCGCGGGGTCGGCGCGAAGTTCGTGCAGGCGGAGAGAGGCCCCGCTCGCCCGGAAGGCCTCATCCAGGGCCCGCCGGAGGAAGTCCGGCCACCCTTGCATCTCGTCTAAACGCAATAGGGACAAGACGGTGGCCTGGGCCCGATAGAGCCCCACGCGCAGGGCGTCTGCAGGTTTTTTTACAGCTTTTTGGCCCAGGAGCCTGGGGGCGCTCAGACGGTAGGCCTGGGAGCGCACCGGCTCTGGCCTACCCAGGTCCAGGCGCCGACCGATCCACTCGGCGATCTTCTGGGTCCGCTTACGCCGCTCTTCCCAACGCAGGGAGAGGACGAGACCCCCCTCATCTTCCTGGATGTCTTCCAGAGTAAGGATGGGCACCAAAAGGCCTGTCAGATGGGGGATCGCCTTCCGAGAATCCTCGGGGTCCGCCACCCAGGCCACCCGCCCCTCTTCCCGACCCTGGAGGTGGCCCTTGGAAGCGTGGTAGTCCAGGAGGCTTAAGCCGCCCGGGAGAAGGACCTCCTTGGGGTCTTCCTCTCCGATCCGGAGGAGCTCCCATGTGCGCTTGTCGTAGGCGTTCCTGACCCGTTTGGGCAGGGGGTGGCCCTGGGCGAGCCAGGCCTCGAGGGACAACTCACAGAGGATTCGGTACGCCGGGTCCACCTCCAGGAGAAACGCCCCTGAGTCGGAAACCCAAAGGTCCAGGACCGCTCCCCTAAGCACCCGCCATCCGGCCCCCCGGGCATGCTCCTTTCGGTACACCGCCCGCCCCTCCACCCAAAGCCCCTCGAGCTGACGCAGGCGCTCCTGGAGAAGCCTCCGGGCCAAGGCCGAAAGCACACCCCGCTCCCCGGGGTCCTTGGGGTCAAAGGGCATCCTTCCCTCGGGGTAGAGGCGGTAAGTGTAGGTCTGCCCCTTCCGTGCCAGGATGCCCTCCAGGACCAGGGCTTCGGGAGGCGACCAGGAAGCGAGGCCGTCTCCCGCACGCACCGTGATGCCCCCCACTTGGCGGGCCAGTTGGGCGAGAAGGGGATAAACCTCCTCCCGCCCCGGGGGAGGGTCCAGAACCGCCTTCAGGCGCCAAGGCCTGAGCTCTTCAGGGCCAAGAGGCCGGAGGGCGAAGCGGTTGAGGAAAACCTCCGTTTTTCCCAGGCGGTTCATATCTTGGCCCCATTTTACATGGCGACCGCCGAGGGTCTAGGGGAGGAAGCTCCTCCTCGAGGCTCAGCCCTACCGGGCCACGGGGACCGCCATGAGGGCCACCGACCAGGGGGTGGAGGGGATCCCGGAGGCGAGCGACTACG
Organism: Thermus sp.; assembly: GCF_039793865.1. Taxonomy (GTDB): domain Bacteria; phylum Deinococcota; class Deinococci; order Deinococcales; family Thermaceae; genus Thermus. Next base: position 3,023 of record NZ_JBAMMI010000075.1, read on the forward strand.
CCTAGGTGAACGCTCCCCTCGGACCCCTTGCAATCATGGCATCATCATGTGCAAAAAGCAAGGTTATCTCTGGACTCGCCCCTATCCCCCAGCCGGAGACGCAACTTGACAGGCCTTGACTAACTAGGTAGCCTAGCTATTGGGGCAAGTTATGATTGACCCCTACCAGGTCATCCACCCCAGGAGCCGCCTCCAGCTGGTGGCCGTCCTCTTCAACGGGGGAGCGAACTCCTACTCCGTGGCCCTGGTCCGGTGGAGGGAGGAGGAGACCGAGGGGGAGGCTGTCGTAAAAGCTCTCCACGGCCAGCTACGCGGCCCTGGCCAGCCGCTTC
>NZ_JBAMMI010000076.1:0-23921 GCF_039793865.1 Thermus sp.
TTTACCCCGTCCACTCCCGAATAGGAAGAAGCTCTCCGCCCTCCACCGCCTTGCGCACCGGGCGGTAGCCCCGGTCAAACCAGATCTCCAAGACCGCCCGGTCCAGGCTCCTCGGGGCCACGATCTCCTTGCGCACGTAGTAGCCCTCTTCCGTGGGCGAGATCTCCATGCTTTTGGAGAGCCTGACCTCCACCACTTCCCCGCTTTTCGTGCGCACCCGGACCCGGAAGGCCCGGGGGCCCTCGGGCTTCACGTGGGGGTCTTTGCGGAAGAACCACACGGCTAGGCCTCCTTCAGGTCCGCCACCCGCGCCTGGGTGAGGGCGAAGAGGGCCCTCGGGGTGCCCCCGGCCGCGAAGACCCTGGGGCAGAGGAGGATGTCCTCGTCCGGGAAGGCGGCGTGGACCACGGGGGGCACCCCGCCGGTGGCGAAGCCGGCGAGGGCCCGGACCTCCTGCACCCTTTGGGCGGATGGGGAGGGGCTCATAGGGCGTAGAGGAGCTCGGCGAGGAGGGCGGCGCGGCGCGGGATCTCCGGCACCACCACGTACTCCGTCCGCTGGTGGGCGTCCCCGCCGAGAAGCCCAAGGCCGTCCAGGGTGGGCACCCCCAAGGCGGCGGTGAAGTTCCCGTCGGACCCCCCACCCACCTTGCCCGGGCGTAAGGCGAGGCCCAGCCTCTCCCCGATGACCCGCGCCTTTTCAAAGAGGGCCAGGCTTTCCGGGGTGGGCTCCATGGGGGGGCGGTTGAGGCCGCCCGAAAGCTCCAGCCTCGCCCCAGGGAGGACGGGCTTTAGGGCCCTTAGCCCCTCCTCCACCCGCCTGGCCTCCTCCAGGGTCCAGGCCCGGAGGTCTATCTCCACCTCGGCCTCCTCGGCCACCACGTTGGTGGCCGTGCCGCCCCGGATGCGGTTCGGCCCCAGGGTGGTGCCCTTCTCCCGGTCTTCCAGCGCCGCCACCTTCAAGATCTGGTGGGCGAGCTCCAGGATGGCGTTCACCCCCTTCTCCGGCTCCACCCCCTGGTGGGCGGCCTTGCCGATGGCCTTTAGGCGGTAGAGGCCCACCCCCTTCCGGGCCACCTTCAGGTCCCCTTCCCCCGTGGGGGGTTCCAGCACCAGGGCGGCCCGGGCCTTCCGGGCGGCGGCCTCAATGAGGGGGCGGCTTTCCGGGGAGCCCACCTCCTCGTCGGGGGTGAAGAGGACCTCCAGGGCAGGGAGCTTCCGCCCCGTGGCCTCGGCGTGGCGCAGGGCGTAGAGGAGGGCGACGATCCCCCCCTTCATGTCGTAGACCCCGGGGCCGATGGCCTTTTCCCTCTCCAGGCGGAAGGCCTCGGGGAAGCTCCCCTTGGGGTGGACGGTGTCGTAGTGGCAGAGGACGAGTACGGGGGTTCCTTCCCCTTCCCGCTTGAGGAAGAGGATAGGCCCCTTGGGGGTGTCCTTGCGGGAAAGCCTTCCCTCCAAAGGCCCGAAGGCCTCCTCCAGGAAGGCCGCGGCCTCCTTGAGGCCGGTAAGGTCTCCCGAGGGGGACTCCCGGCGCACGAAGGCCTCGAGGTCCTTGAGGAGGTCGGGAAGCCTCGCCTTCATCCATTCCAGGGTTTCCATGCCCCCATTATGCCCTGCCCCTTGGCAGGAAGCCCACCCCGTGGTATAAAGGAAGGGTATGCCCTTCGGGGCTCGTTCTCACGGAAGCGGGGAGTAAGGGTTCTCCCCCGCCTTTTCGTGTGGACGCGCGCGCAAAGCGCCCGCCTTCCCGAAGGAAGGCGCGTAAGGAGGAAAGAGGCGGCATGGAAGAAAAGGCGACCCAGACCCCAGAAAAGACCTTCAGCATGGAAGAGGCCCTTCAGGAGACCGAGGCCCGCCTGGAGAAGCGGGTGCGCCCCGGCCAAGTCCTGACGGGCACGGTGGTCTTGGTGGGTTCCGAAGGCGTGGCGGTGGACATCGGCGCGAAGACGGAAGGCATCATCCCCTTCAACCAGCTCACGGAGAAGGTCCTCCCCGAAGAGGAGCTTAAGACCCTCCTCAAGCCCGGGGACGCCGTCCGGGTCCAGGTGATCAAGGTGGACCCCGAGACGGGGCAGGTGCTCCTTTCCCGCAGGAAGGTGGAGGCCCAGGAGCGCTGGGACCGCATCCAAGCCCTTTACGAGAAGGGGGAACCGGTCGCCGTCACGGTGAAGGAGAAGGTCAAGGGGGGCGTGGTCGCCGACCTGGATGGGGTGGAGGCCTTCATTCCTGCCTCCCAGCTGGACCTGAGGCGCACCCCCAACCTGGACGCCTACGTGGGCCAGCAGATCCTGGCCAAGATCATTGAGTTCAACCGCAAGAAGGGGCGGGTGCTCCTCTCCCGCCGGGCCCTCCTGGAGGAGGAGCAGAAGAAGGCCAAGGAGGCTTTCTTGCAGAGCCTCTCGCCCGGCCAGGTGGTGGAGGGCACCGTGGCCGACGTCACCGATTTCGGGGCCTTCGTCAACCTTGGCCCCGTGGACGGCCTGGTCCACCGCTCGGAGATCACCTGGGGCCGTTTCCAGCACCCCAGGGAGGTCCTCCAGAAGGGGCAAAAGGTGCGGGCCCAGGTCCTTTCCGTGGACCCGGCCAAGGAGCGGGTCAACCTCTCCATCAAGGCCCTCATCCCCGATCCCTGGACCACGGTGGCGGAGAAGTACCCCGTGGGCACCCGGGTGCGGGGCAAGGTGGTGGGGCTCACCCCCTTCGGGGCCTTCGTGGAGGTGGAGCCGGGCCTCGAGGGCCTCATCCACATCTCCGAGCTCTCCTGGACCAAGCGCCCCAAGCACCCCTCCGAGGTGGTGAAGGAGGGGGACGAGGTGGAGGCCGTGGTCCTTCGGCTGGACCCTACCGAGCGCCGCCTCTCCTTAGGCCTCAAGCAGACCCAGCCCGACCCCTGGCAACAGCTCACGGAGAAGTACCCTCCCGGCACCGTGGTCAAGGGGCGGGTCACCGGGGTCACGGACTTCGGGGTCTTCGTGGAGGTGGAGCCAGGGATGGAAGGCCTGGTCCACGTTTCCGAGCTGGACCACATCCGGATTGAGAACCCCGCCGCCCTCTTCAAGAAAGGGGACGAGATGGAGGTGGTGGTCCTCCACATCGACCCCGTGGAGCAGCGCATCTCCCTCTCCCGCAAGCGCCTCCTTCCCCCGCCCCCGCCCAGGGTGGAGGAGGAGCGTCCGCGCCGGGCCAAGGGCAAGGAGGCCCGGGGCAAGCGCAAGACCACGGGCCGCCGCGAGGAGCGCCGGGAGTACGAGTACGGGGCCGTGGCCGAGTACAACCTCTACGACGCCTCCGCCGTGCCCACCGCCACCGCCAGCGTGAAGCTCGGCGACCTCTACGGCGACCTCCTGGCGAGCCTGGGGCTGGAAGAGGAAAAGAAGTAGCCCGTCCCTTAAACTCAAGCCCCCGCCTCTGGCGGGGGCTTTCTTCGCGCGCAGGTGGCTAAGGGCCCGCGCGTTAGCTTTGCAACATGGGATGCCCGAGCTGGAGCTGTGGGAAAACCCTTTTGGGGTCCCCACCGCGGCTTTTGCCGCGGTGGGGTACTTAGAACGCCCTCTCTTCCCTCTTTCCGTAGAAGATGCGCATCAGGGTGTAGGAGAGGAAGAAGGTGAGGAGGGGCCCCCCCAGGACCAGGGTCCAGAGCACGGCGTTGCTCCCCAGGAGAAGGCCCTGCTGCTGGAAGTCGATCTTGTACCCGGCGAGGCTCGCCATCAGGAAGAAGACCAGAAGGGCCAGGATGGCGCTGGTGCGCACCGGGCGTTCCGAGGGCAGTTCCATGTAGCGCATCTTGTCCTTACGGGTATCCACGAAGGGCAAAAGCAGGCCCACCAGCCCCAGAACCCCGGTCACCAGCACGCCGCCGATGAACTCCGGGCCGATGGTGGCCCCGAAGAGGCGGAACTCCCAGCTGGAGGGGATGATCTGCAGGATGCCGTAGATCCAGAGGAAGTACCAGTCGGGCTTCACCGCCGGGGTGTTGGGGGTAGGCGGGCCGAAGGCCTCCACGGGGTGGGCGAGGAAGGCCCCGGCGATCATGGTCATGAGGCCCACGTAGAGGGCGAAGAGGATGACCATCATCACCCCCTGCTGGGGGTAGAGGGGCACGCCCAGGATCTTCCCCGGGGCCACCCTCTGGGCGTAGGGGGGCTGGGTGTGCTTCTGCTTCACCATGATCACGAGGTGCAGCCCGATGAGGGCCATGAGGAGGAGGGGAAGCCAAAGGACGTGGAGGCTATAGAGCCTAGGGATGGACTTTTCCGACCCCGGGAACTCCCCCCCGAACATCACCTCCGCCAGGGCGGTCCCGATCCAGGGGATGGAGTGGGCGATGCCGTAGCCGATGCGGGTGGCGGTCACAGCGTAGTTGTCGTAGGGAAGGGCGTAGCCGGTGAAGGCGGTGACCACGGCGAGGCCCAGAAGCCCAAGCCCCACCAGGTAGTTGAGCTCCCGGGGCTTCTTGTAGGCCCCGGTGAGGAGGATCCGGAGCATGTGGAGGAAGGCCGCGGCGATCATCACGTGGGCCGACCAGTGGTGGAGGCTCCGGATCACGGCGCCAAAGGGGAGGCTGTCTATGTAAAGGACGCTCCCGTAGGCGGCGGGCACCGTGCGCCCGTCGGGGAGTTTGACCTCGCGGATGGAGGGCTCGTAGTTTAGGGTGAGGAAGACCCCGGTAAGGACCAGGACCACGAAGGCGAAGAGGGTGATCTCCCCCAGGAAGAAGGAGTGGTGCACGGGAAAGGCCTTGCGGAGCACCTTTTGGTAGAGCCCCGTGAGGTCCAGGCGTTCGTCAAGCCACTTGTACATGCTTCCCTCCTAGACCCGGCGGCAGAAGCCGGCCTCGGCCTTGACCCCCACCTCGCCCAGGAACTCCCCCGCCGCCACCAGGACCCCTTCCTCCACCTTTAGGGGAAGCTGGGGCACGGGGCGGGGCGGGGGGCCGGCGGTGACCCGGGCCCCGTGGGCCAGGTCGTAGACCCCGCCATGGCAGGGGCAGAGGGCGGCCTTTTGATCGGCCACCCACTGGCTGACGATGCACCCCAGGTGGGTGCAGACCGCCGAGTAGGCCACCACGCCCTCCACGGCGTGCTGGGCCACCTCGGGGGCGAGCTCCCCGGGGGCGTAGCGGGCCACCAAAACGGTGTTCTTGGCCTCCCCGCTCTTCACCACCTTGGTCTTGGGATCCATGGGGTAAGCCAGGACGAAGGGGTCTCCCGGCTTCAGCTCTTCCAGCCGGATGGGCTTGGGTTCCCCTCCGCCCTGGGCGTAGACCAGGATGTCCCCAGGCTTTAAGGGCTCCTTCTCCGGGGTCACCTCCTGCTTGGGGCGGAGGCTCGCCCCCACGTAGAAGGCGGAGACCAGGGAGAGGCCGATGCCGGTGCCGATGGCCGTCTTGAGGAAAAGCCTCCTTCGGGACTGCCTTAAGCGGATCTCGCGCTCGTCCATGCTTTACCTCCTACCAGGGGAACTCGCTCTTCTCCTCCTCGGTGATGACCTCGTCCCGGCCGAAGAACTTTTTGTAGATGCCGAAGAGGGCCGCCACCACCAGGCTGATGGACCCGAAGACGAGGCCCTGGAGCCAGGTGGGGTTGTGCCCGGTCTGGGCGGAGTAGAGGAGGAGGCGCACGAAGAAGCCGGAGAGGGCGGTGAGGAGGAGGACCAGGATCACCCCCGCGGCCACGGGGGCGGTGGCGGGGGTGGGGAAGTGGCGGCCCGGGCGGAGCTCCAGGCCCTCCAGCCAGTAGGAAACCAGGCCCATGAGTCCGTAGAGAAGCAGGACCGCCCCGAAGGCCATGAGCCCGATCTGGCCCACGGAAAGCTCCTCGGGGGTGTGGCCCAGAAGGCGGGCGATGTGGCGGCCGTCCAGGTAGGAGGCGTAGAAGAGGCCGATCGCCAGGATAAGGGCGAAGGTGGGTAGGATGGGGTCGTTGCGGTACATCCTCCCTCCTTACTCCACGGGGCCGAAGCTGTTGCCGAAGCTGTTGCGGATGTAGGTGGCCACCGCCTTGAGCTCCTCCTCGCTGAAGCCCGCTCCCACGGCGGGCATGGCCCCGCGGCCGTTCTTTACGATGTTAAGGATCATCTGGGCGTCCTTCAGGTTGGGGCTGCCCGCCAGGGCGGGGAAGGCGGGGGGCATGCCCTGGCCGTTCGCCTGGTGGCAGGCGGCGCAGTTCGCCTCGTAGATGGCCTTGCCCTTTTCCATGAGGGCGGGGTCCACCCCCGCGGGCGCCGCCGCTTCCTGGCCGCTCCCGTGGGCCTGGGCCTCTTGGGCGGGTGGGGCTACCTGCTCCACGATTTTTTCGGCGGCCGGAGAGAGGGCGAAGTAGCTCCAGATGCCGCCGAGGACCACCACCGCGGCCACGGCGTACCAGAGGGGATTGAAGCGGGGAAGCTCCACGGGGAGCTCGGGCTCGCCCACGGCCAGGCGGAGCTCCACCTCCCCCGCCACCTCGCCGCCCTCGTCCACGCCGAGGACCAGGACGTCGGGGTAGTTGTTGACGGTGAAGGGGATCTCCCGTATCTCCTGGCCGCCCCCGCGGAAGTGGGTAACCACCCTCAGGGTGTGCTCCCCGTCGGGGAGCTTTCGGGTGTCCAGCCTGAGCCGGTAAGGGGGCTCCTTGAGCACCGCCAGGGGCTCCTGGGCCCCATCCAGGTACACCTCAATCCGGTCTACGACCATTCTGCCTCCCTATGTGAAGAGGGGTACAAAACCCCACACCACCACTATAAGGATAGCCCACAAGGACAGATGTCCCCTCAGGAGGTGAGGAGGGTTTGCAGACGGCGAACGCTTCCCCGGACGCCTTCCTCCCTCCCGCTCACCTCCAGGGCCGCCGTCCCGGAAAAGCCCTTCAGGAGGGGGGCGAGCCTCTCCCAGGGAACGCTTCCCGCCCCCACGGGGAGGTGGTCGTCCCGCCGCCCGTGGTTGTCGTGGAGGTGGAGGTGAAGAAGCCTCTCCCGAAGGGCCTCCCAGTAGAGGAGAGGCCCCTTGGGCCCAAGCTCCACCAGGGCGTGGCCCACGTCCAGGCAGAAGCCGAGCCCGGGGAAGCGGGAGAGGAGGGCCTTAAGCTCCTCCGGGCCCCGGAGGAGGTCGGCCTCCTCCAGGGCCAGGTTCTCCAGGGCCACGGGGAAGGGGGAGGAGGCGAGGAGGGAGAGGGTTTCCTCCAGGGCCTCCCGGGCCAGGGCGAGGGCCAGGGGGTGGCGGAGGGGGACCTGCCCGGTGTGGAGGACCCCCACCCTCGCCCCCAGGGCCTCCCCGAACTCCAGGGCCCGGAGGAGGCGCTCCTGGGAGAGCTTGCGGACGCTCGGGATGAGGCTTGCCGGGTTCAGCTCCACGAAGGGGAGGTGGAGGGTGAAGCCCACCCCCAGGGCCTCCCCCGTGGCCCGGAGGTCCTTGGGGCCCGGCAGGGGCAGGGCCTCGTGGAGGTCGTAGGCCACCTCGAGGTCCAGCCCGAGCTCCGCCGCCAGGCGGAAGGCCTCCTCGTAGCCCAGCTCGGCGTTGAAGGGGCTATAGCCCAGGCGCATGCCCTAAGCTTAGCGCACGGCCTCGGCCTTGCGCTGGGCCTCCTCCAGGGCCCTCTCCGGGGGCAGGCCCCCCTTCAGGCTCTTCTCCAGGGCCTCGGCGAGGAGGCCCGCCCAGGTGGAGAACTGGGGGAGGCGGGGCCGCTCCTGGGCGTAGGCCACCTGCTCAAAGGCCACCTCGCGGAAGGGGTTCTCCCGGTAGAAGCCCTCGAGGAGGGGGAGGGCCGACTTGCGCACCGGCACGTAGTAGCTCGCCTCCACCCAGCGGGCCACGTTCCTGGGCTCCATGAGGTACTTCCAGAACTCCACCGCCCCCCGGACCTGGGCCTCGGAGGCCCCCTTCAGCACCACGAGCTGGGCCCCGCCCAGGGGCACCTTCCCCCCGGGCTCCCGGGGCACGGGGGCCACCCCCAGGCTGAAGGCGAAGGAGAAGTTCTCGGCGGCGGGCCAGTTGGCGATGGAGGCCATGGCCATCATGCCCTTGGTGCGCACGAAGTCCAGCTGGGCGAAGGTGGCCTCGGCCAGGCTCCGCACCGAGAGGGCCCCGGCCCGGTTCAGGCGGTGGAGCATCTCCAGGGCCTCCAGGGCTTCCCTGGAGGTGAAGTTGGGCTTGTCCCCCTTTACCAGGTTTCCCCCCCGGCTCGTCACCATGGCCTCAAAGAGCCAGGCCTGGGGGTCGGTGACGAAGATGAAGCCCTTGGCCTGGCGGGAGGTGAGGGCCCTGGCGGCCTCCTCAAACTCCTTCCAGTTTCTTGGGGCCTTGAGCCCCTTGGCCCGGAAGGCGTCCAGGTTGTAGAAGAGGACCGGGGTGGAGGTGTTGAAGGGGAGGCCGTAGCGCTTCCCCTCCACCACGCCGTAGTTCCAGGCGGGCTCAAAGAGGTCCTCGGCGAACCCCCGGTCCAGGCCCAGGTAGGGGTCCAGGGCCACCGCCCTGCCCTCCGCCACCAGGCGGGGGAAGAAGGAGATCTCCGCCTGGAAGAGCACCGGCCCCCCTCCCGCGCGCAGGGCGGCCACCAGCTTGGTCTCGGCGTCCCGGTAGTCCCCGGCGTACTGGGGGAGGAGGCGGTACTGGGCCTGCCGGGCGTTGAACTCCTGGGCGAACTGGGAGATAAGCCGCCCCGCCGGCCCGTCCATGGCGTGCCAGAAGGGGACCTCCGTCTGGGCCAGGGCGGGAAGGAGAAGGAAAACCAAGGGCCAGGGCCTTGCCATGCGGGGATTCTACCACCCCTAAGGTCAGGGCTCGGTCATGGGCCCTCAGGTCTTACGCCCCTTTGGGGTCCGGCCCAAGCGGGGGCGGGGAAGAGGTTTCCTGGGTCCCAGGGGGCAGGCCGGCGCGGGGCGGTATCAGCGCCCCTCCGCCGCCAGGGCCTTCCTTTGGGCCTCCTCGAGGGCCCGCCTAGGGGGCACCCCTTGCTTCAGGCTTTTCTCCAGGGCCTCCTCCAGGTAGCCGTACCAGACCACCATCTCCGGGTCCTGGCTCCAGGGGCGGGCCACCTCGGCCTGGGCGAAAACTTGGGCCCTTTCCGGGTCCTTGAGGAAGTCAGAAAGCTCCCTCTCCGCCTCCTTGCGCAAGGGGAGGTACCAGGTGGTGCGCACCCAGTCCGCCTGGCGCTTGGGCTCCAGGAAGTGGAGCCAGAAGGCCACCGCCCCCCGGGCCTCCTCGGGGCTTGCCCCCTTGAGCACGGCGAGGACCGCCCCGGAAAGGGGCACCGCCCCCCCTTGGGCCCGGGGCAGGGGGGCGGCCCCCACGGCGAAGGGCAGGGAGGTCTGGGCCAGGACCACGGGGAGGGCGGTGGTGGGGGCGAGGCCCATGAAGGCCTTGGTGCGCAGGAAGTCGGCCACGGCGAAGGAGGTCTCCGCCAGGTTCCGGGCCTGGGCGTGGCCCTTCTGCACCATGCGGTAGAGCATCTCCAAGGCCTCCACCGCCTCCTTGGAGGTGAAGTTGGGCAGACCCTCCCTCACCAAGCTTCCCCCCAGGCTCATCACGATGGCGTTGAAGCTCCAGATGTCGGTGGAGACCACCATTCCCTTGGCGGTGCGCCCCGAAAGCCTGGCCGCCACCTCCTCCACCTCGGGCCAGGTCCTGGGGGGCCTTAGGCCCTTGGCCCGGAAGGCGTCCTTGTTGTAGTAGAGGGCGGGCACGGAAAGCCCCAGGGGAAGGCCATAGGTCTTCCCCTTCACCTGGGCCGCCTTTAGGGCCTCGGGGTGGAGGTCCTTGGGAAGGCCCTGGAGGTAGGGGTCCAAGGGAAGGACCGCCCCCTCCTGGGCGAGGCGGGCGAGGAAGGAGAGTTCCCCCTGGAAAAGGGCCGGGGCCCCACCCGAGCGCAGGGCGGCGAGGAGCTTCACCCCGGCCTCGCGGTAGTCCCCCGCGTAGCGGGGCTCCACGCGGTAGGCCTTTTGGCTCTCGTTGAAGCTCTGGACCGCCTCCAGGAGCACCCGGTCCCCCGGGGGGCCCGCCGTGTGCCAGAAGGGGAGGACCACCTGGGCCTTTGCCGCTCCCCAAAGGGCGAGGGCGAGGAGGAAAGGTCTCATCCCTCTGAGCCTACCAGGGGGCGGGTGAAAAGTCTGAAAGGGGAAGCCCTAGGTTCTTGAGGAAGGGAAGCGCCCTCCGGTAGAGGGCCTTTCGGGCCTCGAGGAAGCCCTCCCGGGGAAAGCCCTGGGCCCCGAACTCCGGGGGCAGGAGGGGGTCCAGGAAGAGCACCTTGCGCATCTCGTGCACCAGCCGGGTGAGGGCCCGGAAGGCCTCCTCCGGCCCCTCGGGCACCTCAAAGAGAAAGAGGGCCCGGTAGTGGGCCAGGGCCCGCTCCAGGGGGAAGGCCCTCAGCACCTCCTCCTTGGGGCCGAGGTGGGCGGCCCGGAAGAGGGTGGCCTCGAGGCCATAAAAGCCGAGGAGCTCCCGGGTGGCCTCGAGGTCCGCCCGCACCCCCAGGTAGACCCCGCTCTGGAGGCTCCCGTAGCCCAAAAGGGCCATCTCCCGGCGGAAGCGCTCCCTCTCTCCCCGCGCCTTCGGCCCCTCGGGCAGGACCAGGAGAAAGCTCCCGTCCCAAGGGGGCAGGGGCCCGTAGAGGCGGCGGCGCACCTGGCGCACCTGCCAGTAGACCCGGTCGGAGAGGGCGTAGTAGGCGACCCGGCCCTCCCTTTGGGGCACCACCCAGCCCCTTTTGGCGCTCCGGGAAAGGGCCGCCCGCACCGCCATCTCCGAGAACCCCAGGGCCTCCATCATGGCCACCAGGGTCCCCACCAGGGCCTTGCGGTCCGGGTAGATGTATTCCAGGAAGATGGTGAAGAGGGTAGACCTCGCCCTCATCAGAAGGGGGATTCCAAAAGCCTCTCGCGGTACTCCTTGAGGGCCCCTTCCAGGAAGGCGGCGAGGGGCATGGTCCCCAGGTTCCCCCGGTGGCGCCTGCGCACGCTCACCGTCCCCTCGGCCTTCTCCTTCTCCCCCACCACCAGGATATAGGGCACCTTCCTGAGCTCGGCGTCCCGGATCCGGGCCTGCATCCTCTCGGGCCTGGTGTCGGCCTCGGCCCTGAGGCCCGCCGCCTTGAGCCTTCCCGCCACCAGGAGGGCGTAGTCCTCCTGCTTCTCGGAGACGGGGACCACCACCGCCTGCACCGGGGCAAGCCAAAGGGGGAAGTCCCCGGCGAAGTGCTCAATGAGGATCCCGATGAAGCGCTCCAGGGAGCCGAAGGGGGCCCGGTGGAGCATCACCGGGCGGTGCTCCTCCCCGTCCCTCCCCACATAGGTTAGGCCGAAGCGCTCGGGGAGGTTGTAGTCCACCTGGATGGTGCCGAGCTGCCACTCCCTTCCCAGGGCGTCCTTCACCACGAAGTCCAGCTTGGGGCCGTAGAAGGCGGCGTCCCCCGGCTCCACGGTGTACTTTAGCCCGGCCTCGGCCGCAGCCTCCTCAATCTGCCGCTCCGCCAGGGCCCACTTGGCCTCCTCCCCCACGTACTTGTCGCTTTTCGGGTCCCGCACCCCGATCCGGGCCCGGTAGTCCTTAAGGCCTAAGGTGGCGAAGACCTTGAGCACCAGGTCCAAGACCCCAAGAAACTCCCCCTTCACCTCCTCGGGGGTGCAGAAGATGTGGGCGTCGTCCTGGGTGAAGCCCCTTACCCGCGTGAGGCCCAAAAGCTCCCCCGCCTTCTCGTAGCGGTAGACCGTGCCGAACTCGGCGAGCCTCAGGGGTAGCTCCCGGTAGGAGCGCTTGCGGTAGGCGTAGATCCTTATGTGGTGGGGGCAGTTCATGGGCTTGAGGAGGTACTCCTCCTCTTCGCCCCGCTCCTGGAAGCTTATGGGGGGGAACTGGCTTTCGGCGTAGTAGGGGTAGTGGCCGCTCGTCTTGTAGAGCTCCAGGCTGCCGATATGGGGCGTGGTCACGAGCTGGTAGCCCCGCCTCACCTGCTCCTCGCGCATGAAGGCCATGAGCTCTTCCCGGATGGCGTTCCCCTTGGGAAGCCAGAGCACGAGCCCCTTCCCCACCACGGGGTCTATGAGGAAGAGCTCAAGCTCCCTCCCAAGCCGCCGGTGGTCCCGCCTCTTGGCCTCCTCCAGCTGCCAGAGGTATTCTTTAAGCTCCTCGGCGGTGCGGAAGGCCACCCCGTAGACCCTTTGCAGCATGGGCCGCCGCTCGTCCCCCCTAAAGTAGGCCCCGGCCACGTGGGTGAGCTTGAAGTGGGGGGGGATGCGCCCGGTGGAGGGGACGTGGGGCCCGCGGCAGAGGTCGGTGAAGCCCTCCTCCCCCTCCCCCTGCTGGTAGAAGCTGATCTCCTCCCCCTCGGGGATCTCCAGGATGAGCTCGGTCTTGTAGGGGTCCTTCCCCCGGTAGCGGGCCAAGGCCTCCTCCCGGGGGAGGACGAAGCGCTTTAGGGGGAGGTCCCGCCTCAGGATCTCCCGCATCCTTTCCTCAATGGCCGGGAGGTCCTCCTCCGAGAGGGGCTCGGGGGCGTCTATGTCGTAGTAGAAGCCCTTCTCAATGACGGGCCCCACCCCGAGCCTCACGCTTTCCGGGTCGTAGCCTTTCTCCCGGAAGTGCTCCTTCACCGCCTGGGCCAGGACGTGGGCCAGGGTGTGGCGGAAAAGGCGCTGGAACTCGGGGTCCTTCTCCGTGAGGAGGCGCACCCTGGCCCCCTCGGGAAGGGGCCTTAGGAGGTCGTAGAGCTCCCCGTCCACCAGGGCCCCCACCGCCCGCCTCTCCCAGCTTTCGCCCAGGGCCTTGGCCACGTCCCGGGCGGTGGCCCCTTGGGGGAGGTCCAGGGGCTTGCCGTCCGGCAGGTACACGGTCATGCCCTCCACTATACCCCGTTCATGCCCCGTTCACGCCCCCCGTGCAAACCTGACCGATATGCGACTCCTGGAGTATTGGGCTGAGGCCAAGGGGCCTCCCCCGGCCTCCCCTTGAACCCAACCCTACCTTGAAGGCAAGGGCGCTGGGCCGGGATCCTCTTCTCCCTTTTCCTCGCCGGGTACGGCGGCAACCTGAGCGCCTGCTGGACCTGCTTCGGAGGCGGCACCGGGCAGGCCGCCCTCGAGCCCACGTGGACCGAGGAGGCGAAGGGGTTCTCCTGGTCCGGGTGGTGCCCCAACGGTGTTGCGTTTGCACAACGGGGGTGTATACTGGAATGGAAAGGAAGGAGGAGCCATGCCAAGGACCAAGGAGAAGGAAAACTACCGGGCGCGGCTAAAGGCGGTGGGCCTACGGCACACCCTCCCGCGGGAGCGTATCCTGAGCTTCCTGGACCGCAAAAACGTCCACCCCACCCCGGAGGAGCTCTACCAGGGCCTGAAGAAGCGGGGCTACGACATCGGCCTCTCCACCGTCTACCTCAACCTCCACGTCCTCAGGGAGCACGGGCTCATCTACGAGTTCAAGGACCCCAAGGGCTACACCCGCTACGACGGCTACACCGAGCCCCACGTGCACCTGGTCTGCACCTCCTGCGGCAAGGTGGAGGACCTGCTCCTCAAGAACCTCCCCGAGCTGGACCTCACCCCCGCCATGCAGGCGGCGGCGGAGCGGACGGGGTGGGCCTTGGAGGGCTTCCGGCTGGAGTTCCGGGGGAAGTGCCCGAACTGCCAGGCCTGAGGGCCGGGGCTTAGGGGCCCGGGGGGCGCCCCCCGGGCCCGCTTTCCTTACCTACCCCGCCAGGGCCTCCGCCACCTTTAGGGCGGTGCGCACGCCGAAGCCCGTCCCCCCCTCGGGGCCCAGGGCGTGGGCCTTCCTGGCGAAGGCGGGGCCGGCGATGTCCAGGTGGACCAGGGGCACCCGCACGAACTCCGCGAGGAAGAGGGCGGCGGTGATGGCCCCGCCGTTCCGGTCCCCCACGTTCTTGAGGTCGGCCACGGGGCTTTTGAGCTTTTCCCGGTAGGCCTCCTCCAGGGGCATGGGCCAGACCTTCTCCCCCGCCCCTTGCGCCGCCTCCCGCACCTTCTCCCCCCAGGAAGGCTCGGTGGCGAAGAGGGCCGCCACCTCCTCCCCCAGGGCCACCACGGCGGCTCCCGTGAGGGTGGAAAGCTCCAGGATGCGCTCCGCCCCCTCCCTTTCGGCGTAGGCCAGGGCGTCCGCCAGGGTGAGGCGCCCCTCGGCGTCGGTGTTCATCACCTCCACGGTCTTTCCGGAAAGGGTCTTGAGCACGTCCCCCACCCGGTAGGCCCGCCCGGAGACCAGGTTCTCGCAGGCGGCGATGTAGCCCCTGAGCTCCACGGGAAGGCCCAAAAGGGCCGCGGCCTTGAAGGCCCCGAGCACCGCCGCCGCCCCCGCCATGTCGCCCTTCATGGTGGCCATGCCCTCCGTGGGCTTCAGGGAGTAGCCGCCGGAGTCAAAGGTGAGGCCCTTCCCCACCAGGTCCAGCCGGGCCCTGGCCCCTTCTGGGGCGTAGCGGAGGCGGATGAAGCGGGGCGGGTTCTCCGAGCCCTGGGCCACGGCGAGGAAGGCCCCCATGCCGAGCTCGGCGATGGCCTTCTCGTCCAGCACCTCCACCTCCACGCCAAAAGCCCTAAGCTCCAGGGCCCGCTCCGCCAGGACCTCGGGGGTGAGGAGGTTCGGGGGCTCGTTCACCAGGTCCCGGGCCAGGTAGACCCCTTCCGCCACCCTCCTCGCCCGCTCCAAAAGGGCCTCGGAAACGCCCGGAAGGAGGAGGGTGAGGGCCTTTTCCTCCCTTTTCGTCTTGAGCCGGTCAAAGCGGTAGGCCCCGAGGAAAAGGCCCTCGGCCAGGGCGTAGGCGTCCTCCAAAGGCTCCACCAGGGCCTCGGGGAAGGCGAGCTTGAGGAGAGCCTGGGCGAGCCTCCCCCCGCTTTCCCGGTCGTCCTCGCCCCGCCCGAAGAGGAGGACGGGGCCTTCCTCCGTGTAGAGGAGAAGGCTCTCTCCCGCCTTAAGCCCCGCCCCCTCCAGGGCCCGGCGCAAGAGCCCCGCCAGGCGGGCGTCCAGGGCCTCCCCCTGGGGGAGGAGGGCGCCTTCCTTGACCCAGACCACCTTGAGGGGGGCCCGGCCCTCGGCCAGGCCCGTGGAAACGGCACGCAGGGTGATCACGTCCAAGGTTTTACCACAGGAGCGTGGCAGAATAGGAGGGATGCGGTGGCTTCTTTTGGCGAAGCAGGCGGCCCTCGGGGGGGCGGCGGCCCTCGAGGGGGTGATGATGAAGGCCCCCTGGGCCTGGGCCCTGGCGGTACGCCTGCCGAACGGGCAGATCCACGTGGAGCGCCACGAGGAAAGGGCCCTCACCGAGCGCTACCCCTGGGCGAGGCTTCCCCTCCTCCGGGGGGTGGTGGCCCTCTTTGACGCCCTTTCCGTGAGCTACCGGGCCCTGGCCCGGAGCGCCGAGCTCGCCGGGGGCGAGGAGGTTCCCAAGGGAGCCCTTTGGGGAACGGTGGCGGTGAGCCTCCTTCTGGGCCTTGCCCTTTTCATCGTCTTCCCCGGCTTCCTCTCGGGGCTTCTCTTGGACCCCGCCCGCCACCCCCTCCTCTACAACCTCCTCGCCGGGCTCATCAAGGTGGGGATTTTGGTGGGCTACCTCCTCTTCATCCGGCGCATGCCGGAGATCCGGCGCTTCTTCATGTACCACGGGGCGGAGCACAAGGCCATCCACGCCTACGAGAAGGGGCTCCCCCTCACCGTGGAAAACGTCCTGGCCCAGCCCCGCTTCCACCCCCGGTGCGGCACCACCTTCATCGCCTTCGTCATCGTGGTCTCGGTCCTGGTCTACAGCCTCATCCCTGCCCCCCAGGTCCTCTGGTGGCGGCTTCTCGCCCGCGTCCTCTTCCTCCCCCTGGTGGCGGCCCTGGCCTTTGAGCTCCTCTACTTCTCCGCGAGGCACCAGGATCCCCTCTCTAGGCTCCTCAGGGAGCTCGGCTTCCGCTTCCAGGCCCTCACCGTGGCCGAGCCCACCCCGGAGATGGTGGAGGTGGCCATAAGGAGCACCGAGGCGGCCCTGGGGGAGCGGGTGGTGGCATGAGGCGGGTTCTCGTGGCCATGTCCGGGGGGGTGGACTCCTCCGTGGCCGCCCTCCTCCTCAAGGAGGCGGGCTACGAGGTGGTGGGGGCCATGATGCGCTTCTGGCCCGACCTGCCGCCCCCGAGCCTGGAGGGGGGCGGGCCCCGCGCCTGGGAGCGGTGCTGCACCCCGGACGCCGCCTACGAGGCGAGGCGGGTGGCCGACCTCCTCGGCATCCCCTTCTACCTCCTGGACTACCGGGAAGCCTTTGAGGAGGAGATCATCCGGCCCTTCCTAAGGGAATATGCGCAAGGCCGCACCCCCAACCCCTGCGCCCGGTGCAACACCTTCGTCAAGTTCGGGGCCCTCCTAAAGCAGGCCCGGAGGCTCGGCCTGGACTACGTGGCCACGGGCCACTACGTGCGGAAGGAGGGGGAGGCCCTTCTTCGGGGCCTTGACCCAAGGAAGGACCAGAGCTACTTCCTCTGGGGCACCCCCAAGGAGGCCCTGCCCCACCTCCTCTTCCCCGTGGGGGGGCTCACCAAGCCCGAGGTGCGGGCCCTCGCCGAAAAGGCGGGCCTCCCCACGGCCAGAAAGCCCGAAAGCCAGAACCTCTGCTTCGTGGCCGGGGACCTCAAGGGCTTCCTCAAGGAGCGCCTGAAGACCAGGCCCGGCCCTCTCGTGGACGCCCTCACGGGGGAGGTGGTGGGAGAGCACGAGGGGGCAAGCCTCTACACCATCGGCCAGCGCAAGGGGCTCGGGCTCTACAAGACCCACCTGGAGCGGTACGTGGTGGGCGCGGACCCCGAAAGGAACGTGGTCTACGTGGGCCCCAAGGAGGCCTGCTACTGGGAGGGCCTGGAAGGGGAAGGGGTGAACCTCCTCGCCGAGCTCCCCGAGGAGGTGGAGGTCCAGGTGCGCTACCGCACGCCCCCCGTGAGGGCCAAGGTGGAGTCCTTAAGCCCCTTGCGCCTCCGCTTTGCCCACCCCGTCTTCGCCGTGACCCCGGGGCAGAGCGCCGTCTTCTACCGGGGGGAGAGGCTCCTTGGGGGGGCGGTGATCCGCAAGGGGCTTTACAACCTGGCGGGCCTCGAGGCCCCCCGGGAGCTGACCTTCTCCTGACAAAGCTGGGTGAAAGTGTGGGTGGGAGGTTAGCGGTATGCGAGGGAAAGCGGCTTTGTTGACCTTGGTAGCCTTGGCAGGCCTGGGCTTGGCCCAGGGGACCATCACCCTGGTGGGGGCGGGGGCCACCTTCCCCTACCCCCTCATCGCCAAGTACGCCGACGAGTACATGCGGCTCACTGGGGGCAAGGTGCGCGTCAACTACCAGTCCATCGGCTCCGGAGGCGGGATCCGCCAGTTCCTGGAGCAGACCGTCCACTTCGGCGCCTCCGACGCCCCCCTGGACGACCCGCGCATGAAGGAGGTCAAGGAGCGCTTTAAGACCAACGCCCTAAACATCGGCTACGCCCTGGGAGCGGTGGTTCCCGCCTACAACCTGCCGGGGCTCAAAGAGCCCCTGCGCTTCAGCGGCCCTGTCCTGGCCGACATCTACCTGGGCAAGGTCAAGACCTGGAACGACCCCGCCCTGCAGGAGCTGAACCCCGGCGTGAAGCTTCCCCCCCTTCCCATCACCGTGGTCCACCGCTCCGACGGCTCCGGGACCACCTACGTTTGGACGGACTACCTCTCCAAGGTGAGCCCTGAGTGGGCCCAGAAGGTGGGCCGGGGCACCAGCGTGGAGTGGCCCGTGGGCGTGGGCGGCAAGGGCAACGAAGGCGTGGCCGGGGTGGTGAAGCAGACCCCCGGGGCCATCGGCTACGTGGAGGTCACCTACGCCAAGCAGAACAACCTGGCCTACGGAGCGGTGCGAAACAAGGCGGGCCGCTTCGTCCTGGCAGACCTCCCCTCCATTAAGGCGGCGGCCAACGTGCCCCTTCCCGGGGACATGCGGGTCTCGCGCACCGATACCGCCGCCCCCGAAGGCTACCCCATCGCCAGCTTCACCTACCTCCTCCTCTACGAGAACCTCTCGGTGAACAAGGCGGTGAAGTCCGAGGCCGAGGCCCGGGCCTTGGTGGAGTTCGTTAAATGGGTCCTCACCGAGGGACAAAAGCACAACGAGCCCCTCACCTACGGGGCCCTTTCCCCGGTGGCCCAGCAGCGGGCCCTCGCCCTCCTCTCGCGGGTCACCTACGAGGGCAAGCCCATCGGCAAGGAGATCACGGGGCGGTAAGGACCCCTTCCACGAGGGTGGCCTTTTCCGGGGCCACCCCTTATCTTGTAGAGGGGTTACCATGAAGCGGCTCTACACCCACTTCGGCGACCGGCTCTTCGCCTTTTTACTCCTGCTCCTCGCCTTGGGCGTGGTGGCCCTCGCCCTCCTCATGGCCTACGAGCTCTACCGGGGGGGGAGCCTGGCCCTAGAGCGCTTCGGGCTTTTGGGCTTCGCCTTAGGCCGGGAGTGGGACCCGGTGGTGCAAAAGGCTTTCGGGGCCTGGCCCTACATCCTCGGCACCCTCATCGTGAGCCTTTCCGCCCTCTTCCTCTCTTTCTTCCCCGCCCTGGCAGCGGCCATCTTCGCCGCCGAGTACGCCCCGAGGTGGCTCGCCCAAATCATCAACTTCCTTCTGGACCTGATGGCCGCCGTGCCTAGCGTGGTGTACGGGCTTTGGGGCATCTTCGTCCTGGCCCCTTGGCTTAGGGACAAGCTCCAGCTTCCCTTCTACCTGTGGGCGGCGGAGCACGCCCCAGGTCTCCTTCCCCTTCTCGGGGTGCCCACGGGCTACGGCCTCATGACCGCCATCCTGATCCTGGCCTCCATGATCGTGCCCTTCACGGCGGCCCTGGCCCGGGACGCCATCGCCCTCGTGCCCAAGGAACACCGGGAGGCCGCCTACGCCCTGGGAGCCACCCGCTGGGAGGTGATGCGCCTCGCCATCCTGCCCCTGGCCCGGGGAGGGATCCTCGCCGGGGCCTTCCTGGCCCTGGCCCGGGCCGTGGGGGAGACCATGGCGGTGACCATGGTGATCGGCAACTCCCACAAGCTCCCCTACACCCTCTTCGGCGGGGCGGCCACCATGCCCAGCGTGATCGCCAACGAGTTCACCGAGGCGGTGGAGGACCTCCACCTCTCCGCCCTGATCGCCGTGGGCTTCCTCCTCTTCCTGGTGTCCATGCTGGTCAATGCGACCGCCGCCTACATCCTCAGGCGTCAGGAGCGCCTGGTCAAGGGAGCACTATGACCGCCAAGGATCTGGCCCTAAGGCAGCGGTACAGGGTAGAACGCCTCATGATGGCCCTGGTGGCCCTGGGAACCTTTCTCGCCTTCCTCGTCCTCTTCCTGGTCCTCGCCTATGCCTTCTTCCAAGGGGTGGGCGCCCTCAACCTGGACTTCTTCCTCAAGGACATGCGTCCCCCCGGGGAAACGGGAGGAGGCCTGAGGCAGGCCATTGTGGGCACCCTGATCGTGGACGGCCTGGGCCTCCTCATCGCCTTACCTTTTGGGCTCGCGGCGGGGATCCTCCTCGCCGAGTACCCGGACCACCCGGTGAACCCTTACCTCCGCCTCCTCTCGGACACCCTAAACGGGATGCCCGCCATCCTCTTCGGCCTTTTGGCCTTTATCCTCGTGGTGAAGCCCATGGGGGGGTTCTCCGGCCTCTCCGGGGCCTTCGCCCTGGGCTTCCTCATGATCCCCATCCTGGCCCGGAGCACCGAAGGGGTGCTCTCCCTGGTGCCCAAGGAGGTCCGGGAGGCCGGGCTCGCCCTGGGGCTTCCCCGCTGGCGGGTCATCCTCTCCCTGGTCCTGCCCACGGCCCGGGCCGGGCTCGTCACCGGGGTGCTCTTGGCCTTCGCCCGGGCAGCGGGGGAGGCCGCCCCCCTCCTCTTCACCGCCTTCGGCAGCCCCCTTTTGGAGCTTAACCCCTTGAAACCTATGGACACGCTGCCCTTGCGCCTTTTCGTCTTCGCCATAAGCCCCTACGAGGACTGGCACCGCCAGGCCTGGGCCGCGGGGCTTGTCCTCTTTGGCTTCATTACCCTGACCAGTCTCCTCGCCCGCTGGGCCTCGAGGCGGAGGTTCTAGATGGTCAAGGAAGCCCTGGACGTTCACATGGAGTCGCGGAAGCTCGTGGTCCGCTACGGCAACCGGATCGGCGTGGGGGTGGGGGGAGGCGTGAGCCTGCCCCTCTACCGCCACAAGATCACCGCCCTCATCGGCCCCTCGGGGTGCGGCAAGACTACCTTCCTGAGGGCGCTGAACCGCATGCACGACCTCACCCCCACCGCCCGGGTGGAGGGGGAGGTCCTCCTGGACGGGGAGAACATCTACGCTCCCGGGGTAGACCCGGTCCTGGTGCGCCGCCGGGTGGGGATGGTCTTCCAGAAGCCCACCGCCTTCCCCACCCTGTCCATCTACGATAACGTGGCCGCGGGGCTCAAGCTCGTGGGCATCCGCGACCGCCGACGGCTGGACGAAGCCGTGGAGCGGGCCCTAAAGGCGGCCGCCCTCTGGGAGGAGGTCAAGGACCGCCTTAGGGCCCCGGCGAGCGGGCTTTCCGGGGGCCAGCAGCAGCGCCTCACCATCGCCCGGGCCCTGGCGGTGGAGCCGGAAGTCCTCCTCATGGACGAACCTACCGCCAGCCTGGACCCCATCTCCACCCAGGCCATAGAAGACCTCCTGCTGACGTTAAAGGACCAGGTTACCATCGTCATCGTCACCCACAACATGCAGCAGGCGGCCCGGGTCTCGGACTACACCGCCTTCTTCCTCAACGGGGAGATGGTGGAGTTCGGCCCCACGGAAACCCTCTTCACCACACCCCAAGACCCCCGGACCGAGGCCTACATCACCGGTCGCTTCGGCTAAAATCGGCCCATGTCGCCCCTCGCCCTCCTCTTCCTCACCCTCTTCAACAGCGTCCTGGGCCTTTCCATCCTCTTCCCCATCCTGGGGCCCTTGGGCAGGGAGCTTGGCCTCAGCGAGGTCCAGGTGGGCCTCTTCTCCACGGGCTACGCCCTCATGCAGTTCCTCCTCTCCCCCTACTGGGGCAGGCGGAGCGAAAGGGGAAGGAAACCCGTGCTCCTCGTGGGGATTCTGGGCTTCGCCGCGAGCTTTCTCCTCTTCGGCCTCTTCGCCCTCCTTGGGCAAAAGGGGGTCCTGCCCCCGGGCCCCCTCTTCCCCCTCCTCCTCCTCTCCCGGCTTCTCGGGGGGGCCTTCAGCTCCGCCACCCTGCCCACGGCCCAGGCCTACGTGGCGGACGTCACGGGGCGGGAAAACCGCACCGCGGGCATGGCCCTCCTGGGGGCGGCCTTTGGCCTCGCGGTGATCCTGGGGCCCGCCTTGGGGGCGGGGCTCGCCTCCCTCTTCGGCCTCCTGGCCCCGGTCTTCTTCTCTTCGGGCATCGCCCTTCTGAACGCCCTCTTCGTCTACCTGGTCCTCCCCGAGTCCAGGCCGGAAGGCAGAGAGGAGGTGGAGCGGCTTTCCCCCTTTGACCCGAGGGTCTTTCCCCTCCTCCTCCTGGGCTTCGCCTTCAACCTCTCCGGCGTGGCCCTGGAGCAGACCATCGCCTTTTACTTCCAAGACCGCCTGGGGCTAACCGGGGTGGAGACCGCCCGGAGCGTGGGCACGGCCCTCGTCCTCTACGGCCTGGTGGCGGTCTTCCTCCAGGGCTTCCTGGTGCGCAAGGCGGGATGGCCCCCCAGGACCCTCCTCCTCCTGGGCCTGCCCGTGGGCCTCCTGGGCTTTTTGGTGCTGGTCTTCGCCAAGAGCTTTCCCGCCCTGACCCTGGGGCTCGCCCTCCAGGGGGCGGGGGCGGCCCTGGCGGGGCCCGGGGTGACGGCGGGGCTCTCCCTGGCGGTGGGGGAAGGGGAGCAGGGGCTGGTGGCGGGGCTCAACAGCGCCGCCCAGGCCTTGGGAAGGATGCTCGGGCCCATCGTAGGCACGGGGCTCTACCGCCTGGCCCCCGAGGGGCCGTACCTCCTTGGGGTCTCCCTCCTCCTCCTCGCCCTCCTCTTCCTCCCCGCCCTCTTCCGCCGGGTGAGGCTCTAATGGGCTTTCGCCAGGGCGGGGGTGGTCTAGACGTCCCCTGTTGCGCAACCAAAGGGTGATCCTTGGCATGCGGCTTCTCCTCTTTCGGCAGCGGAACTTCCGCAACCTGGCCCTGGAAGTCTTCCGCCCCCCCCCGGGGCTCTTCGCCGTGGTGGGGGGGAACGGCCAGGGGAAGACCAACCTCCTCTGGGCCTGGCACCTCCTCCTGGGGGGGGAGGCGCCGGGAGCCCTGGGGGACCTGGTGCGCTTTGGGGAACGGGAAGCCTGGCTCTTCGCCGAAGCGGAGACCGAGCTCGGCCTTTACCAGGTGGAGCAGCGTCTGGGCCCGGAAGGAAGGGAGGTGCGCCTCAACGGGAAGCCCGTCGGCCTAAGGACGTTATGGGAACTTCCCGGCTCGGTGCTGGTCCTCCCGGAAGACGTGGAGATCGTTCTGGGACCGAAGGAGGTGAGGCGGGCCTTTCTGGATCGGCTTCTTTCCCGCTTCTCCCGGCGCTACGCCGCCCTCCTTTCCGCCTACGAGAAGGTCCTGCGCCAAAGGAACGCCCTCTTGAAGATGGGGGGAAACGGGCTAGGGGTTTGGGACCAGGAGCTCGCCCGCTACGGGGAGGAGATACAGGCCCTGAGAAGGCGTTTTCTCCGGCGCTTCCTGCCCATCTTCCAGGAGGTGCACCGGGCCCTGGCGCCCGGGGAGGCGGGCCTCCGCCTCGAGGAAAGCGTCCAGGGGAGCCTTCTGGAAGCCCTTAAAGCCAAGCGGGAAGAAGAGCTCCTCCGGGGGCAGACCCTGGTGGGGCCCCACCGGGACGACCTGGTGGTTCTCCTCCGGGGCCACCCCGCCCACCGGTTCGCCAGCCGGGGGGAGGCCAAGGCCCTGGCCCTGGCCCTGCGCCTGGCCGAGCACCGCCTCCTCGCCGAGCATCACGGGGAGCCTCCCCTCCTCCTTTTGGACGAGTGGAGCGAGGAGCTGGACGAACCCCGGCGCCAGGCGGTCCTGCGTTACGCCAAGGACCTGCCCCAGGCGGTCTTCACCGGCCTCCAAGCGCCCGAAGGGGTGGTGGTATGCTCCATGCAAGGAGGAGTGGTCCTGTGCCCTGGCGGCTAAAGGAGTTGATTCCCGAAGCCCTAAAGCGAGCCGGCGGCAAGGAGCGGTTCAAGCGGGGCATGGTTCTCGCCGCCTGGCGGGAGGTGGTGGGGCCGGGCTTGGCCGGGGTCACCGAGGCCCTGGCCCTGGAGGAGGGCACCCTTTGGGTGCGGGTCCCCGATCCCGTGGTGGCCCACCAGCTCACCTACCACCGCCTCCTTCTCCTCCGCCGCTACGAGGAGCGCTTTCCGGGGATGGTGAAGGAGATCCGCTTCCAGGTGGGAAGGCCGGAGGCCCCGGAGGACTCCCCCAAGCCCCAAGACCCTGGCCCCGCCGAAGGGGTAAAGCTCGCCCAAAGCCGCAAGGCCCTGGCCTTGGCAGAGCAAGCCCCTCCTGAGCTTCGGGACAAGGTGGCCCGGGCGGCTTTGGCCCTTTTTCGGCGACAAAAGGGCACTCCCTGCCCCATCTGCCAGACCCCCAGCGAAACCCACCCCTGCCCCACCTGCCGGCGCCTCCTGCAAGCGCCCGCCGTGCGCAAGGAGGCCGAGCGCCTCTACCGGGGAAAGCCCCCGCGCCTACAGGGGGAGGCTTTCCTGGTGGCCCGGCACCTGGCCCGGGAAAAGCTCCTTCAGGCCATGCGGGAACTCTACCCCGAGGCGTTGAGGGAGGAAGGCCTAAGGCCCCTCCTGGCCGATCTGGCCCGGCGCTTCCGGGCCCTCTTTCCCGAGGAAGCCCTTCCTGTGGGGGTCCAAAGCCTTTTGGAAAAGGAAAACCTCCCACCCCCTTAGGGAGTGGGAGCAAATGGTGGGCGGCAGAGGACTTGAACCTCTGGCCTCTCGCTTGTAAGGC
>NZ_JBAMMI010000077.1:0-10586 GCF_039793865.1 Thermus sp.
GGGCGAGGCCCCGGAGGTGCGCCTTGAAGGCCCGCATGCCCCGAGTATAGCGGTAAACTGAGGGCATGAACCGGGCTAAGGACTGGCTTCTCCAGGCGGAGAAGGACCTGGAGATGGCCGAGATCGCCCGGAACGCCGGAAGGCACGAGTGGGCCTGCTTCGCCGCCCAGCAGGCGGCCGAGAAGGCGGCGAAGGCCCTCCACCTCCACCTGGGCCAGGAGGCCTGGGGGCACCTCGTGGCCCGGCTTCTGAAGGAACTTCCCTTGGAGGTGCCCCAGGAGCTGGTGGAGAAGGCCCGCTACCTGGACGGGCTCTATATCCCTACCCGCTACCCCGACGCCTTCCCCGAGGGGCCTTCGGCGGAGCACTACGGGCCCTTGCAGAGCGAGGAGGCGGTGAGCTATGCCCGTGAGGTCCTTGGGTTCGTCCGTGCTCAGATGGCCTAGCCGGGAAGAGGTGGAGGAGGCCCTTAAGGCTTGGCTTTCCCGCCACCCCATCCCCGGGCTTTTGGCCGCGGGCTACTTCGGCTCCTACGCCCGGGGGGACCACGGGGTGGGAAGCGACCTGGACCTGGCGCTCATCGTGGAGGCCTCAGACCTCCCTCCCTGGAAGCGCCCCCTGGGGCTTCCCCTAGAGGAGCTTCCCGTGCCTGCGGAGGCCCTGGTCTATACCCTGGAGGAGTGGGCAAGCCTGCCCCAAAGGAGCCCCCGCCTGGCCCGGGTCCTCCGGGAGGAGACCCGCTGGCTTCTTCCCCCTCCCTAGCGCCAAAGGACCACCCGCTCCAGGGGCAGGCGGTGGGAGGGGTAGCCCTCCTCCGCCGGGTAGCCCAAGGCCACCAGGGCGGGGATGGCGGCGTGGGCCGGAAGCCCCAGGATCGCCTTCACCCTCTCGGGGTCAAACCCCAGCATGGGCACGCTTCCGAGACCGTAGGCCTCCAGGAGGAGGAGCAGGTACCCGAGGAGGAGGTAGCCCTGCCCCGCCCCCCACGCCGCCCGCTCCTCCGGGGTCATGCGGGCGAAGGCGTCCCGAATGGCGGCCTTCTGGGCTTCCCGCCTTTCCCCTTGGACCCCGGGGTGGAGGACCTCGTCCAGGTGGGCGAGGGCGTCCTCGAGGTCGGTGTAAAGAACGAGGACCACCGGGGCCTCCTCCACGTGGGCCTGGCCGAAGGCCGCCTCCCTCAGGGCCCGCTTGGTGGCGGGGTCCCGCACCACCACGATCCGCCAGGGCTGGAGGTTCCAGGCGGAGGGCGCCCGGAGAGCGGCCTCGAGGACCTCCTTAAGCAGCCCCTCGGGCACGGGGTCTTTCCGGTAGCGGCGGATGGATCGCCTCCTATGAGCGGCCGTCTTCGCGTCCAAAACGGGAAGGGTGGCCTCCATACGGGAGGGAGTCTAGCCCCGGGGGGTGCCCCTGTTTGTGAAGGAAAGCTCTTTCTTGGCCGACGGGAGCCAAGGCGGGAGACCGGGCGCCCGAGGGCCAGCCCCCGCTTAACCCGGGAGGAGGCCCTCCCGGGGTCCGAAGTGGGCGTACCCCTTACGGGGCACCGCCTCCCCCCGGAGGTAGACCCCTTGCCCCTCCTCCACCCGCCCGGCCCGGAAGAGGGGAAGCCCGGCCCCCCTAGCCCGCTCAAGGGCCTCCCCCTCGGCCTCTGGAGGCAGGAGGAGGATCGCCTCAAACTCCTCGCCCCCGTAGAGGACGAGCTCTAGGGCCTCCTCCTCCCTCCCCGCGAAGGCCAGGACGTCGGGGTAGAGGGGGAGGGCCTCCAGCTCCACCCGCACCCCGAGCTCCGAAAGCTGCCAGAGGGTCTCGGCGAGGCCGTCGGAGGAGTCCAGGCTTCCCCGGGGAAGGCCGGAAAGGGCCAGGAGCTCCAGGCGGGGCAAGGGGCAAAAACCGGCCTCCCGGATTTCGGGAAACCCCTCCAAGGAGCGCCCCTCATAGTGGGCCCTTATGGCCGCCCCCGTCCTCCCCCACCGGTCCCCCGCCAGGTAGACGAGGTCCCCGGGGAGGGCCTTCCGGGGCAGGGGGGCCTCCGCCAGGGCGAAGCCGGAGACGGCGAGGGCCACCTCCTCCCCCCGGTTCGTGTCCCCCCCAAGGAGGAAGGCCCCAAGCCGCCTGGCCGCCTCCGCCGCGCCCCGTACAAGGTCCACGGCGAAGGCCTCCTCCAGGTCCTCGGGGAGGAAGAGCCCGAGGGTGAAACCAAGAGGCCGCCCCATCTTGGCGAGGAGGTCCGAGGCCGTGGCCGAAACCCCCCGAAACCCCACCTCAAAGGGCTCCATGCCCCTTAGGGCCACCTCCCGGTAGAGGAAGCCGTCGGTCTTGAGAAGCCAGGCCCTCCCCTCCGCCCACACCCCCCCGGCGTCGTCCCCTGGGGGGAGAGGGGCCTCCTTGGGGTAGCCCAGGGGGGCGAGCCTCGCGAGGAAGGCCCGTTCGCCCAGGTCCTTAAGCCGCATACGCCCAGGCTAGGGTATCATGGCGGGGTGTGCCGGGTTGACCTGTGCCTGAGGCCGGCCCGGGGTCCCCTGATCCTGGTGGAAGTCCTGCCCGCGGGAAGCGTCCTCACCCGCCTTCTCGCCTTGGGGGCGCGGGAGGTCTGGGTGGCCCCGGGGCCGAAGGTGGCCCGCCTCCTGGCGGAGGCCTTCCCGGAGGAGGCCCTTCTCCTCGGGGAAGTGGAGGGGTTTCCCCCGGAGGGCTTCCACGGGAGGCTCTCCCTCCTGGACCTAGAGGCCGCCGCGGTCCGTGGCAGGCGGGCCGTGCTCTCGGCCCCCACCCTGAACGCGAGCCTCCTCCCGGAAGAAGAAGAGGTGTACCTGGCGAGCCTGAGGAACGCCAAGGCGGTTCTCGAGGCCGCCCGGGGGCTAAAGGACCCCACCCTCCGCCCCTCGGGGGCGCCCGAGCCCTCGCTTTCGGCGGCGGTGGCCTTGGGGTTTCTGGAGCGCAAGCTCGCCCCCGAGGCCCCGCCGAGCCTTCCCGCCCTCCTCCTCAAGGCCTTTCCCGACCCCCAGGAGGCCCTCTTCCAAAGCCCCGAGGGCCAGGCCCTCCACCGCCAGGGCCGCACCGAGGAGCTGGCCTGGGCGAGCCTCATCGGGGTGGACCCCGTGGTGCCCAAGCTTGCCGAGGTCCACTTCTTCCCCAAGGAGGCTTACGGGCTGACCCAGGACCGCTACGCCCAGAGGTTCGTGGCATGGAGCGCCTGACCCTCCTCGGGCTTCCCTTGGACCCCGTGGACATGGAGGGGGCCTTGGAACGCATCGGGGCCTTCCTTCAAGGGGCGAAGACCCACCAGGTGGTGACCCTAAACCCGGAGATCGCCGTGCGGGCCCAGGAGGACGAGGCCTTGAAGCGGGCCGTCCTCGAGGCTGAGCTCGTCACCCCGGACGGGGTGGGGATCCTCTGGGCGGCGAAGCGCCTTTTGGGGGTGGCCCTCAAGGAGCGGGTCACCGGGGTGGACCTCACCCTGGCCCTCTTCCGCCGCTTTCCCGGCCTTCGGGTCTACCTCCTCGGGGGGAAGCCGGGGGTGGCAGAGCGGGCCGCCCGGGAAGCGGAGCGCCTAGGGGCCAGGGTGGTGGGCTTCCACCACGGCTACTTCCGGGAAGAGGTCCCGGTGGTGGAGGCCATCCGGAAGGCGGCCCCCGACCTCCTCCTCGTGGGCATGGGCGAAAGGCAGGAAACCTTCATCCACCGCCACAAGCCCCACCTCGAGGCCCGGGTGGCCATGGGGGTGGGGGGCACCCTGGACGTCCTGGCGGGAGAGGCCAGGCGCCCCCCTCTTTGGGCCCAGAGGCTTGGCCTGGAGTGGCTCCTAAGGGTGGGGCTGGACCCGAAGCGCTGGCGGCGGGCCCCAAGGCTATTCCGCTTCGCTTACCTCGTCCTCAAGGAAAAGCGCTAAAGTGAGGCCATGCGGCGCTCCCTCGCAGGCGTTTGGTTCCTCGGCCTCGCCCTGGCCCAGGGGCTGGTGCTGCCCTTTGAGGGGGAAGGGGGCTACACTCTGGCCCAGGCCTTCGCGGAAGGGCTGAAGGCCCCGCCCCCCACCCTCCTCGCCCTCCTCCTTCCCGACCCCCCCTGGCAGGGCGGGTACGACCTGGCCGGGGGCCTCTACAGCCCGGGCGGGGCCCGCCTCGCCCGGGAAATCACCGGGGCGACCTGGCTCCTCGTGGGAAAGGAGGAGCGGGGCGGCCTGCGCCTCTACCTGGCCCAGGAAGGAGGGGTGAAGGAGGGCCTCTTCCCCTCCCCCGCCGTGGCCTGGCTCTGGCTGGAGGGGCAGGGGCTGGCCCCCCGCTTCAGCGCCCTGCCCAAGCCCTCCCTCCCCGAGGCACGCCTCCGGGCCCTGGCCCAGGGGGAGGACCCCGACCCCCTGCACCGCTCCGCCCTGGACCTGAAGGAAGGCCGGGGAAGCGGGCTTCTGGAGGGGCTTCTTCCAGAGAGGCTCCTTCTCCTCTGGCAGGGGAGGCTCCCCCGGGCCTACGAGGCCTTCCGGCTCCTCGCCGAGGGGAAAAAGGAGGAGGCCCTGGCCCTGGCGGAGGCCATGGAGGAAGGGGACGTGCTGGAAAGGACGGCGGCCCACCTCCTCTTCCGGGCCCTGGAGGACGAGCGCTGGAAGGCCTCAGCCAGGAGGCTGGCCGAGGCCTTTCCCGAACTCCCCTTGGCCTGGGAAGAGGCGAGCTTCGCCGCTTTCCAGGAGGGCAAGGGGGAGGAGGCCAAGGAAGCCCTCCTCAAAGCCCTCGCCCTCCGCCCCGACTACTGGCTCTACTGGACCAACCTGGGCTGGGCCTACTACCTCACCGGGGACCTCCCCCGGGCCATCCGGGCCTCGGAAAAGGCGGTGGGCCTAAACCCCAACGCCACCGCCTACTACAACCTGGGGCTTTTCAAGGCCATCTACGGGGACTTCCTCGGGGCCAAGGCCGCCTACGACCGGGCCCTGAGGCTGGACCAGGGCGAGGACTACCCCGAGGCCTTGAAGGACCTGGAGGAACGGGAAGAGCCCCTGGCCCTCTTCTTCCGAGCCTACCTGGCGGAGCGGGCGGGCCTGGAGGCCCCACCCCTCTACCGGGCCTTCCTCGAGGCCTACCCCAAGCACCCCGCCGCCTTCGCCGCCAGGAGGGCCCTGGCCCGCCTCGAGGCCCCCCAGGTGCGCCTACAGGTCCTCAGGCTGACCCTTATCCCCGAAGACCAGGACGCCCGGCCCTTCCGCAAAGGGGAGGCGGTCTTCCCCGTGGTGCGCCTGGAGGGAACCCCCTACCTGGGCAGGGAGGCCCTGGAAACCCTCCTCTGGCGGGAGGGGGAGGCGGTGGCCCGAGAGTCCAAGCCCCTGGGCTTCCCTCCCCTCACGGCGGCCCTGGAGGAGGTGGCCCCCGCCGTCACCCTGCCGGAGGAGGGGCGGTACACCCTCGAGGTCCGCCACGGGAAGGCCCAAGTCCTCCTCTCCCTGGAGGCGGGCCCACCGAGCCTCGCCCGGAGGCTCTACGCCCTGGGCCTCGAGGCGCGGGGCCTCTCGGGAAACCCCCTCCTTACCCCTAAGGAAGCCCTGGGTGTGGACGGGGAGCGCCTCCTCCTGGAGAGAACCCTGGAAGCCTTCAAGGAGGCCGCTCCCCTGGCCACCACCCCCCGCCTGACCGCCCCTCTGGAGAAGGGACCCTACCCGGGAAAAAGCGTCCAGGAGCTTCTTAGGGATCCCCCCCCAGACCTCGTCCGCGCCTTTTACCTAGCGGTCCTGGAAAACCCCGAACTCCTAGCAGAGAACGACGTGGTGAACGCCTTCGTGGAGTGGCTCCTCGGCCTGTAATACCACCCCAGGCTGGCTTGCGCCAGCCTGGGGGCCCCGGGAAAGAAGGCCCACAGAGGCCTTAGGGCCTTGGCCTAGGCAAAGGATTCACGCCAAAAGGGTATGAGGGTAGCGCCTCCGTAAACGCTAATCCTGGTCCTCCCGGGGAAGCCCGACGATCTGGAACACCGCCGACACCCTCTTCGTACGGCTTTCCGGCAACTCCTCCTACCAAGACATTTGCCCCCCGCCTTTGGGCGGGGGTTTTTGGTGGAGCCGACGGGACTCGAACCCGTGACCTCCTGAGTGCGATTCAGGCGCGCTCCCAGCTGCGCCACGGCCCCACGCGCCCCTTAGGGTAGCAAGGGGCCCGGGCCTTGTCTAGTCCCCTTCTTTAAGGCGCACCTCCACCCGGCCCTTCTTGTCCTTGACGGAGAGGGTGGCCTTGGCCTTACCCTTCCGGTACTCCGCCTTCCACTCGTTCTTTTTTACCTCGTACTTCACCCGCACCCAGCCCCGGCGGCGGAGGTCCTCGTCGTGGTAGCGGAAGATGGCCTCCGGCCGGGAGTAGCTGTAGACCACCAGGATACCCTGGGGCTCAGCCACCCGCTCCACCACCACCGCTTGGGGAAAGAGGTCAAAGGCGAGGGTGGCGGTGAGGCGGACCTCCAAAGCCCAAGCCACGGCCAGAAAAGGCAGAAACCAAAGCCAGCGCTTCATGCCTCTAGCTTCCCTCCTCTGAGGAACTTTAGGGTGAGAAAAGGCTAAAGTAAACTTGGACCTATGGACGAAGTCTGGCGCAAGCTAGCCGAACCCTTCCCCAAAGGGGAGGTGCAGTGGCGCATAGAGGCCCTTTCCCGGGACAAACGGCGCGCCCTCGTGGTCCCCTACGTGGACGCCCGCACCGTACTGGACCGGCTGGACAAGGTGGTGGGCCCGGAGGGCTGGCACGATGCCTACGAGGTGCTCTCCGACCAGGAGCGCCTCCTGGGGGACGAGCGGGGGGAGAAGCGGGAGCGCCTTTGCGAGGTCAAGTGCCGCCTCACCGTCCTCGGGGTCACCAAGGAGGACGTGGGGGAGGGGGACTCTCTAAAGGCCGCTTTCTCCGACGCCCTCAAGCGGGCGGCGGTGAAGTTCGGCGTGGGGCGGTACCTCTACCGCCTGGAGAAGCAGTGGGTGGACTACGACCCCGAGAAGGGCCGCTTCACCCCCCCAAGCCTCCCCGAAGGCGAGGGGGAGGGCCTCGAGGCCCCGGAAGAAGAGGAAAAGCCCGAGGCCTACCGCCTCATTGACCAGCTCCTGGAGAGGCTCAAGGAGAAGGGCCTGGGCAAGGAGGCGGCCCGGATCATCACCAAATACGGGGGCTACGGCAAAACCCCCGAGGAAACCCGGGGCCTCTACGGGGAGCTTCGGAAACTCCTCAAGGGATGAGGGTCATCGCCGTCGGGGACCTCCACGCCAACTTCCCCGCCCTTTGGCGCCTCCTCAAGGCCGAGGGGCTGGCCGACGCCCACCTCCGCCCCACGGCGGCCCTGAGGAGGGGCGAGGCGCGCCTGGTCCTCCTCGGCGACCTGGTCCACCCCAAGACCCTCCGGGACTACGAGCGCCTTACAGGGCTCTCCCCCTACGACCCCGAGGACCCCACCCACCTCCGCCTGGCCGCGGGAGCCCAGATCCGCGAGCTTTTTCGCCTGAAGGGCTTCCAGGAGGAGGCGGAAGGCCACGTGACCATCCTCCTAGGGAACCACGACGAGGCCGCCCTCAAGGGGGAGCCCATCCTGGGCAACCGCCACCTCAAGCACCTGGAGTTCCACCCCGAGCACGGGGGGCGGCCCCTACCCGAGGGGCTGAAGCGCTGGTTCGCCTCCTTCCCTCGGGAACTGGTGCTAAAGGGGGTCCACTTCGCCCACGTGGGCCCCGTACCCTGGCTTCAGGAGTACGACGACCTCTTCTACGCCCAAAGCGAGCCCAAGACCTGGTGGTTCCGCACCCCCGACTACGTGGAGCGCATGGGCTACCGCTTCGGGGTCTACGGGCACGTGCCCATGAGGGAGGGAGTGCTCCTCAAGGAGCGGTTCGCCCTCATTGACGCCCTGGACCTCGGGGAGTACCTGGAGCTTGACCCCGGGGAGGAGCCCTTGAGGCCTAGGGTCAAGCGCCTCCATGGCTAACCCCCTGGCCTCCCCCAAGGCGGTGCGGGAGCTCCTCCTGCGCCACGGCCTCTTCGCCCAAAAGCGCTTCGGCCAGCACTTCCTGGTCTCGGAGGCCCACCTCCACCGCATCGTGGAGGCGGCCCGGCCCTTCACCGGGCCCGTCTTTGAGGTGGGGCCGGGGCTTGGGGCGCTCACCCGGGCCCTCCTCGAGGCCGGGGCCCAGGTCACGGCCATAGAGAAGGACCTGCGCCTGAGGCCCGTCCTGGAGGAGACCCTTTCGGGCCTCCCGGCGCGCCTCGTCTTCCAGGACGCCCTCCTCTACCCCTGGGAGGAGGTGCCGGAAGGAAGCCTCCTCGTGGCCAACCTCCCCTACAACATCGCCACCCCTCTGGTTACCCGCCTCCTCAAAGCCGGGCGCTTCGCCCGCCTGGTCTTCCTGGTGCAGAAGGAGGTGGCCGAGCGCATGACCGCAAGGCCCAAGACCCCGGCCTACGGGGTCCTCACCCTCCGGGTCGCCCACCACGCCCGGGCGGAAAGGCTCCTTGACCTCCCCCCCGGGGCCTTCTTCCCCCCGCCCAAGGTCTGGAGCAGCCTGGTGCGCCTCACCCCCACGGGGGCCCCGGACGACCCAGGACTTTTCGCCCTGGTGGAGGCCGCCTTTTCCAAGCGGCGCAAGACCCTCCTCAACGCCTTAGCCGCCGCGGGCTACTCCAAGGCGCGGGTGGGTGAGGCCCTAAAGGCCCTGGGCCTTTCCCAGGGAGTGCGGGCCGAGGAGCTGGACCTAAAGGCCTTCCGCCGCCTGCAGGAGGCGCTTACCTACACCGAGGTGTAGCGGCGTTTGTCCCATAACGCGGGGAGCTACACCAATAGCCTCGGGCACGGTGTAGCCCTACCCCTTTGTCCCGGGGATGAGGTAGTAAGATGGGCAGGAACCTGGGCGGGTCCTTGGGAATTTGGGGACCCTGCTCGTGAAGGGATGCACGAAAGGAGGGGACCTTGGCGCCGATTCAGGAGTACGTGAACGTCCTCATCTACCTGGGGGTGGCCCTCTTCGTCGGGGTGGCGGCCCTTTTGGTGGGGGCCCTCCTCGGCCCCAAGAAGCCGGGGCGGGCCAAGCTCATGCCCTACGAGTCGGGGAACGACCCCGCCGGGGAGGTGCGGCGCTTTCCCGTCCACTTCTACGTGGTGGCCATGCTCTTCATCCTCTTTGACGTGGAGGTGGCCTTCCTCTGGCCCTACGCGGTGAGCGCGGGCGGGCTTGGCCTCTACGGCTTCCTCGGGGTCCTGGCCTTCACCCTCCTCCTCTTCGTGGGCTTCCTCTACGAGTGGTGGAAGGGGGTGATGCGGTGGCGCTGAAGGACCTTTTTGAGCGGGACGTGCAGGAGCTAGAAAGGGAGGGGATCCTCTTCACCACCCTGGAGAAGCTCGTGGCCTGGGGGCGGAGCAACTCCTTGTGGCCCGCCACCTTCGGCCTCGCCTGCTGCGCCATCGAGATGATGGCCTCCACCGACGCCCGCAACGACCTGGCCCGCTTCGGGAGCGAGGTCTTCCGGGCAAGCCCGCGCCAGGCGGACGTGATGATCGTGGCCGGGAGGCTTTCCAAGAAGATGGCCCCGGTGATGCGCCGGGTCTGGGAGCAGATGCCCGACCCCAAGTGGGTGATCTCCATGGGGGCCTGCGCGAGCTCGGGGGGGATGTTCAACAACTACGCCATCGTGCAGAACGTGGACTCCGTGGTGCCGGTGGACGTCTACGTCCCCGGCTGCCCCCCGAGGCCCGAGGCCCTCATCTACGCGGTGATGCAGCTCCAGAAGAAGGTGCGGGGCGAGGCCTACGACGAAAGCGGCCGGAAGCTTCCGCCCGTGGCCGCCTGGCGGCGGGCGAGGGGGTGAGGCATGCGGCTTGAACGCGTCTTGGAGGAGGCCCGGGCCAAGGGGTACCCCATTGAGGACAACGGCCTCGGCAACCTCTGGGTGGTCCTGCCGAAGGAGGGCTTCAAGGAGGAGATGGCCCGGTACAAGGAGATGGGCTTCAACTACCTGGCGGACATCGTGGGGATAGACTACCTGGAGTACCCCGACCCCCGCCCCGAGCGCTTCGCCGTGGTCTACGAGCTGG
Organism: Thermus sp.; assembly: GCF_039793865.1. GTDB lineage: Bacteria > Deinococcota > Deinococci > Deinococcales > Thermaceae > Thermus. The sequence goes on from NZ_JBAMMI010000077.1 coordinate 10,030, forward strand.
TCTCCCTGCCGGGCTACAGGGATGGGGACGGGAGCCGCTTCTTCGCCCGGGTCTTTGTCCCCGAGAAGGACCCCAGGCTCCCCACGGTGACCGACCTCTGGGGGAGCGCGAACTTCCTGGAAAGGGAGGTCTACGACCTCTTCGGCATCGTCTTTGAGGGCCACCCCGACCTCCGCAAGATCCTCACCCCGGAGGACCTCGAGGGCCACCCCTTGCGCAAGGACTTCCCCCTGGGCGAAACCCCCACCCTCTTCCGCGAGGGGCGCTACATCATCCCGGCGGAGTTCCGCGCCGCCCTCACCGGCAAGGACCCCGGCCTCACCTTTTACAAGGGCGGGAGCCGCAAGGGCTACCGGTCCCTTTGGGCCGACCTCAAGAAGGCCCGGGAGGTTAAAGGATGAGGGAAGAGTTCCTGGAGGAGATCTCCCTAGACGCCCCCCCGGAGGAGCCCAAGGAGCTCCGCACCGAGGTCATGACCCTGAACGTGGGCCCCCAGCACCCTTCCACCCACGGGGTGCTCCGCCTGGTGGTGACCCTCTCCGGGGAGGAGGTCTTGG
>NZ_JBAMMI010000077.1:10686-22957 GCF_039793865.1 Thermus sp.
TCCACCCACGGGGTGCTCCGCCTGGTGGTGACCCTCTCCGGGGAGGAGGTCTTGGAGGTGGTGCCCCACATCGGCTACCTCCACACGGGCTTTGAGAAGACCATGGAGCACCGCACCTACCTCCAGAACCTCACCTACACCCCCCGGATGGACTACCTCCACTCCTTCGCCCACGACCTGGCCTACGCCCTGGCGGTGGAGAAGCTGGTGGGGGCGGTGGTGCCGCCCCGGGCGGAGACCATAAGGGTCATCCTCAACGAGCTCTCCCGCCTGGCGAGCCACCTGGTCTTCCTGGGGACGGGGCTTTTGGACCTCGGGGCCCTCACCCCCTTCTTCTACGCCTTCCGGGAGCGGGAGGCCATCCTGGACCTCTTTGAGTGGGTCACGGGCCAACGCTTCCACCACAACTACATCCGCATCGGCGGGGTGAAGGAGGACCTGCCGGAGGAGTTCGTCCCCGAGCTCAGGAAGTTCCTGGAGGTCATGCCCCACCGCATTGACGAGTACGAGGCCCTCTTCGCCGAAAGCCCCATCTTCTACGAGAGGGCCCGGGGCGTGGGGGTGATCCCGCCCGAGGTGGCCATCCATCTCGGCCTCACCGGGGGGTCTTTGCGGGCGAGCGGGGTGAACTACGACGTGCGCAAGGCCTACCCCTACTCGGGCTACGAGACCTACAGCTTTGACGTGCCCCTGGGGGAAAAGGGAGACGTGTTTGACCGGATGATGGTCCGCATCCGGGAGATGCGGGAGTCGGTGAAGATCCTCAAGCAGGCCCTGGAGCGCTTGGAACCGGGCCCCATCCGCGACCCCAACCCCAAGATCACCCCGCCCCCCCGCCACCTCCTGGAGACCTCCATGGAGGCGGTCATCTACCACTTCAAGCACTACACCGAGGGCTTCCATCCCCCCAAGGGGGAGGTCTACGTGCCCACGGAGTCTGCCCGGGGGGAGCTCGGCTACTACATCGTCTCCGACGGCGGCTCCATGCCCTACCGGGTCAAGGTGCGGGTCCCGAGCTTCGTCAACCTGCAAAGCCTCCCCTACGCCTGCAAGGGGGAGCAGGTGCCGGACATGGTGGCCATCATCGCCAGCCTGGACCCCGTGATGGGGGACGTGGACCGCTAGGGAGGGAAGATGGGTTTCTTTGACGACAAGCAGGACTTCCTGGAGGAGACCTTCGCCAAGTACCCGCCGGAAGGGCGCCGCGCCGCCCTTATGCCCCTTCTCCGGCGGGTGCAGCAGGAGGAGGGCTGGATCCGGCCCGAGCGCATAGAGGAGATCGCCCGCCTCGTGGGCACCACGCCCACCGAGGTCCTGGGGGTGGCGAGCTTCTACTCCTACTACCAGTTCGTGCCCACCGGGAAGTACCACCTCCAGGTCTGCGCCACCTTAAGCTGCAAGCTCGCCGGGGCGGAGGAGCTTTGGGACTACCTCACAGAAACCTTAGGGATCGGCCCCGGGGAGGTGACCCCGGACGGGCTTTTCAGCGTGCAGAAGGTGGAGTGCCTGGGCAGTTGCCACACCGCCCCCGTGATCCAGGTGAACGACGAGCCCTACGTGGAGTGCGTGACCCGGGCGAGGCTTGAGGCCCTTCTTGCGGGCCTTAGGGCGGGGAAGCGGCTTGATGAGATTGAGCTTCCCGGCAAGTGCGGCCACCACGTGCACGAGGTGGAGGGATGACCGGGCCCATTCTTTCCGGACTGGACCCCAGGTTCCAGAGGACCCTCTACGCCCACGTGGGGAAGGAGGGGTCCTGGACCCTGGACTACTACCTCCGGCACGGGGGGTACGAGACGGCGAAGCGGGTCCTCAAGGAAAAGACCCCGGACGAGGTCATAGAGGAGGTGAAGCGCTCGGGGCTACGGGGCCGGGGCGGGGCGGGCTTCCCCACGGGGGTCAAGTGGAGCTTCATGCCCAAGGACGGGAAGCAGCACTACCTCATCTGCAACGCCGACGAGTCCGAGCCCGGGAGCTTCAAGGACCGGTACATCCTGGAGGACGTCCCCCACCTCCTCATTGAGGGGATGATCCTCGCCGGGTACGCCATCCGGGCCACGGTGGGCTACATCTACGTCCGGGGGGAGTACCGGAGGGCGGCGGACAGGTTGGAGCAGGCCATAAAGGAGGCCCGGGCCCGGGGCTACCTGGGGAAGAACCTCTTCGGCACGGACTTCTCCTTTGACCTCCACGTCCACCGGGGGGCCGGGGCCTACATCTGCGGGGAGGAGACGGCCCTCATGAACTCCCTCGAGGGCCTAAGGGCCAACCCCCGCCTCAAGCCCCCCTTCCCCGCCCAGGCAGGCCTTTGGGGCAAGCCCACCACCATCAACAACGTGGAGACCCTGGCCGCGGTGGTGCCCATCATGGAGCGGGGCGCCGACTGGTTCGCCCAGATGGGCACGGAGGGGTCCAAGGGGATGAAGCTCTACCAGGTCTCGGGGCCGGTGAAGCGCCCTGGGGTTTACGAGCTTCCCATGGGCACCACCTTCCGCGAGCTCATCTACGAGTGGGCCGGAGGGCCCCTGGAGCCCATCCAGGCCATCATCCCCGGGGGGTCCTCCACCCCGCCTTTGCCCTTCACCGAGGAGGTCCTGGACACCCCCATGAGCTACGAGGGGCTTCAGGCCCAGGGCTCCATGCTGGGGACGGGGGGCGTGATCCTCATCCCCGAGCGGGTGAGCATGGTGGACGCCATGTGGAACCTCACCCGCTTCTACGCCCACGAGTCCTGCGGCAAGTGCACCCCCTGCCGCGAGGGCGTGGCGGGGTTCATGGTGAACCTCTTCGCCAAGATCGGCCGGGGCGAGGGGGAGGAGAAGGACGTGGAGAACCTCGAGGCCCTCCTCCCCCTCATTGAGGGGCGGAGCTTCTGCCCCTTGGCCGACGCGGCGGTGTGGCCGGTGAAGGGCTCTCTGAAGCACTTCAAGGACCAGTACCTGGCCCTGGCGCGGGAGAAGCGCCCCGTACCCAGGCCCACGCTTTGGAGGTGACATGGTAAGGGTCAAGGTCAACGACCGCCTGGTGGAGGTGCCCCCGGGGACGAGCGTCATGGACGCGGTGTTCCACGCGGGGTACGACGTGCCCCTCTTCTGCTCGGAAAAGCACCTCTCCCCCATCGGGGCCTGCCGCATGTGTTTGGTGCGGATCGGCCTCCCCAAAAAGGGCCCCGACGGGAAGCCCCTCCTCAACGAACGGGGCGAGCCCGAGATCCAGTGGCAGCCCAAGCTCGCCGCAAGCTGCGTGACCGCGGTGGCGGACGGGATGGTGGTGGACACCCTTTCCGAGGTGGTGCGGGAGGCCCAGGCGGGGATGGTGGAGTTCACCCTCCTCAACCACCCCCTGGACTGCCCCACCTGCGACAAGGGCGGGGCCTGCGAGCTCCAGGACCGCACCGTGGAGTACGGGCTCTACGAGAAGTACTACCAGAAGGACCCCCTCTCCCTTCCCGTCTACACCCGCTTTGAGTTCACCCGCCGCCACGTGGACAAGCACCACCCCCTCTCCCCCTTCGTGGTCCTGGATCGGGAGCGGTGCATCCACTGCAAAAGGTGCGTGCGCTACTTTGAGGAGGTCCCCGGGGACGAGGTCCTGGACTTCATAGAAAGGGGCGTGCACACCTTCATCGGCACCATGGACTTCGGCCTCCCCTCGGGCTTCTCCGGGAACATCACGGACATCTGCCCGGTGGGGGCCCTTCTGGACCTCACCGCCCGCTTCCGCGCCCGGAACTGGGAGATGGAGGAGACGCCCACCACCTGCACCCTCTGCGCGGTGGGGTGTGGGATCACCGCCGACACCCGTAGCGGGGAGCTCTTGAGGGTCCGGGCCCGAGAGGTGCCCGAGGTCAACGAGATCTGGCTTTGCGACGCGGGCCGCTTCGGCCACGAGTGGGCGGACCAGGACCGCCTCAAGACCCCCTTGGTGCGGAAGGGGGGAAGCCTCGTGGAGGCCACCTGGGAGGAGGCCTTCCTGGCCCTCAAGGAGGGCCTGAAGGAGGCGCGGGGCGAGGAGGTGGGGCTTTACCTGGCCCACGACGCCACCCTCGAGGAGGGCCTCCTGGCCTCCGAGCTCGCCAAGGCCCTCAAGACCCCCCACCTGGACTTCCAGGGCCGCACCGCCGCCCCGGCGAGCCTCTTCCCGGCGGCCACCCTGGAGGACCTCCTGCGGGCGGACTTCGCCCTGGTCCTCGGGGACCCCACGGAGGAGGCCCCTATCCTCCACCTCAGGCTTTCCGAGTTCGTGCGGGACCTCAAGCCCCCTCAGCGCTTCGCCCACGGCACCCCCTTCGCCGACCTCTCCATCAAGGAGAGGATGCCCCGCCGCACGGAAAAGATGGCCCTCTTCGCCCCCTACCGGGCGCCCCTCATGAAGTGGGCCGCCCTCCACGAGGTCCACAGGCCCGGGGAGGAGCGGGAGATCCTCCTCGCCCTCCTCGGGGAGAAGGAGGGAAGCGAGGTGGTGCAGAAGGCGAAGGAGGCCTGGGAAAGGGCGCAAAACCCGGTCCTCCTCCTGGGGGCGGGGGTGCTCCAGGACGCCGTGGCCGCGGAAAGGGCCCGCCTCCTCGCCGAGCGCAAAGGGGCCAGGGTCCTCGCCATGACCCCGGCGGCGAACGCCCGGGGCCTCGAGGCCATGGGGGTCTTCCCCGGGGAAAGGGGCGCCGCCTGGGACGAGCCCGGGGCCCTCTACGCCTACTACGGCTTCGTGCCCCCGGAAGGGGCCCTTAAGGGGAAGCGCTTCGTGGTCATGCACCTAAGCCACCTCCACCCCCTGGCGGAGCGGTACGCCCACGTGGTCCTCCCCGCCCCCACCCCCTACGAGAAGCGGGGGCACCTGGTGAACCTGGAGGGCCGGGTCCTCCCCCTTGCCCCCGCCCCCATAGAGAACGGGGAGGCGGAGGGCGCCCTCCAGGTCCTCGCCCTCCTGGCCGAGGCCCTGGGGGTGAGGCCCCCCTTCCGGCTCCACCTCGAGGCCGAGCGGGAGCTTAGGAAGAAGGGGGTCCCGGGGCCCATGGGCCTCCTCGCCTTCCGCACCCGGACCCTTAGGCCCAAGGCCCGAGGGGGCCAGCTCTACCTCCGGCCCAGCATGTGGAAGGCCCACCAGGCCGTGGGCAAGGCCCGGGAGGCGGCAAGCCCCGAGCTTTGGGCCCACCCCGAAACGGCCCGGGCCGAGGCCCTCCCCGAGGGGGCCCAGGTGGCCGTGGAGACCCCCTTCGGCCGCCTCGAGGCCCGGGTGGTCCACCGGGAGGACCTCCCCCAGGGCTTCCTCTACCTCTCGGCCCTGGGGCCCGCGGCGGGCCTCCTCGTGGAGGGCCGGGTTCTGGTTCCCGCAGGAGGTGAAGCGTGAGCCACTCCCTTGACCCTTACTGGATGGTGGCCCTGAAGGCCCTTTTGGTGGTGGTGGGCCTCCTAACCGCCTTCGCCTTCATGACCCTAGTGGAGCGGAGGCTCCTCGCCCGCTTCCAGGTGCGCCTGGGCCCGAACCGGGTGGGGCCCATGGGCCTCCTCCAGCCCCTCGCCGACGCCATCAAGAGCATCTTCAAGGAAGACCTGGTGGTGGAGCGGGCCGACAAGGTCCTCTTCGTTCTGGCCCCCCTCATCAGCGTGGTCTTCGCCCTCCTGGCCTTTGGGGCCATCCCCTTCGGCCCGCCGGGGAGCTTCCTCGGCTACCAACCTTGGGTGCTCAACCTGGACCTGGGCCTTCTCTACCTCTTCGCCGTGAGCGAGATGGCCATCTACGGCGTCTTCCTGGCGGGCTGGGCCTCGGGAAGCAAATATAGCCTCCTCGGGTCCCTTCGCTCCTCGGCGAGCCTCATCTCCTACGAGCTCGGCCTCGGCCTCGCCCTTCTCTCCCCGGTGCTTCTGGTGGGGAGCCTCAACCTGAACGAGATCGTGAACTGGCAGAAGGCGCACGGCTGGCTCTTCCTCTACGCCTTCCCCGCCTTCCTGGTCTACGCCACCGCCGCCCTGGCCGAGGCCGCCCGCACCCCCTTTGACCTCCCCGAGGCGGAGCAGGAGCTGGTGGGCGGCTACCACACGGAGTACAGCTCCATCAAGTGGGCCCTCTTCCAGATGGCGGAGTACATCCACCTCATCACCGCCAGCGCCCTCATCCCCACCCTCTTCCTGGGCGGCTGGACCATGCCCGTCCTCGAGGTCCCCTACCTCTGGCTGTTCCTCAAAATCGCCTTCTTCCTCTTCCTCTTCATCTGGATCCGGGCCACCTGGTTCCGCCTGCGCTACGACCAGCTCCTCCGCTTCGGCTGGGGCTTCCTCTTCCCCTTGGCCCTTCTCTGGTTCCTGGTCACCGCCCTCGTGGTGGCCCTGGACCTCCCCAGGACCTACCTCCTCTACCTCTCCGCCCTGAGCTTCCTGGGGCTTCTCGGAGCGGTCCTCTACTCCCCTAAGCCCGCCCGCAAAGGAGGTGGCGCATGACCCTGAAGGCCCTCGCCCAAAGCCTCGGCATTACCCTCAAGTACCTCTTCTCCAAGCCGGTGACCGTCCCCTACCCCGACGCCCCCGTGGCCCTGAAGCCCCGCTTCCACGGGCGGCACGTCCTCACGAGGCACCCGAACGGGCTGGAGAAGTGCATCGGCTGCTCCCTCTGCGCCGCCGCCTGCCCCGCCTACGCCATCTACGTGGAGCCGGCGGAGAACGACCCGGAAAACCCGGTCTCGGCGGGGGAGCGGTACGCCAAGGTCTACGAGATCAACATGCTCCGGTGCATCTTCTGCGGCCTCTGCGAGGAGGCCTGCCCCACGGGGGCCATCGTCTTGGGGTACGACTTTGAGATGGCGGACTACCAGTACTCCGACCTCGTCTACGGCAAGGAGGACATGCTGGTGGACGTGGTGGGCACCAAGCCCCAGCGCCGGGAGGCCAAGATCACGGGCAAGGCGGTCAAGCCCGGCTACGTGGTGCCCTACGTGCGGCCCGAGCTGGAGGGCTTCCAAGCCCCCACGGAAAGGAGGAAGCCGTGAGCCTCCTAGAAGGCCTAGCGGTGGCCCTGCTCCTCGCAAGCGGGATGCTGGTGGTCACCCTTAGGAACGCCATCCACGCCGCCTTGGCCCTGATCTTCAACTTCCTCGTTCTCGCCGGGGTCTACGTGGCCCTGGACGCCCGCTTTTTGGGCTTCATCCAGGTCATCGTCTACGCCGGGGCCATCGTGGTCCTCTTCCTCTTCGTCATCATGCTCCTCTTCGCCGCCCAGGGGGAGATCGGGTTTGACCCCCTGGTGCGCTCCAAGCCCCTCGCCGCCCTCCTCGCCTTAGGGGTAGCGGGGGTTCTCCTTTCGGGGCTTTGGGGGCTAAAGCTCGCCTTCACCCAGGACCTTAAGGGCGGGCTTCCCCAGGCCCTGGGACCCCTCCTCTATGGGGACTGGCTTTTGGTGCTCCTCGCCGTGGGCTTCCTCCTCATGGTGGCCACGGTGGTGGCCGTGGCCCTGGTCCAGCCCTCCCGCCCCCTGGACGCCCTGCCCCGGGAGGAGCGGGAGAAGGAGGTGGCGCGGTGAGCTTCCTCCTCGCCTCCGCCCTCCTCTTCGCCCTCGGGGTCTACGGGGTCCTCACCCGGAGGACCGCCATTTTGGTCTTCCTTTCCATAGAGCTTATGCTGAACGCGGCCAACCTCTCCCTGGTGGGCTTCGCCCGGGCCTATGGGCTCGAGGGCCAGGTGGCCGCCCTCATGGTCATCGCCATCGCCGCCGCCGAGGTGGCGGTGGGCCTCGGCCTCATCGTGGCCATCTTCCGCCACCGGGAGAGCACCGCGGTGGACGACCTCTCCGAGCTTAGGGGGTGAGCATGGCGCTTCTTTTCACCATCCTCCTGCCCCTCTTGGGCTTCGCCCTCATGGGGCTTTTCGGCAAAAGGATGCGGGAGCCCCTCCCCGGGGTCATCGCCTCGGGGCTCGTCCTGGCCTCCTTCCTCCTGGGGGCGGGGCTTCTCCTCTCGGGAGGGGCCCGCTTCCAAGCGGAGTGGCTTCCCGGCATCCCCTTCAGCCTCCTTCTGGACCCCCTCTCCGGCTTCATGCTCCTCATCGTCACCGGGGTGGGCTTCCTCATCCACGTCTACGCCATCGGCTACATGGCGGGGGACCCCGGCTACAGCCGCTTCTTCGCCTACTTCAACCTCTTCATCGCCATGATGCTCACCCTGGTCCTCGCCGACAGCTACCCGGTGATGTTCATCGGCTGGGAAGGGGTGGGCCTGGCGAGCTTCCTCCTCATCGGCTTCTGGTACCAGAACCCCCAGTACGCCGACAGCGCCCGCAAGGCCTTCATCGTGAACCGCATCGGCGATCTGGGCTTCATGCTGGGCATGGCCATCCTCTTTGCCCTCTACGGCACCCTCTCCATCAGCGAGCTTAGAGAGGCCCTGGAAGGCCCCCTGAGGAACCCTAGCCTCCTCGCCCTGGCGGGCCTCCTCCTCTTCCTCGGGGCCGTGGGCAAGAGCGCCCAGATCCCCCTTATGGTCTGGCTCCCCGACGCCATGGCCGGCCCCACCCCGGTTTCCGCCCTGATCCACGCGGCCACCATGGTGACAGCCGGGGTCTACCTCATCGCCCGAAGCTCTTTCCTCTACAGCGCCCTCCCCGACGTCTCCTACACCATCGCCGTGATCGGCCTCCTCACCGCGGCCTATGGGGCGCTATCCGCCTTCGGCCAGACCGATATCAAGAAAATCGTCGCCTACTCCACCATCAGCCAGCTCGGGTACATGTTCCTGGCGGCGGGGGTGGGGGCCTACTGGGCCGCCCTCTTCCACGTCTTCACCCACGCCTTCTTCAAGGCCCTCCTCTTCCTGGCCTCGGGGAGCGTGATCCACGCCCTGGGGGGCGAGCAGGACGTGCGGAAGATGGGCGGCCTCTGGAAGCACCTGCCCATGACCCGCTACCACGCCCTCATCGGGGCCTTGGCCTTAGGCGGCCTTCCCCTGCTCTCCGGCTTCTTCTCCAAGGACGCCATCCTCGCCGCCACCCTCACCTACCCCTTCGGCGGGGTGGGGTTCTACGTGGGGGCGCTCCTCGTGGCCGTCCTCACCGCCATGTACGCCATGCGCTGGTTCGTCCTGGTCTTCCTGGGGGAGGAACGGGGCCACCACCACCCCCACGAGGCCCCGCCGGTGATGCTCTGGCCCAACCACCTCCTCGCCTTAGGGGCGGTTCTCGCCGGGTACCTCGCCCTGCCCCACCCCCTGCCCAACGTTCTGGAACCCTTTTTGAAGCCCGCCCTGGCCGAGGTGGAGGCCCACCATCTTTCCCTTGGGGCGGAGTGGGGCCTCATCGCCCTCTCGGCGGCGGTGGCCCTTTTGGGGCTTTGGGCGGGCTTCGTCTTCTTCCAGCGCAAGGCCTTCCCCGCCTGGTATCTGGCCTTTGAGGCGGCGAGCCGGGAGGCCTTCTACGTGGACCGGGCCTACAACGCCCTCATCGTGAACCCCTTGAAGGCCCTGGCGGAGGCCCTCTTCTACGGGGACGCCGGCCTCCTTCGGGGGTACTTTGGCCTAGGGGATGGGGTGCGGGGCCTGGGCCAGACCTTAGGCCGCCTGCAGACGGGTTACCTTAGGCTCTACGCCCTGCTTTTCGTGCTGGGCGCCTTGGTCCTCTTGGGGGTGATGCGGTGGTAGTCCTGGCGATCCTTTTACCCATCCTCGTTGGAATCCTCCTTCTTCTGGGCCTTCCCCGGACCTTAGGGGTCCTGGGGGCGGGGCTTTCCCTCCTTCTCAACCTCTACCTCTTCCTGACCCACCCGGGCGGGGTGGCCCACGCCTTCCAGGCCCCCCTCCTCCCCGGGACGGGGGTGTACTGGGCCTTCGGCCTGGACGGGCTTTCCGCCCTCTTCTTCCTCACCATCGCCCTCACCGTCTTCCTGGGGGCCCTGGTGGCGAGGGTGGAGGGGCGCTTCTTGGGCCTCGCCCTCCTCATGGAGGGGCTTCTTTTGGGTCTCTTCGCCGCCCGGGATCTCCTCGTCTTCTACGTCTTCTTTGAGGCCGCCCTCATCCCCGCCCTCCTCATGCTTCTCCTTTACGGGGGGGAAGGGCGCCTCCGGGCCCTTTACACCTTCCTCCTCTTCACCCTGGCGGGAAGCCTTCCCATGCTGGCCGCCATCCTGGCGGCGAAGGCCCTGGGGGGCAGCCCCACCTTCCTCCTCCAGGACCTCCTCGCCCACCCCGTGCGGGGAGAGGCCGCCTTCTGGGTCTTCCTGGGCTTCGCCCTGGCCTTCGCCATCAAGACGCCCCTCTTCCCCGTGCACGCCTGGCTCCCCCTCTTCCACCGGGAGAACCACCCCTCGGGGCTCGCGGACGCCCTGGGAACCCTCTACAAGGTGGGGGTCTTCGCCTTCTTCCGCTACGCCATCCCCCTGGCCCCCGAGGGCTTCGCCCAAGTCCAGGGCCTCCTCCTCTTCCTCGCCGCCCTCTCCGCCCTCTACGGGGCCTGGGTGGCCTTCGCCGCCAAGGAGGCCAAGACCCTCCTGGCCTACGCCGGGCTTTCCCACATGGGAGTAGCGGCCTTGGGAGTCTTCTCGGGCACGCCGGAAGGGGCCCTTGGGGGCCTTTACCTCCTCGCGGCGAGCGGCGTCTACACCGGGGGGCTTTTCCTCCTTTTCGGGCAACTCTACGCGAGGCTCCACACCCTGGAGATCGGGCGCTACCGGGGCCTGGCGCAAAGCGCCCCGGGCCTGGCCGCCCTCTTCCTCTTCCTCTTCCTCGCCATGGTGGGGCTCCCCGGGCTTTCCGGCTTCCCCGGGGAGTTTCTAACCCTCCTCGGAGCCTATAAGGCCAGTCCCTGGCTCGCCGCCTTGGCCTTCCTCTCGGTGATCGCCTCCGCGGCCTACGCCCTCACCGCCTTCCAGAAGACCTTCTGGGAGGAAGGAAACCGGAGCGTGGAAGACCTGAAGGGGGACGAGTGGAGCTTCGCCCTCCTCGTGGTGGCGGCCCTCTTCCTCATGGGGGTTTTCCCCGGGTACTTCCTCCAGGGCCTTAGGCCCCTGGCGGAAGCCTTCGCCAAGGTTCTCGGAGGTGGCGCATGACCCTCTTGGTCTTCGCCCTTTTCTCGGTGGCCCTCACCCTCCTGGGCTTCTTCCTTCCCGTGGCCCTCTTCAAGCGGCTCACCATCCTGGGCTTAAGCCTCGCCCTCCTCTCCCTCCTCTTCACCTGGGGGAAGCCCTTCGCCTTCGGGCCCTACCAGGTGGACGGCGTCTCCCAGGCCTTCACCCTCCTCGCCCTGCTTGGGGCCCTCTGGACCCTGGGCCTGGTGCGCTCGCGGCGGTTTGAGTTCTACCTCCTGGTGCTCTACGCCGCCTTCGGGATGCACCTCCTGGCCTCCACCAGGAACCTCATCCTCATGCTGGTGGCCCTCGAGGCCCTCTCCCTTCCCCTCTACGCCCTCGCCACCTGGAGAAGGGGGCAGGGCCTCGAGGCCGCCCTCAAGTACTTCCTCCTGGGGGCTTTGGCCGCCGCCTTCTTCCTCTACGGGGCGGCCCTCCACTACGGGGCCACGGGGAGCTTCCTCGCGGGCACGCCGGGGAAGGGGCCCCTCTACGCCCTGGCCCTGGGCCTCCTCCTGGTGGGCCTCGGCTTCAAGGTGGCCCTCGCCCCCTTCCACTTCTGGACCCCCGACGTCTACCAGGGAAGCCCCACCCCGGTGGTCCTCTTCATGGCCACCTCGGTGAAGGCCGCGGCCTTCGCCGCCCTCCTCCGGGTGGCGGCCCCCGGGGCCCCCGACGCCCTCGCCTTCCTCATCGCCCTCTCCGTGGTGGTGGGAAACCTGGCCGCTTTGGCTCAGAAGGAAACCAAAAGGCTTCTCGCCTACAGCTCCATCGCCCAAGCCGGGTACATGGCCCTGGCCCTCTACACCGGGAACGCCCAGGCCCTGGGCTTCTACCTCCTCACCTACGTCCTGGCCACGGGCCTGGCCTTCGCCGTGCTCTCCGAGGTCTCCCCCGACCGGGTGCCCCTGGAGGCCCTAAGGGGCCTCTTCCACCGGGACCCCCTTCTGGGCCTCGCCCTCTTCCTCGCCGCCCTCTCCCTCCTGGGCCTCCCCCCCCTGGCGGGCTTTTGGGGCAAGTACCTGGTCTTCGCTGAGGCGGCCAGGGCGGGAAAGTGGGGGCTCCTGGTCCTGGCCCTGGTCACGAGCGCCATAAGCGCCTACTACTACCTGGCCTTGGGGCTTTCCGTCTTCGGGCGGGGGGAGGCCGGGGTGGCCCCCAGGCCCCTGGCCCGGGGCGTGGCCCTCCTGGTGGCCCTGGCCCTCCTTCTCCTTGGCCTTCTTCCGGGAAGCGTCCT
>NZ_JBAMMI010000078.1:0-2993 GCF_039793865.1 Thermus sp.
CTTATCCAAGCATTGCCGTTTTATACCCCAAGGGGTAGATGGCTTAAGCCAGGCTAAAGGTACACCCCTTGACGGGAAAGCAGGGACAAACTACCCTATACCCCGGAGGGTAAAGATGAAGCGGACCCTTATGGTTTTCCTCCTTCTCGGCGGCCTGGCCTTGGCCCAGGCGGACGGCGCCAAGATCTACGCCCAGTGCGCGGGGTGCCACCGGGCGAACGGGCAGGGCACCCCCGAGCTCTTCCCGCCCCTCGCGGGCCACGTGGCGGAGATCCTCTCCAAAGAGGGGGGCCGGGAGTACCTCATCAAGGTTCTCCTCTGGGGCCTGCAGGGCCAGATTGAGGTGAAGGGGATGAAGTATGGCAGCAGCGGCATGCAGATGCCTGCCTACTCCGGGCGCGATGACGAGGAGATCGCCGCCGTCCTCAACCACATCGCCACCGCCTGGGGGGACGACAAGAAGGTGAAGGACTTCAAGCCCTTCGCCGCGGCCGAGGTGAAGGCCCTCCGCGACAAGAAGCTCACCCCCAAGCAGGTCTACGAGGAGCGGAAGAAGCTCGGCCTGAAGTAACCCCACCCCACGCTGGCCCAAGCCAGCACGGGGACCCCGGCAAAGGAGCCTGGGCGCTTGCCCGGGCCCTTCCGGTTTAATGGGAGGGTGCTGGAGCTTCACCTGGAAAAGGCCTTTCCCAGCTTTAGCCTCTCCGTGGGGCTCTCCATGGCCGAGGGCGAGACCCTGGCCCTTCTAGGGCCTTCGGGAAGCGGGAAGAGCACCCTGCTCAGGCTCATCGCCGGGCTTCTAAGGCCCGATGGGGGTTTCGTGCGCTTCCTGGGGGAAGACCTCACCCCCCTTCCCCCCGAAAGGCGGAAGGTGGGCTTCCTCTTCCAGGACTACGCCCTCTTCCCCCACCTCACCGTGGAGGAAAACGTCGCCTTCGGCCTGGTGGAAGCCCGCTGGCCCAAGGAGGCGCGGAAGGCCCGAGTCAAGGAGCTCCTGGAAAGGATGGAGCTCACCCCCCACGCCAGGAAGCGCCCCAAGGAACTCTCCGGCGGGGAGCAACAGAGGGTGGCCCTGGCCCGGGCCCTGGCCCCTAGGCCCCGCCTCCTCCTCCTGGACGAGCCCTTGGGGGCCCTGGACCTGAGGCTTCGGGAGGAGCTCCTCCTCTTCCTGAGGAGGACCCTCAAGGAAGAGGGCGTCACCGCCCTCCTTGTGACCCACGACCAGGGGGAGGCCTTTCTCCTCGCCCACCGGGTGGCCCTGCTGAAGGAGGGGCGGCTGGTCCAGGTGGGGAGGCCCGAGGAGGTCTACGCCCGCCCCAAGGACCTCTGGGCCGCCCGCTTCCTGGGGCACAAGAACCTCCTCTCCCCTGAGGAGAGCCAAGCTCTGGGGCTTCCCCCCAAGGCCCACCTCCTCCCCCCAAGGGCCCTCGCCCTGGGAGGCCCCCTGGAGGGGGTGGTGGAGGAGCGCCTCTTCTTCGGGCCCCGGGTGGGGCTCTGGGTGCGGGTGAAGGGGGTCAGGCTCTACCTCGAGGCCCCCGAAGGCCCAAGGGAGGGGGAAGGGGTGGGCCTCCAACTGGACCCCGCCCAGGCGGTAGCCTTGGAAGGATGAGGCTCGCCCTCCTCCTCGGGGGGCCCCTCCTGGTGACGGAGGGGCTAAGGGAAAGGCTGGAAGGTTTTCGCCTCTGGGCGGCGGACTCGGGGGCCCGGCACGCCCTGGCCCTGGGGCTTCCCCTGGAGCTTTGGCTTGGGGACATGGACTCTAGCCCCCCCTGGCTGGACCTAAAGGCCCCCAAGGAGGTGCTTCCCCGGGACAAGGACCTCACGGACGGAGAGGCCCTCTTCCGGAGGGCCCTGGAGCTTGGGGCGGAGGAGGTGCTTGGCCTTGGGGCCCTGGGGGGGAGGCTGGACCACACCCTGGCCCACCTGGAGCTCGCCTTCCTCCTGGCGGAAAGGGGGTGCCGGGTGGAGCTCACCGACGGCCTCGCCTGGGCCCTACCCCTCCTTCCCGGGGTCCACGAGCTTCCCCTGGAGCCGGGAAGCCCCTTCAGCCTCCTCCCCTTCCCCGAGGCCATCCTGGGGGTGGAGGGGGCCAGGTGGAACCTCTCCCCCACCCCTCTTCGGGCCACCACCCGCACCCTGGAAAACCAGGCCCTGGGGCCCCTAAAGGTGCGCGTGGAAAGGGGGCGGGCCCTCCTTTACCGCTTCCCTTGACAGCGGAAAAAAGGAAGGCTACACTAGCCTTTGGCGTTTGGGCCGCTAGCTCAACCGGTAGAGCAACCGACTCTTAATCGGTGGGTTACAGGTTCGAGTCCTGTGCGGCCCACCAAAGCCCCCGGGGAAACCCCCGGGGGAAGCCCTTATGATGGGGCCCATGGAGCTGCCCAAGCGGCCCCCGGACCTCCTTTCCCTGGACCTCCCCCAGGGCGAGCCTTGGGGCTACGCCCTGGCCCAGGCCCTTCTGAAAGCGCCTTGGGCTTGGCGGGCCCTCCACCCCACCCCTGGGCTTCTGGACCTGGTGCGGTGGGACCTCGAGGCCCTCTTCGCCGAGCTCCAGCGCCTTAGGGCGGAATCCCCCCTGGGAAGCCTGGGGGAGCGGCCCCCCCACCCGGCGGAGGAAGGGGCGCTAAAGGCCCTCCTCGCCCGCGACCCCGAGGCCGTGGTGGGGGTGCTCCAGGCCCACGGCCCCTGGCCCTTCGCCCTCTACCGGGCCTTCCGCTTTGACGGGGAGCTCCACCCCCTTCCCCACCCCCGCCTCCCCCGGGAGGACGAGCTCATCGGCTACGAGGCCCAGCTTCAGGCCCTCGAGGCCAACGCCCGGCGCTTCCTCTCCGCTAGGCCCGCCCTTCACACCCTCCTCTACGGGGCCCGGGGCACGGGGAAGAGCACCGCGGCCAAGGGCCTCCTCCACCTGGAGGGGGCGAGGATGGTGGAGGTGGAGAAGGGGGCCCTCCCCCGCCTCGAGGTCCTCCTGGAGAGGCTCGCCCTCCTCCCCC
>NZ_JBAMMI010000079.1:0-22051 GCF_039793865.1 Thermus sp.
TTAAAGGTAGCGTTCGCATTGGGCGCGACCACCTCCACCACGGGGCCTTCCGGCTTGGGCAAGCTTACCGTCTGGGCCAGAGCAAGGGAAAGCAGAGCGAGAAAGCCGCTTAAACCACGCATATGGCCTCCTTCCTGGGAAGGGAATCAAGTCCCTGCCCACTCCAAAAATATACCGGCAGGCCGCAAGGAAAGATGAGGGTTAGGTTAACCGCCCCTTAAGGAAGGACTACCGGACCACCGCCCCCGGGGGCACCTCCCCCTCCACGGTCACCAGGGCCAGGGCCTCCCCCTCCTGGGCCGCCAGGATCATCCCCTGGCTCTCAATGCCCCGGAGCTTGGCGGGCTTCAGGTTCGCCACCAGGACCACCTTCTTGCCCACGAGCTCCTCGGGGCGGTACCACTTGGCGATCCCCGAGACCACGGTGCGCTCCTCCTTCCCCAGGGAAAGCCTGAGGACGAGGAGGCGGTCGGCGTTCGGGTGCCTCTCCGCGGCCACCACCTCCGCCACCCTGAGCTCCACCTTGGCGAAGTCCTCTATGCCGATCTGGGAAGGTTCCACGCCTCCCCTCGCCTCCTCCCTCCTCGCCTCCTTGGGGAAGAGCACGGGGGCCTCCTCGGGGAGGGGACGGGGCTCGGCCAGGCCCCAGCGCTCGGCCTCCTTTAGGCTCACCTCCTCCTTAAGCCCCAGGGCCCGCCTGAGCTCTTTCATCTTGCCCGGCATGGCGGGGGTGAGGAGGATGGAGGCGATCCTCAGGCCCTCCACCACCCGGTAGAGCACGGCCTGGGCCTCCTTGGGGTCCCGCTTATGGAGCTCCCAGGGCTTCTTCTCGTTGATGTAGCGGTTTAAGGCCTTGACGTAGGCCATGGCCTCCTCGAGGGCCACGTGGAGCTTGAGCTCCCGCACCAGGGCCCTGAGCCTCGCGGCAAGCCCCGTCCCCTCGGCGAGCTCCTCCCCCGCCACGGGCTCGGGGATGCGCCCCTCGGCGAAGCGGAAGAGCATGGCCCGGGTCCTCTGCACCAGGTTCCCCAGGTCGTCGGCGAGGTCGGCCTCGTACCGGGTCTTGAGGGCCTCCTCGCTCACCGGGGTGTCCTGGCCGTAGGGGATCTCCCTAAGGAGGTAGTAGCGCAGGGCGTCCCGGCCGTACTTCTCCAGAAGGGCGAAGGGGTCCACCACGTTCCCCAGGGTCTTGGACATCTTCCGCCCGTCTGGGCCCAGCAGAAACCCCCCCACGTTCAGGTGGCGGTACATGGGGATCCCCGCCGCCTTCAGCATGGTGGGCCAGAAGACGGCGTGGGGCTTCAGGATGTCCTTGCCGATGAGGTGCCAGGCGTGGGGCCAGAAGGTGCGGTAGGCCTCCCCCTCGGGGTAGCCCAGGGCCGAGACGTAGTTCAGGAGGGCGTCAAACCAAACGTAGGTCACGTGGTCCTCGTCCCAGGGGAGGGGGATGCCCCAGGGGACGCGGGAGCGGGGCCTGGAGATGGAGAGGTCCCCGATGGGCTCAGAGAGCATGGCCAGGACCTCGTTCCGGTACCCTTCGGGGCGGATGAGGTCGGGGTTTTCCTGGAGGTACTCCTGGAGCCAGGGGCGGTACTTCTCCATGCGGAAGAAGTAGTTCCCCTCCTTCCGCTTCTCCACGGGCCTCCCGTGGATGGGGCAAAGGCCCTCAGAGAGCTCCTTCTCCGTGTAAAAGCGCTCGCAGGAGACGCAGTAGAGGCCCTCGTACTCCCCGTAGTAGATGTCCCCGGCCTCGTAGACCTTCTTTAGGACGAGCTTTACCACCTCCTTGTGCCTTTCCTCCGTGGTGCGGATGAAGTCGTCGTAGGCGATGCCGAGGAGGTCCCAGGCCCTCTTGAAGCGCTCGGAGACCCGGTCCACGAAGGCCTTGGGGTCCTCCCCCGCCCGCTCGGCGGCCCGGTAGACCGTCTCCCCGTGCTCGTCGGTGCCGGTGAGGAAGTAGGTGCGGTAGCCGTCCAGCCGGTGCCACCGGGCCAGGAAGTCCGCCACCACCGTGGTGTAGGCGTGGCCCAGGTGGGGCTCGGCGTTCACGTAGTAGATGGGGGTGGTCACGTAGAAGACCTTTTCCATGCGCCCTCCCTAAAAAAAACCGGGGCACGCGCCCCGGGCGGGGAAGCCTTCCCGCCCTAGGGCCGGGGCATGCCCTTCATGGCCCCCATTCTACGGCAGAAGCTCCTCCACCCCAAAGGGCCCCGCCACCAGGGCCCGGGTGGCCAGGCCCACGAAAAGCCCCGTCTCCACCACCCCGGGGATCTCCAAAAGCGCCCGGTGCAGGCCCAAGGGGTCCCCGATGGGGCCGAAGCGGCAGTCGGCGATGAGGTGGCCGCCGTCGGTGAAGTAGAGCTCGTCCCCGTCCATGCGGAGCTCGGGCTCCCCCCCGAGGGCGGCGATGGCCTTCAGGGTCGCCCGGTGGCCGAAGGGGACGATCTCCACCGGCACCGGGCCCCGGCCCAGGGCGGGCACCTTCTTGGTGTGGTCGGCGATGACCAAAAACTCCCTGGCCGTGGCCTCCACGATCTTTTCCCGGAGAAGGGCCCCGCCCATGCCCTTGATGAGGGCAAGGCCCGGGGCGATCTCGTCCGCCCCGTCTATGGCCAGGTCCACCCCCTCCGGGGGAAGGTCCACGAGGGGGATCCCCTCCCGCTTGGCGAGCTCCTCCGTGGTCCTCGAGGTGGGCACCCCCACCACGCCCTTTAGCTCCCCCTCCCGAAGGCGCCGGGCGAGCTCAAGCAGGGCGTAGCGGGCCGTGGAGCCCGTGCCCAGGCCCACCACCATCCCGTCCTGGACGTAGGCCACGGCGGCGTGGGCCGCCTCCTTTTTATAGCTTTCCAGGGGGCGCTCCATCAGGCTCCCCTAAGGGCTTTCAGGGCCTCGGCCACCTCGAGGGCGTGCCCCTCGGGGGAGACCTTGCGCCAAACCTTGGCGATGCGGCCCTCGGGGTCTATGAGGAAGGTCTGGCGGAGCACCCCCTCCACCTCCTTGCCGTAAAACTTCTTCTTCCCCCAGGCCCCGTAGGCCTCTATGGCCTTCCGCTCGGGGTCGGCGAGGAGGGGGAAGTTCAGGCCGTACTTCTCGGCGAAGCGCTTGTGGCTTTTCACGTCGTCCGCCGAGACCCCGAGGACCACCGCCCCCAGGGCCTGTAGGCTTCCCATGTGGTCCCGGAAGCCGCGGGCCTCCTTGGTGCACCCGGGGGTGTCGTCCTTGGGGTAGAAGTAGAGGACCACCCACCGCCCCCGGTAGTCGGAGAGGCGGTGGACCCTTCCCTCCTGGTCGGGGAGAGCGAAGTCTGGGGCCAGCGTGCCTTCCATGTGCGGGATTATACCCGCCCCTGGGAGGAGCTACAGCTTGTAGCCGAGGCGGCGAAGCAGGTCCTTGCGCCAGGCCACCTCGGCCTCGTCCTCCACGCCCAGGGGCGTGAAGCCGTCCATGACCCCGAGGATGGCCCGCTGCTCCCCCTCCTCGGCCACCACCACCTTGAGGGGGTTGGCGGTGGCGGCGAAGATGCGCACCACCTCGGGGCAGGCCTTTACCGCGTGGAGGACGTTGATGGGGTAGAAGCCCTCCCCCAAGACGATGAGGAAGGCGTGGCCCGAGGCCAGGTTGAGGAGGTTCTTCACGGCAAGCTCCACCAGGGCCTCGTCCGTCCCCGAGCGGCGGACGAGGCGCTTGCCGCTCGCCTCGGAGAAGGCGAGGCCGAACTTGATGCCGGGCACGGCCGTGACCAGGGCCTCGTGGAGGTCCTCCACCGTCTTGATGAAGTGGGCCTGGCCCAGGATGACGTTCAGGTTTTCGGGCTTCTCAATGGGGATGAGCTTGAGCTCCATGCCCCGATTTTACCGGAGGCCACCCCCCCCGGGAAAACGCGGGTGTAGGATAGGGGACATGGACGTCCTGGAGAAGGCCGTGGCCGGGGAGAGGCTTTCCGAGGCCGAGGTCCTAAGCCTTTTTGACCTGCCCCTCCCCGAGCTCGCCGCCGCCGCCCACGAGGTGCGCCTCAGGAAGACCGACCCCGAGGTGGTGACCTTCCTCATAGACCGCAACATCAACTACACCAACGTCTGCACCGTGGCCTGCGCCTTCTGCGCCTTCTACCGCACGAGGAGGCAAAAGGACGCCTACACCCTGAGCTATGAGGAGATCGCGCGGAAGGTGGAGGAGCTCTACGGGGTGGGGGGCAGGCGGATCCTCATGCAGGGCGGGGTGAACCCCGAGCTTCCCCTGGAGTGGTACCTGGACCTCCTCCGCTACCTCAAGGGGCGCTTCCCCGACCTCCGCATAGACGCCTTCAGCCCCGAGGAGATCCTGGGGCTGGAAAGGCTCACCGGGCTCAGGGCCGAATCCATTCTTGAGAAGCTCAAGGAAGCCGGTCTGGACGGGATGCCGGGGGCGGGGGCGGAGATCCTGGTGGACGCGGTGCGGCTTAAGGCCGCCCCCGCCCGCATCCGGACCGCCGACTGGTACCGCATCGTGGACGCGGCCCAGGCCCTCGGGCTTTACACCCTGGCCAGCATGGTCATCGGCTTCGGGGAAGGGCCGAGGGAAAGGACCGCCCACCTCCTGGGCCTCCGCGCCCAGCAGGACCGGGCCCTGGAGCGCCACAAGAACGGCTTCGCCGCCTTCGCCCTCTGGACCCTCCAGGTGGAGCACACCCGCCTCAAGGGCAAGGCCCCCGGGGCCACGGCCCACGAGTACCTGAAGACCCTCGCCATCGCCCGCCTCGCCCTGGACAACTTCGCCCACTTCCAGGCCTCCTGGCCCACCCTGGGCTTCAAGGTGGCCCAGGCCGCCCTCTACTACGGGGCCGACGACTTCGGGAGCACCATGCTGGAGGAGAACGTGGTCTCGGCGGCGGGGGGGCACGGGCGCACCCACGCCACGGTGCGCCAGATCGTGCGCCACATCGTGGACGCGGGGTTCAAGCCCGCCGAGCGCGACCCCCTCTACCGCGTCCTCCGCTACCCGGACCCCGAGGCCATCCTGAAGGAACCGGAGCCCGTGGAACTGCCCCTGGCCTAGGGGGCGGCCTCCCTCAGGTAAAGGCCCTGGCGGACCTCCTCCAGGATGGGGCCCAGGGGGTGGCCCGCCTCGAGGGCCCGGATGAGGGCGCTTCCCACCACCACGCCGTCGGCCACCGCCGCCTGCTCCGCCGTGGCCCGGTTGGACACGCCGAAGCCCACGGCGATAGGGATGGGGGTCTTGGCCCGGATGCGCCGCACCAGGTCCTTGACCTCCTCGGGAAGCCTTTCCCGCGCCCCCGTGACCCCGGTGACGGAGACGGCGTAGACGAAACCGGTGGCGTAGCGGGTCACGGCGGCGATGCGCTCCTCCGTGGAGGTGGGGGCGAGGAGAAACACCGTTTCCAGGCCGATCTCCTGGGCGAGGCGCACCAGGGCCGGGTCCTCGTCGGGAGGGAGGTCGGGGAGGATCGCCCCCGTGGCTCCCGCCTGCTTGAAGAGGCTGAAGAAGCGCTCGGGCCCCCAGGCGAGAACCGGGTTCAGGTAGGTCATGAGGAAGAGGGGCTTCTCGGTGAGGGCGCGCACCTCCCGCACGAGCTCCAGCGTCCCCTGGACGCTCATGCCCTTCCTCAAGGCGGTTTCGCTTGCCCGCTGGATCACGGGGCCGTCCCCCAGGGGGTCGGAGTAGGGCAGGCCGATCTCCAAGAGGTCGGCGTAGGGCAAGACCTCCTCCACCGCCCCTAAAAAGCCCTCCCGGCTGGGAAACCCCGCGGTGAGGTAGGGGATGAGGGCGGCCCTTCCCTCCCTCTTGGCCTTGGCGAAGGCCTCCTTCGTGGTCATAGCTCTCCCCCGAGGAGGCGCATGGCCTCGGTGACGTCCTTGTCCCCCCGGCCCGAGAGGTTGATGACCACCACCTGGTCCTTCTCCATCTCCGGCACCACCTTGGCGGCGTGGGCGATGGCGTGGGCGGACTCCAAGGCGGGGATGATGCCCTCGAGCCTGGCCAAGAGCTTAAATCCCTCCAGGGCCTCCTCGTCGGTCACGCTGGCGTACTCGGCGAGGCCGGTGTCGGCGTAGTAGCTGTGCTCCGGCCCCACCCCCGGGTAGTCCAGCCCCGCGGAAACGGAGTGGGCCGGGGTGATCTGGCCGTCGTGGTCGTAGAGGAGGTACATGTAGCTCCCGTGCAAAACCCCCCGCTTCCCCGCTCCGATGCTCGCGGCGTGCCTGCCCGTGGAAAGCCCTTCTCCGGCCGCCTCCACCCCGATGAGCCTGGGCCTTTCCCCCTCGGGAAGGTAGGCGAAGGGGGCGAAGAGGCCGATGGCGTTGGACCCGCCCCCCACGGCGGCGATGAGGGCGTCGGGGTAGCGGCCGAAAAGCTCCTGGCTTTGCCGCTTCACCTCCTCCCCGATGACGCTCTGGAAGTCCCGCACCATCATGGGGTAGGGGTGGGGGCCCACCACGGAGCCCAGGACGTAAAAGGTGGTGCGCACGTGGGTGATCCAGTCGCGGATGGCCTCGTTGGTGGCGTCCTTGAGGGTGCGGCTCCCCGCGGCCACGGGGCGCACCTCGGCCCCAAGAAGCCTCATGCGGAAGACGTTTAGGGCCTGGCGCCGCACGTCCTCCTCCCCCATGTAGACCACGCACTCCATGCCGAAAAGGGCCGCCACCGTGGCCACGCTCACCCCGTGCTGGCCCGCCCCCGTTTCGGCGATGACCCGCCTCTTGCCCATGCGCTTCGCCAAAAGGGCCTGGCCCAGGGTGTTGTTGATCTTGTGGGCCCCGGTGTGGAGGAGGTCCTCCCGCTTGAGGTAGACCTGGGCTCCGCCCCAGTGCTCGGAGAGCCGCTTGGCGTGGTAGAGGGGCGTGGGCCTCCCCGCGAAGTTCCTCAGGTAGTGCTCCAGCTCCGCCAAAAAGGCGGGGTCCTTCTTGGCCTCCCGGTAAGCGGCCTCCACCTCCTCCAGGGCCGGGATCAAGGTCTCCGGCACGTACCGCCCCCCATAGGGTCCAAAGCGGCCCCGCTCGTTAGGTAGGGGAAAATCGGGTAAGGTGAGCATATCCCTCCAAAAGAAGGCGCCAAGCGCCCGCAAGCCTTTTTATCCTAAGCCTTCCGAGCCCCAAGGGCCAAGCCCGCACTTCGCGCATCGCCCTCGGAGGCCCCTAGTGGCGCCGCTTGCAGGCGAAAGAGGTCCTGGCCCGCATGCCCTAAGGGTAAGGGGGAAAGGGGCGCCTGGCAAGTAGACTGGGAAACATGGAGCCTGGAAGGGCCATCCCCGTCCTGGACAAGGGGTTCGTGCGCCTGGTGGACGCGATGGGGGACGACGCTTCCATCGTCCAGGCGGCCCGGGTCTCCTACGGGGAAGGAACCAAGACCGTGCGGGAGGACGCCGCCCTCATCGACTACCTCATGCGCCACCGCCACACGAGCCCTTTTGAGATGGTGGAGTTCAAGTTCCACGTCAAGGCCCCTCTTTTCGTGGTGCGCCAGTGGTTCCGCCACCGCACGGCGAGCGTCAACGAGGTCTCGGGGCGCTACTCCGTCCTCAAGGAGGAGTTCTACGAGCCCGAGGCCTTCAGGAGGCAGGCGAAGAGGAACAAGCAGGGCTCGGAGGGGGCCCTCTTGGACGAGGAGGCCCTCGCCCTCCTGAGGAAGGCGGAACAGGAAGCCTACGGGGCCTACCAGGCCCTTCTGCAAAAGGGCGTGGCCCGGGAGATGGCGAGGATGGTCCTCCCTTTAAACCTCTACACCGAGTTCTACTGGAAGCAGGACCTGCACAACCTCTTCCACTTCCTCAAGCTCCGCCTCGCCCCCGAGGCCCAGTGGGAGATCCGCCAGTACGCCCAGGCCATCGCCGAGCTCGTCAAGGCCAGGGTCCCCCTGGCCTGGGCGGCCTTTGAGGAGCACGTCCTGGAAGGCGCCCTCCTCTCCCGCACGGAGCTTAGGGCCTTGAGGGGCCTCCTCACCCCGGAGCTCTACGAGAAGGCCCTGAGGGAGCTCGGCCTGGGGGGAAGCCGCCTGAAGGAGGCCCTGGAGAAGCTCTTCGGCCCCGGGGAGGCCCCTTAGGCGAGCTCTTCCACCTTCCTCCCCGCCCGCGCCTCCAGGAGGCGGTAAAGCTCCTCCTCCGTCAGGGTGGGGACCCCGAGGGCCCTGGCCTTCTCCAGCTTGCTCCCCGGGTTTTCCCCCACCACGAGGTAGCTCGTCTTGCGGCTCACGGAGTCCGTCACCTTAGCCCCAAGGCGCCTTAAGAGGGCCTTCACCTCTTCCCGGGGCCGGGAAAGCTCCCCGGTGATGACGAAGGTGAGGCCCTTTAAGGCTTCGCCCCCCTTCTCCTTGGCCTCCATCGCCACCCCCGCCTCCTTGAGCCTCCGCACCAGGTCGCGGAAGGCGGGGTCCTTGAGGGTCTCCATGATGGCCCTCGCGGTGAGCTCCCCCACCTCCTCCACCTCCAAAAGCTCCTCCAGGCTGGCCTTAAGGAGGCGGTCCATGGTCTGGAACTTGGCCGCCAGGTTCCGGGCCAGGACCTCCCCCACTCCCGGAAGCCCCAGGGCGTAAAGGAGGCGCTCCAGGCCCCGGCCCTTGCTCTCCTCTATCTGGCGGAGGAGGTTCTCTGCGCTCTTTTCCCCCATGCGTTCCAGGCCCACCAGGTCTTCCTTCCTCAAGCGGTAGAGGTCGGCCACGTCCTTGACCAGCCCCTTCTCCAAAAGCTTCTCGATGAGCTTCTCCCCCAGGCCCTGGATGTCCATGGCCTTGCGGGAGGCGTAGTGGCGGATGGCCTCAAAGCGCTTGGCGGGGCACAAGGGGTTCGGGCAACGGTGGACCTTCCCTTCCTTGACCAGGGGGTGGCCGCACTCGGGGCAGGTTTCGGGCCACCTTATGGGCCGCTCTTCCCCGGTTCTCTTCTCCTTCAGGACCCTGAGCACTTCGGGGATGACTCCGCCCGCCTTGTGCACCAAAACCCAGTCCCCGATGCGGAGGTCCAGCTCCTCTATGTAGGCCTCGTTGT
This sequence comes from Thermus sp., assembly GCF_039793865.1. Lineage (GTDB taxonomy): Bacteria > Deinococcota > Deinococci > Deinococcales > Thermaceae > Thermus. The sequence continues at coordinate 8,975 of NZ_JBAMMI010000079.1, forward strand.
GGAGGGTGACCCGGGAGACCTCACTCCCCTCCAGGAAGACGGGTTCCAGGACCCCCACCGGGGTTACCCGCCCCGTGCGCCCCACCTGGAAGACCACGTCCAAAAGCCTCGTCTCCTTCTCCTCGGCGGGGAACTTGTAGGCGATGGCGAAGCGGGGGGCGCGGGCGGTGTAGCCGAGCTCCCGCCAAAGGAGAAGATCGTCTAGCTTCACCACCACCCCGTCCGCCTCAAAGGGAAGCGCCCGCCGCTTCTTCAGCCAGTCCTGGTAGACCGCCTCCACCCCTTCCGCCCCCACGGCCCGGGTGAAGCCGTGCTCCACGGGGAAGCCCTTCTCCCTAAGCCAGAGGAGGAGTTCGTACTGGGTCTTGAGGCCCGTCTCCTCCAGGCCGAGGCCCAGGGCGTAGAAGGTGGCCCTGAGGCCCCGCTTGGCGGTGATCCGGGGGTCCTTCTGCCTTAGGGAGCCTGCGGCCGCGTTCCTGGGGTTTTTGAAGACCTTCTCCCCCCGCTCCTCCAGCTCCTCGTTGAGCCGGAGGAAGGCCTCTATGGGCATGTAGACCTCGCCCCGGACCTCGAGGCGGTCCGGCACCCCCTTTAGCCTTCTCGGAATGGTGGGGATGGTGAGGAGGTTCTGGGTCACCTCCTCCCCCACCTCCCCGTCCCCCCGGGTGGCCCCAAAGACCAGGACCCCCTCCTCGTAGTAGAGGTTCACGGAAAGCCCGTCCACCTTGTGCTCCACGGTGTAGGGAAAGGGGCCCTTCCGCCCCAGGGCCCGCTCTACCCTCTCCTCAAAGGCCCGGACCTCCTCCAGGGTGAAGGCGTTGTCCAGGGAGTACATCCGGGTGGGGTGGCGGATGGGGCGGAAGGTGGCCTCGAAGGGCCTCGCCCCCACCTGAAGCGTGGGGGAATCGGGGCTTTTGAGCTCGGGGAAGCGGTCCTCAAGCTCCTTCAGTTCCCTTAGAAGCCGGTCGTACTCGGCGTCGGATATCTCGGGGTCGTCCAGGACGTAGTAGCGGTAGTTGTGGTAGCGGATGAGGTCCCGAAGCTCGTTCACCCGCCTGCGGGCTTCCTCGAGGGTCATGCCTTGAGACTACCACGCCGGTTAGGGTGGGCCCCTGGACCTTCCCCAAGTTGTTCCCATGGCCATCCGTAGGGAGGGTTTTCGTTAAGATGTCCCCATGCGGCGCGTCCTTGTGGCGGGCAACTGGAAGATGCACAAGACCCCTTCCGAGGCCCGGGTCTGGTTCGCAGAGCTCAAAAGGCTCCTTCCTCCCCTAGATTCGGAGGCGGCGGTGCTCCCCGCCTACCCCATGCTCCCCGCGGCCAAGGAGGTGCTCTCGGGCACGGAGGTGGCCTACGGGGCCCAGGACGTCTCCCCCCACAGGGAGGGGGCCTACACGGGGGAGGTCTCAGCCCGGATGCTTTCCGACCTCGGCTGCCGCTACGCCATCGTGGGCCACTCGGAGAGGAGGCGCTACCACGGGGAAACGGACGCCCTGGTGGCCGAGAAGGCCAAGAGGCTTCTGGAGGAGGGGATCGTTCCCATCCTGTGCGTCGGCGAACCCCTGGAGGTCCGAGAAAAGGGTGGGGCGGAGGCCTATACCCTGAGACAGCTTCTCGGGAGCCTGGATGGCGTGGAGCCCAGCGCGCCCGAGCGCCTGGTCATCGCCTACGAACCGGTTTGGGCCATCGGCACCGGGAAGAACGCCACCCCCGAGGACGCCGAGGCCATGCACCGGGCCATCCGCAAGGCCCTCTCGGAGCGGTACGGGGAGGCCTTCGCCCAAAGGGTCCGCATCCTCTACGGGGGAAGCGTGAACCCCAAGAACTTCGCCGACCTCCTCTCCATGCCCAACGTGGACGGGGGGCTCGTGGGCGGGGCAAGCCTGGAGCTTGAGAGCTTCCTCGCCCTCCTACGGATTGCGGGCTAGGGGAGGGCGAGGCCGAGGGAGGCGGTCGGAAGGGGTAGCAAGATGGCGTTACTTTAGAACCTCGAGGCCGGGCAAGGTCCCCTTCTCCAAAAACTCCAGGCTGGCCCCGCCTCCGGTGGACACGTGGCCGAAGCGGTCCTTAAGGCCCAGGCGGTTCACCGCCGACACCGAGTCCCCCCCGCCCACCACGGTGAAGGCCCCTTCCAGCCCGGCCAGGGCCCGCCCCACGGCCAGGGTCCCCTGGTCAAAAGGCGGCACCTCAAACACCCCCATGGGCCCGTTCCAGAAGGCGGTGCGCACGCCCCTTAAAGCCTCCCGGAAAAGCTCCTGGGTCTTGGGCCCGATGTCCAGGCCCATGTAGGGCACGGGGATGGCCCGGGCCGGATAGACCCGGGTGTCCACACCGGGCTCTATGCGCTCCGCCGCCACCACGTCCTCGGGGAGGTAGACCCGGACCCCAAGGGCCTCGGCCCGCCCTAAGAGGTCCCGGGCGAGGTCCAGCCGGTCCTCCTCCACGAGGCTCCTCCCCACCTCCCCGCCCAAGGCCTTGAGGAAGGTGAAGGCCATGGCCCCGCCCACCAAAAGGCGGTCTATCCGGGGGAGGAGGCTCTCAATGACCCCGATCTTGTCGGAGACCTTGGCCCCGCCCAAGACCACGGCGTAGGGGCGCTCGGGGTCCTGGAGGAGGCGGGTGAGCGCCCGCACCTCCCGCTCCATGAGGAAGCCGGCGTAGGCGGGCAATAGCCTCGCCACCCCCACCACGCTGGCGTGGGCCCGGTGGGCGCTCCCGAAGGCGTCCAGGACGAAGGCCTCCCCGAGCCTGGCGTAGCGGGCGGAAAGCTCGGGGTCGTTCTTCTCCTCCCCCGGCTCAAAGCGGACGTTCTCCAGAAGGGCCACCTCCCCCGGGGAGAGGTCCCTCACCGCCTTTTGGGCCTCCTCCGAGCCGGGGCTATGGGGCACGAAGCGCACCCCGGGAAGGTGCCGCCCCAAGGCCTCGCCCACGGGGGCCAGGGAGTATTTGGGGTCAGGCCCCTTGGGGCGGCCCAGGTGGGAGAGGAGGACCAAGGAGGCCCCGCCCTCCAGGAGGTAGCGGAGGGTGGGGAGGCTTTCCTGGATGCGGGTCTCGTCCTGGACCTTTCCGTCTTGGATAGGGACGTTGAAGTCCACCCGCACCAGGACCCGCTTGCCCCTGGGGTCCAGGTCCTTGAGGGTGCGCATCTAAACCCCCTTCTTGAGAACGAGCTCCACCAGGTCGGCCACCCGGTTGGCGTAGCCCCACTCGTTGTCGTACCAGGCGAAGACCTTCACCAGGTTGCCGAGGGCCTTGGTGAGCTTCCCGTCCACGATGGAGGAGTGGGGGTCCATGACGATGTCCTGGAGGACGATCTCGTCCTCGGTGTAGGCCAGGATGCCCTTCAGGGGGCCCTCGGCCGCGGCCTTGAGGGCGGCGTTCACCTCCTCGGCGCTGACCTCCCGCTTGAGGAGGGCGGTGATGTCGGAGATGCTTCCCGTGGGGGTGGGGACCCTCAGGGCCATCCCGTCAAACCGCCCCTTGAGGGAGGGGAGGACCAAAGCGGTGGCCTTGGCCGCGCCCGTGGTGGTGGGGATGATGTTGACCGCCGCCGCCCGGGCCCGGCGCAGGTCCTTGTGGGGCAGGTCCAGGAGGCGCTGGTCGTTGGTGTAGGAGTGGACGGTGGTCATGAGGGCCTTCTCCACCCCGAAGGCCTCCTCCAGGACCTTCATCACGGGGGCGAGGGAGTTGGTGGTGCAGCTGGCGTTGGAGAGGATGTGGTGCCTGGCGGGGTCGTACTGCTCGTGGTTCACCCCGAGAACGATGGTGATGTCCTCCCCTTTGGCGGGAGCGGTGATGATGACCTTCCTGGCCCCGGCCTCGAGGTGGGCGCGGGCCTTCTCGGCCTCGGTGAAGACCCCGGTGGACTCCACCACCACCTCCACCCCGGCCTCCTTCCAGGGGATCTCCTTGGGGTCCTTGATGGCCGTGGCCCGGACGGCCTTCCCGTTCACATAGAGGTTTTCCTCGTCGTAGCCCACCTCCCCGGGGAAGCGACCATAAACGGAGTCGTACTTCAAGAGGTGGGCCAGGGTCTTGTTGTCGGTGAGGTCGTTGACCAGGGCCACCTCCACGCCCCGCCCGTGGAGGATGCGGAAGACCTGGCGGCCAATCCTGCCGAATCCGTTGATGCCTACCTTCATAGCTCGCCTCCTTAGGCCCCTCGGTGGCAAAGGGAGACCATGGGCTTAGTATAGGGCCTCTCCCATAAGTTTTTGCCCCTCCTTCCCTTCGGGGTTGACGCGTAAACCTTTTTGGGGCATGTTGGTTTACGACCGCCTCGAGGCGGTCCTCATGGAGGTACCTATGAAGGCAACCACCCTTGCCCAAGCCCTCTGGCCTAGGCCCACCCTGGCCCGCAACCTGGCCCTGGTCTTCGCGGGAAGCCTCCTGGTGGCCCTCACCGCCCAGACCGCCCTTCCCCTCCCCTTCAGCCCGGTGCCCATCACCGGGCAGACCCTGGGCGTCCTCCTGGTGGGGGCGGCCCTGGGAAGCCGCTTGGGCTTCCTCTCCCTCCTCGCCTACCTGGTGGAGGGGGCCATGGGCCTCCCCGTCTTCGCCGGGGGGACGGGCGGGATCGCCAAGATCCTCGGGCCCACCGGGGGGTTCCTCCTCGCCTTCCCCCTGGCGGCGGGGCTCGTGGGGCTTTTGGTGGAGCGCTTCGGCCTGGACCGGAGCTTTTTCGGCACCCTCCTCGCCATGCTCCTGGGGAACGCCCTCCTCTACCTGGTGGGGCTTCCCTGGCTCGCCGCCTGGCTCATGGGCGCGGGGAAGTTCGGGGGCGTTTCCGCCCTCTTGGCCATGGGGCTTTTCCCCTTCATTCCCGGGGACCTGGCGAAGGCCCTTCTCACCGCCCTCCTCCTTCCCACCGCCTGGCGCTTCCTGGGCCGCTGATGCGCCTCGCCCTGGCCCACCTGGGGAGGCGGGAAAGCCTAAGGGAGCTCCTCCAGGCCCTCTGCCCCCTGGCCGAGGAGGCCAAAGACCGGGGGGCAGAGCTTCTCCTCCTCCCTGAGCTCGTCCTGGGGAAGCGGGAAGAGCCCGGGCTTTCCGAGGCCCTGGGGGAGCTGGCGGAGGAGGCGGGGCTTCTCCTCCTCGCCGGGCACCTCGCGGAAGGGGAAAACCGCCTCCAGGCCTTCCCCCAAGGCCCCACCTACGCCAAGCTCCACCTTTACCGGGCGGAGGGGGAGGAGGGGGACGAGGGCCTACGCCCCGGGGAAAAGCCCGTCCTCTTCCCCTTCGGGGGCCAAAGCTTTGGCCTCGCCCTCTGCTACGACCTGGACTTCCCCGAGCTCTTCCGGGCCTACGCCCTAAAGGGCGCCACAGGCTTTCTCCTGGGGGCGGCCTGGCCCGGGGCGTACGCCGGGCTCTTGGAAGTCCTCGCCCGGGCCCGGGCGGCGGAGAACCAGGCCTACCTCTTCCTGGCGAGCCGCGCGGACACGGGAAGCCCCACCCTCTTTATCTCCCCCGACGGGCGGGTCCTGGGGAGGCGGGAGGAGGAAGGCCTCCTCCTCGCCGAGCCCGACTGGGGCTTCCTCGAGGCCTACCGCAAGAAGTACCCCCTCCTCCACCACCGCCGGGAGGACCTCTACCGGCCTTGGTAACGCCGGGGCCCCCATGCGGGCTTGGGCCCGCATGGGGTGGTAAGATAGCCCCCGTGCTGGAGAACCGCCGCGCGCGGCACGAGTACGAGATCCTGGAGACCTACGAGGCGGGCATCGCCCTCAAAGGGACCGAGGTCAAGTCCCTGAGGGCGGGGAAGGTGGACTTCACGGGAAGCTTCGCCCGCTTTGAGGACGGGGAGCTCTACCTGGAAAACCTCTACATCGCTCCCTACGAGAAGGGCTCCTACGCCAACGTGGACCCCCGCCGCAAGCGCAAGCTCCTCCTCCACCGCCACGAGCTGAATAAGCTAAGGGGCCGGGTGGAGCAGAGGGGCCTCACCCTGGTCCCCTTGAAGATCTACTTCAACGAGCGGGGCTACGCCAAGGTGCTTTTGGGCCTCGCCCGGGGCAAGAAGGCCTACCAGAAGAAGGAGGACGACAAGAAACAGGCCCTAAGGCGGGCCCTGGAGGAACTATGAGGCTTTGGCCCTTCCTGCCCTTCCTGGCCCTGGCCCTGGCCCAAGCGCCCAAGCCCCTGCAGGTGGGGACCCTCGCCGGGGAGGCCCTTTACCCCGGGGGCCTAGGGGTGGCCTACGGGGAGGCGCGGCTTCTGGCCCGGGGGCTGGGGCTTGCCCTTTGGCGAGGAGAGGACCGGGTGGCCCTGGGCCTGGGAAGCCGCTTCCGAAGCTTCCCCGTCCTGGGCCAGGAAAAGGAGGCGGCGAAGAAGGGAGCCGCCTGGAAGCGGGAGGACGGGGTCTACGTCCCCCTGAGGCCCCTGGCGGAGGCCCTGGGGCTCCAGTACCGGGCCCAGGTGGGCGTGGCCCTGAGCCTCCCCTGGGCCAGGCTCCTGGGAGTGGAAAGGACCTCGAGGCGCATTCTCCTGCGCTTTTCCCGGGAGGTCAACGCCCTCAAGCAGGAGGGCGGGGTGCTCTTCCTCCTGGCCCAAGGGGAGGAACCGGGTCTTGAACAGAAGGCCCTGGGCCTCTTCCTGCCCCTGGACACCCCCCCCGACCGCCTCTACTACCCCGGGGGCGGCCAGGTGGCCCTGGAGTGGGGGGCCCTGCCCAGGCCCGCCCCCCAGGTCCTGCTGGACCCTGGGCACGGGGGGGCGGACCCGGGCTTGGTGGTGGAGGGGCTACAGGAAAAGGACCTCACCCTGGACCTGGCCCGGCGGGTAGCGGCCCGCCTGCCGGGAAGCCGCCTGGCCCGGACCCGGGACGAGACCCTGCCCCTTGAGGCCCGCCTCCAAAAGGCGAAGACCGCCTCGGTGGTGGTCTCCTTCCACGTGACCCGGGGAAGCGGCCTCAACCTCTACCTGCCCAAGACCCGCTCCACCCCCCTGGCCCAGAACGCCGAGGCCCTCCTGAAAACCGCTCCCAAGGAGCAGGCCGCCCTCCTCAGGGTCTACGCCGGGGACCCTCGCCTCCTGGCGGAGGCCCTGGCCCGGGCCTTCTCCACCTTGGGCCTGGTGGTGGCCCAGGCCGAGGGCCCCTACGCCCTCACCGACGTGCCGGGGGCGGCGGTGGTCCTGGAGGTGGGGGCGGAGCGGCTCAGAACCGAGGAAGCCCGCAAGACCCTGGCCCAGGCCGTGGCCCAGGGCATCCGCCAGTACCTGGAGGCCCCATGAGGCGCTTCCTGACCCCCTGGAACCTCCTCGGGCTTCTGGTCTTCCTCCTGGGAAGCCTCGCCTACTGGCGGGCCCAAGGGGGCCCCTCCGCCCCCATCCTGCCCCTGCCCGCCGAGGAAAAGCAGGCCTCTTCCCTGACCCTGGTCCTCTACCGCCCCAACCCCCCCCAGGGCTTCCTCAAGGAAACCCTGACCCTGGAGCTCGGCCCCGGGGAGACCCCGGAGGCCAAGGCCTTAGGGGTCTGGGCGGAGGCCCTAAAGGCCCCTCGCCCGAGGGCCCTCTTTCGGGTGGGGAAGACCCTGGTGGTGGACCTGCCCCAGGACTTCGCCCAGCGCCTGGACGCGGGGGGGGAGGCCTACCGCCTCTACAGCCTGGCCTACACCCTCCTCGCCTCCTTTCCGGGGGCCAAGGAGGTGCGGTTCTTGGTGGAGGGGAAACCCAGCCCCGGCCTGGCCCACCTGGACCTGAGCCAGCCCTACGCCCTGCCATGAAGGAAACCTGGCGCTTAGACCGCCTCGTCCTCCAGGGGTTCAAGTCCTTCGCCGAGCGCGCGGTCTTGGACTTCCCCGACCCCATCACCGGCATCATCGGGCCCAACGGCTCGGGGAAGAGCAACCTGGTGGAGGCCCTGCGCTTCGCCACCGGGGCCCGGGCCCAGGAGCTCAGGGGCCAGGAGCTTAAGACCTTCCTCTTCCACGGGGCCGAGGGAAGGCCCCCGGCGGGCTTCGCCGAGGTGCGCCTGGAGCTTTCCCGAGGGGGCGAGCGCCTGGTGGTGGAGCGCCGCATTGAGGGGGAGCGGAGCCTCTTCCGGGTGAACGGCCGCCCCTTAAGCGCCAAGGCCCTGGCCCTCCACCTGGCGGGCACCGGGCTCGGCCGGGGAGGGTACGCCATCGTGGGCCAGGGGGAGGTGGGGGCCCTCCTCGAGGCCCCCGAGGAGGTCCTTCTCGGCCACCTGGAGGAGGCCGCGGGGCTCCGCCCCGTGGCCGAGGCCGCCCGCGCCGCCCTGGAGCGCCTGGAGGAGGCCACGGCCCTCCTAGAGGCCAAGGAGAGGGAGCTTTCTGGGCTCAGGGAAAGGGCTTTGGCCCTCGAGGCCGAGGCGGAGCGGGCGCGGAAAGCCCGGGAGCTCGCCGGGCTCGTCCTTGGCCTCAGGCGAAGCCTCCTCCTCGCCCGCAAGGAGGAGGCGGAGAAGGAGATGGCCTCGGCCGAAGCCCGCCTAGAGGCCCTGGCCCAGGAGGAGGGGGGGCTCCTAGAGAGGAGGCGGGCCCTCGAGGCCCGGCGGGAGGCCCTGGCCCAGGAGGAGGAAGCCCTGAGAAGGCGCCTGGAGGAGGTCCGCCTCGGCCTCAAGGAAAGGGAGGCCCTAAGGGCCGAGGCCAGGGAGCTCGGCCGGGTCCTCAAGGCCCTGGACCGCCCCCCGCCCGAAGACCCCGGCCCCCCGCCGCCCCCGCCCCCCCTGCCCCGGGAGGAGGCGGAAAGGCGCCTTAAGGCCCTGAAGGAGGCCGAGGCCCGGCTCCTGGCGGAGAAGCGCCGCCTGGAGGAGGCCTGGCGCCGCTACGAGCTGGAGCTCGCCCGCCACCAGGAGCGCCTCCTCGCCTACCAGCAGGCCCTGGAGGAGCGGGCCAGGCTGGAGGGGGAGCTCAAGCGCTGGGAAGAGGCCCTGAGGGCCCTGGAGGAGGCGGTGGGAGAGCGGCGCAGGCTCGAGGCCCGGCTTCGCGAGGTCCAGGCCCAGGCCCTGGCCCTGGAGCGGGAGCGCTCCCGCCTGGAGGGGCTTCTCGCCTCCGGAGCCGACCTCCAGGAAGGCCCCCGGCGGGTGCGGGGCCTCCCTGGAATCCTAGGGGTGGTGGCGGACCTGATAAGGCCAGAGAAGGGGCTGGAGCTCGCCCTGGAGGTGGCCTTAGGGCCCAGGCTTCAGTGGGTTCTCGCCGAAGACGAAAGGGCGGCCCAGGAGGCCATCCTCCACCTCAAGGCCCGGGGGGGGCGGGCCACCTTCTTGCCCCTCACCCTCCTGGACCCCCCTCCCCCGCCCCGCCCCCGGGAGGCCGAGGGGCTCCTTGGCCCCGCCTACCGCCTGGCCCGCCTCCGCCTTCCCGGCCTCCCCGAGGAGGCCGTCTTAAGGGTCCTCATGGGGGACACCCTGGTCTTCCGGGACCTCGAGGCCGCCCTGGCCTACCGCAGGGCCGGGGGAAGGGAAAGGCTCGTCACCCTGGAGGGGGAGGTCCTGGAGCGCACCGGGGCCCTCACCGGGGGGAGGGTGAAGGGAGGAGGAGAGGCCCTGCGCCTCCGGGGGCGTCTGGAGGAGCTTCACGGGGAGCTCGGCCGCCTGAAGGAGGAAGCCCAAGCCCTGGAGGAAGCCCTGAAGCCCCTGCCCAAGGCCCAGGCCCTGGAGGAGGCCCGGGCCCAGGTGAGGGCCCTCAAGGCCCGCCTCCAGACCCCACCTCCCAGGCCCCCCGAGCCCCCCTCGCCCCCGAAGGAGCCCCTGGAGGGGGGAAGGCTCGAGGCGCTCCTCATGGAGAAAAAGGCCCTGGAGGAGACCCTGGCCCAGGCCGGGGCCTGGGAGCGCTGGCGCCTCCTCAAGGAGGCCAAGGAGGCCTGGGCCGAGGCGAGGGAGGAGGCCAAACGGGTGAGGGCCCGCCTCGCCGAGCTGGAAGGCCGCCTCGTGGCCTCAAGCCCCCTGGAGGAGGAGGCCAAGGCCCTGGAGGCCCGTCTCGAGGCCCTGCGCCGGGAAAGGCGCCAGGCCGAGGAGGCCCTAGCCCAGGCCCTCGCCCGCTGGAACGCCCTGCTTTCGGAGCGGGAGGCCCTCCGCCTCACCCTGGCCCGGAGGGAAGCCCTCCTGGAGGAGCTTTCCCGGGAGCTCGCCCAGCTTCCCCCCGGGGAACGCCACCCGGGAAGCCCCCGGGCCCTCCAGGCGCGGCTCGCCCAGGCCGAACGGGACCAGCAGGCCCTGGGCCCGGTGAACGCCCTGGCCGAAAGGGAGCTCGCCGCCCTGAAGCCCCTCCTCCTGGCCAAGGAGAAGGAGGTGCAGGAGGCCACGGAGGCCCTCCTCCGCCTCGAGGCCGAGGTCAGGGCGGTGGAGAGGGAGTACGCCGAGCGCCTTAAGGAGAGCTTCCACCGCTTCCAGGAGGCCTTCCGGGCCCACGCCGAAGGGCTTCTTGGAGCCCAGGCCGAGGTCCGGCGGGAAGGCCGGGGGCTTCGGCTTCTCCTCGTGCCCCGGGGCAAGCGCACCCAGGACCTCCGCCTCCTCTCCCTAGGGGAGAAGACCCTTGGGGCCCTGGCCTTCCTCTTCGCCCTGGGGGAGCTTCAAGGGGGGCTTCCCATCGCCATTCTGGACGAGGTGGACGCCGCCTTAGACGAGGCGAACCTCCTGCGCTTCGCCCGCTTTTTGCGCTCGGGGCGGCAGTTCCTCCTGGTGACCCACCAGAAGCGGACCATGGAGGCCTGCCACGCCCTCTACGGGGTCACCACCGAAGGGGGGGTGAGCCGGGTGTACGCCATCCGCAAGGAGGTGGTCCATGAGCTTTGAGGAGTACCAGAAAGAGGCCCAGAAGACCGCCCTCTACCCCGAGGCCCACCGCCTGGTCTACCCCGCCCTGGGCCTCGCCGGGGAGGCCGGGGAGCTCGCCAACAAGGTGAAGAAGGTCCTGCGGGACCACGGGGGGCAACTCAGCGAGGAGGCGCGGGAGGCCATCCTCGCCGAGCTTGGGGACGTGCTCTGGTACGCGGCCCAGGTGGCCACGGACCTGGGGGCGAGCCTCGAGGCCGTGGCCCAGGCCAACCTGGAGAAGCTCCGCTCCCGCAAGGAGCGGGGAAGGCTCGGGGGCTCCGGGAACAACCGATAATGCGAAGCGCTTGCGTTAAATACCCCGATGAGGTATAATTCCCCCGCTGGCCCGGCCAGCGAAAGGAGGCCGTGTATGGATGAAACCGCCGTACCCACCCTACCCCGCCTGAACGAACCCGCTCCCGACTTCGTGGCCAAGACCACCCTCGGGGACCTGAGGCTTTCCGACCTGAGGGGCAAGTGGGTGGTCCTCTTCAGCCACCCCGCCGACTTCACCCCGGTCTGCTCCACGGAGTTTTTGGCCTTCGCCGAACGGCAGAAGGAGTTTGAGGCCCTGGGAGCCCAGCTGGTGGGCCTTTCCATAGACTCCATCTACGCCCACCTGGCCTGGCTCAAGGACCTGGAGGAGATGTCGGGCATCTCCATCACCTTCCCCGTCATCGCCGACCTGGACATGAGGGTCTCCAAGCTCTACGGCATGATCCACCCCGCCGCCAGCGAAACCGCGGCGGTGCGGGCGGTCTTCATCATTGACCCCCAGGGGATCCTGCGGGGCATGCTCTACTACCCCCTGACCACGGGCCGCAACATTGACGAGATCCTCCGCTTCCTCCAGGCCCTGCAGTTCACCGACCGCACCGGCCTCAACACCCCCGCCAACTGGCGGCCCGGGGAGCCGGGCATCGTCAAGCCCCCCGCCACCCTCCCCGAGCTGAAGGCCGACGAGGCCAAGAAAGGGGAGTACACCGAGTACCGCCGCTGGTACCTCCGCCTCCAAAAGGCCGAGTAGCCCTCGAGGCCAAGGACCCCCTGGGCTTCCCCAGGGGGTCTTCCCGCTACCCCCTCCTGGCCAGGGGGCCGAGGAAGGGCTAATCAAAGAAGTCAAAGAGCTCCAGAAAGCCCTTTTTCTTCTTGTAGGGCTTCCCCTCCTTGCGGTAGTAGGCCTCCCGTTCCTCCTCGTAGGAGCGCTCCACCTCGCGGGCCTCGGCCAAAAGCTTCTCCAGCTCCCCCCGGTCCAGCCACACCCCCCCGCACTGCGGGCAGAGGTCTATGAGGACCCCCCGGCGCTCCACCTCCTTCATGCCCACCTGGCAGTGGGGACAAAGAAGCAGGGGCACCTACTCCTCCCTCCGGCCAAAGAAGCCCAGGAGGCTTGCGTAGTAGAGGATGGTGGCCAAGGAGCTCGCCAAAGCCGCCACGTAAGTGAGGGCCGCCCAGGTGAGCACCTGCCGGGCCGGGCCCATCTCCTCGCGGCTCAGGAAGCCCATGCGCCGGAGGAACTCCAGGGCCCTCCTGGAGGCGTCAAACTCCACGGGCAGGGTGATGAGCTGGAAGAGGGCCACGGCCAGGTAGAGGTAGAGGCCGAGCTTGGCGAGGCCGATGGCCCCGAGGAAGAGACCCGCCAGCACCAGGATGGGCCCCAGGTTGCTCCCGAGGCTCGCCGCCGGCCAGAGGCTCGCCCGCACCCTGAGCCAGGCGTAGCCCTGGGCATCCTGCACCGCGTGCCCCACCTCGTGGGCCGCCACGGCCAAAGCGGCGAGGCTAGGGGAAGCGTAGTTGGGCTCGGAAAGCCGCACCGCCTTGGCGTGGGGGTCGTAGTGGTCGGTGAGGACCCCGGGCACGGGTTCCACCCGCACCTGGGCGAGGCCATGGGCGTCCAGGATGGCCCGGGCCACCTCGGCCCCCGTGAGGCCGCGGCTGTTGGCCACCCGGGCATAGCGGGCGAAGGTGGCCTGCAACCCTCCCTGGATGATCAGGCTGGCCACGAACACCAGCCCCATGAGCGCCAACGCCAGCATGTCCATGCTCTTCCTCCTTCCTGGGGAGTAGCAAGAGCCTCGAGGCCACCCTTCCAGGTGGTCTCGCCATGCGCCCTAAGGCGCCCCAGCCGACCGGGGAAGCCTCCCGTACTGACGACCGGCTGGCCCCTTTACGGGGCGGCTACTCCCCAAGGGCCTTTATACCAGAAAACCCCTCCTGGCACAAGGACCCGGGCAAGTGAGAGGCTGTCGTAAAACTCCTCCACGGCCAGCTACGCGGCCCTGGCCAGCCGCTTCACCAACAAGCGTAGCATG
>NZ_JBAMMI010000080.1:0-6806 GCF_039793865.1 Thermus sp.
TACCCTATCCCCATGCGCCTCCACCCCCGCACCCAAGCGGCCAAGGAGAGCATCTTCCCCAGGATGAGCCAGCTCGCCCAGAAGCTCGGCGCGGTGAACCTGGGCCAGGGGTTTCCCTCTAACCCCCCGCCCCCCTTCCTCCTGGAGGCGGTGCGGCGCGCCCTGGGCCGCCACGACCAGTACGCCCCCCCGGCGGGGCTTCCCGCGCTAAGGGAGGCCCTGGCCGAGGAGTTTTCCGTGGAGCCCGAGGCCGTGGTGGTCACCTCCGGGGCCACGGAGGCCCTTTACGTCCTCCTGCAAAGCCTCGCGGGCCCGGGGGACGAGGTGGTGGTGCTGGAGCCCTTCTTTGACGTCTACCTGCCGGACGCCTTTTTGGCGGGAGCGGAGGCCCGCCTGGTGCGCCTCGCCCTCGGCGAGGGGGGCTTTTTCCTGGACCTCGCCGCGCTGGAGGGGGCCCTCACCCCGAGGACCCGGGCCCTCCTCCTCAACACCCCCATGAACCCCACGGGCCTCGTCTTCAAGGAGGCGGAGCTGAAGGCCATCGCCGAGCTTGCCCGGAGGCACGACCTCTTCCTCGTTTCCGACGAGGTCTACGACGAGCTCTACTACGGGGAAAGGCCCAGGCGCCTTAGGGAGTTCGCCCCCGAGCGCACCTTCACCGTGGGGAGCGCGGGGAAGCGCCTCGAGGCCACGGGCTACCGGGTGGGCTGGATCGTGGGGCCCAAAGAGGCCATGCCCCTCCTCGCGGGGATGCGCCAGTGGACGAGCTTCTCCGCCCCCACGCCCCTCCAGGCCGGGGTGGCGGAGGCCCTAAGGGTGGCGAGGCGCGAGGGCTTCTACGAGGCCCTGCGGGAAAGCTACCGGAAAAGGCGGGACCTCCTCGCCGGGGGGCTTGGGGCCCTGGGGCTTCGGGTCTACGTCCCTGAGGGCACCTACTTCCTCATGGCCGAGCTTCCCGGGTGGGACGCCTTCCGGCTCGTGGAGGCGGCCCGGGTGGCCCTCATCCCCGCCTCGGCCTTCTACCGGGAAGACCCTCCAAGGGACCTCTTCCGCTTCGCCTTCTGCAAGAGCGAGGAGGAGCTTTCCCTCGCCCTAAAGCGCCTGGCCCCCGTGGTAAACTCCCCCCGTGAAGCCGAAGGTGGTGCGGTATCTGGATAAAGGGGAGTTCCCCTTAGGGGAGGAAGAAGCCCTAAGGCTCTACCGGGCCATGCGCCGGGCCCGGCTTTTTGACGAGAAGGCCCTCACCCTCCAGCGCCAGGGGAGGCTCGGGGTCTACGCCCCCTTCACGGGCCAGGAGGCGGCCCAGGTGGGGGTGGCCCTGGCCCTCGGGGAGGGGGACTGGGTGGTGCCGAGCTACCGGGAAAGCGCCCTGCTCCTCGCCCGGGGGCTTCCCATCCACACCCTGATCCTCTACTGGCGGGCTCACCCTAGGGGCTGGCGCTTCCCCGAGGGGGTGCGGGCGGTGAACCCCTACATCCCCATCGCCACCCAGATCCCCCAGGCGGTGGGGCTCGCCCTGGCCGGGCGGTACCGGGGGGAGGACTGGGTGGTGGCCACCTCCATCGGGGACGGCGGCACCAGCGAGGGGGACTTCCACGAGGGCCTGAACTTCGCCGCGGTCTTCGGCGCCCCCGTGGTCTTCCTGGCGCAGAACAACGGGTACGCCATCAGCATCCCCCGGGAGCGGCAGATGCGGGTGGACTTCATCGCCCGGCGGGCCGAGGGGTACGGGATGCCGGGGGTGGTGGTGGACGGGAACGACGCCTTCGCCGTGTACCTCGAGGCCAAGAAGGCGGTGGAACGGGCCAGGAAAGGGGAAGGCCCCACCCTCCTCGAGGCCCTCACCTACCGCCTCGCCCCCCACACCACCTCCGACGACCCCTCCCGCTACCGCACCAAGGAGGAGGAGGAGGCCTGGCGGACCAAAGACCCCATCCTCCGCCTCAGGAAGGCCCTGGAGGAGCGGAGGCTTTGGGACGAGGAGGCGGAAAAGGCGCTCCTTCTTGAGCTTGAGGAGGAGTTCCAAAGGGAGCTCGCCCTGGCCGACCAGGCCCCCGAGCCCCGCCCCGAGGAGATCGTGGAGCACGTCTACAAGGAGATGGGCCCCGACCAGAGGAAGGCCTGGGAAGCCTTAAGGCGGGGCCTCCACGTGGAGGAGGTGGGCTGATGCCCGTCCTCAACCTGGTCCAAGCCCTGAATGAGGCCCTGGACCTGGCCCTTTCCCGGGACGAGCGGGTCCTGGTCTTCGGGGAGGACGTGGGGAGGCTCGGGGGGGTCTTCCGGGTCACGGAGGGCCTGCAGGCGAAGCACGGGGAAAGGCGGGTCTTTGACACCCCCTTGGCGGAAAGCGGCATCCTGGGCCTCGCCATCGGCCTCGCCATGGGGGGGATGCGCCCCGTGGCCGAGATCCAGTTCGCGGGCTTTCTCTACCCCGCCCTAGACCAGATCCTCTCCCACCTCGGCCGCTGGCGGCACCGCTCTCGGGGGCGGGTGGGGCTTCCCGTGGTGGTGCGGGCCCCCTACGGCGGGGGCGTCCACACCCCGGAGCAGCACGCCGACTCCCCCGAGGCGATCCTCGCCCACACCCCGGGGGTCAAGGTGGTGATCCCCTCAAGCCCAGAAAGGGCCAAGGGGCTTCTCCTTTCCGCCATAGAGGACGAGGACCCCGTGTTCTTCCTCGAGGCCATCAAGCTCTACCGGGGCGCGAGAGCGGAGGTGCCCGAGGGCTACTACACCCTCCCCCTGGGGAAGGCCCGCATCCTCAAGGAGGGGAAGGCCGCCACCTTGATCGGCTACGGGGGGATGGTGGAGGTGATGCTGGAGGCGGCGGAGGTGGCCCGGAAGGAGGGGGTGGAAGTGACGGTGGTGGACCTGGAGACCCTGGTCCCCCTGGACGAGGAGACCCTCCTCGAGGCCGTGCGGGAGACGGGCCGGGCCATCGTGGTCTACGAGGCCATGCGCACCGGGGGCTTCGGGGCTGAGATCGCCGCCCGCATCGCCGAGGGGGCCATAGACCACCTCCAGGCCCCGGTGCTCCGGGTGGCGGGCTACGACGCCCCCTACCCGCCCTTCAGCGCCATTGAGCACCTCTACCGGCCAAACGCCAAAAGGGTCCTCGCCGCCCTGAGAAAGGCGCTAACCTATTAGGAGGAGGCCCCATGGTCAAGGCCCGCCTTAAGGCCGAGGAGTTCTTCGCCCTGCCCCTAAAGCGGGGGGAGCTTGTGGACGGGGAGGTCCGGGAAGAGATGCCGCCCAAGCCGGAGCACGGGAGGATCGCTTTGCGCATCGGGTACCACCTGATGCGTTGGCTGGAGGAGACGGGGCTCGGCGTGGCCGGGGTGGAGGGGGGGTTTATCCTGAGGCGGGACCCCGACCGGGTGCGGAGCCCCGACGTCTGGTTCCTCTCCCACGAAAGGCTCAAGGAGGTGGCCCGGGAAGGCTTCTACGAGGGGGCGCCGGACCTCGCCGTGGAGGTGGTCTCCCCGGGGGAGGAGGCGGAGGGGGTCTTGGCCAAGGTCCTGGACTACCTGGGGGCGGGGGCCAAGGCGGTGTGGCTGGTCTACCCGGAGCTCCAGGCGGTGGAGGTCTACGGGCGGGGCGGGGAGGGGAGGCTTTTGAGGCCCGGGGAGGTCCTGGAAGGGGGGGAGGCCCTTCCCGGCTTCCGCCTGCCCCTAAAGGATCTCTTCGGGGCCTAAGCCCCCCTCCGGCGTTGGCTCAGGCGGGGGCCCGAAAAGGGGGCTCAAGGCGCAGGCCCTTAGGGTCTCTTCCCACTTTTCCCGGCCAAAACCCGCTAGAGTGGGGGGCATGGAGCGGCCCATCTCCGAGGCCTACTTCCAGGAGGCGAAGCGGCACATCCCGGGCGGGGTGAGTAGCCCGGTAAGGGCCTTCAAGGCCGTGGGGGGCACCCCGCCCTTCCTGGTGCGGGGCGAGGGGGCCTATGTGTGGGACGCGGACGGAAACCGCTACCTGGACTACGTGATGAGCTGGGGGCCCTTGATCCTGGGCCACGCCCACCCCAGGGTCCTCGCCCAGGTGCGGGAGGCCCTGGAACGGGGCCTCACCTTCGGGGCGCCGAGCCCCCTCGAGGTGGCCCTCGCCAAGAAGGTGAAGCGGGCCTACCCCTCTGTGGACCTGGTGCGCTTCGTGAACTCGGGAACCGAGGCCACCATGTCGGCCCTCCGCCTCGCCCGGGGGTACACGAATCGGCCCTACATCGTCAAGTTCCGGGGGAACTACCACGGCCACGCGGACGGCCTCCTGGTGGAGGCGGGCTCGGGGGCCCTCACCCTGGGGGTGCCCTCCTCTGCCGGGGTCCCAGAGGAGTACGCCAGGCTCACCCTGGTCCTGGAGTACAACGACCCCGAGGGCCTGCGGGAGGTGCTGAAGAGGCGGGGGGAGGAGATCGCCGCCATCATCTTTGAACCCGTGGTGGGGAACGCCGGGGTCCTCGCGCCCACCCCGGAGTTCCTGAAGGCCCTTCACGAGGCCCGGGAGTTTGGCGTCCTCCTCATCGCCGACGAGGTGATGACGGGCTTCCGCCTGGCCTTCGGCGGGGCCACGGAGCTTTTTGGCCTCAGGCCTGACCTCGTCACCCTGGGGAAGGTCCTGGGCGGGGGGCTTCCCGCCGCGGCCTACGGGGGGAGGCGGGAGATCATGGAGAAGGTGGCCCCCCTGGGCCCGGTCTACCAGGCGGGGACCCTCTCCGGAAACCCCCTCGCCATGGCGGCGGGGCTCGCCACCCTGGAGATTTTGGAGGAAAACCCTGGCTACTACGCCTACCTCGAGGACCTGGGGGCCCGGCTGGAAGGGGGCCTAAAGGAGGTCCTCTCGGAAAAGGGCCTCCCCCACGCGGTGAACCGGGTGGGCTCCATGATCACCGTCTTCTTCACGGAAGGCCCCGTGCTCACCTTCCAGGACGCCAGGCGCACGGATACGGGGCTCTTCAAGCGCTTCTTCCACGGCCTCCTGGACCGGGGGATCTATTGGCCTCCTTCCAACTTTGAGGCGGCCTTCCTCTCCGTGGCCCACGGGGAGGAGGACGTGGAAAAGACCCTCGAGGCCCTAGAGGATGCCCTATAATGGGCGGGAGAGAGGAGCTTCTCGCCAGGGTCCGCGCCCGGGTCACCAGGTGTTCCTGGGAAGACTTCCTGCGCTTGGCCGAGGTTTACGGTTTCTCTGGGCAAGGGTAGCAGGAGGAGGCTTGTGCATCCTAGTGGCCTAGTGGTAAGCGTCCACGAGCCCCACCCGCGAAGCAAGCCTGTTCACCCCGAAGCGGTAAAGGCCTTGTTGAGGGCCATGGGGAGGCTTGAGGATGAGGCTTAAGGTGTTGGTGGAATACCATCCCGAGCTGGAGGGCGAGCACGAGCCCTACGTGGCCCGGCTTTTGGACTATCCGGAGCTGCAAGGGTACGGGTTCACCCCGGAAGAGGCGCTTCAGGACGCGCTCGCTTTTTTAGAGGAGCACCTGGGCCGTCCCTTGAAGGTGATCCGGGAAGAGGTCCAGGTGGACGTGGCGTGAACCTCAAGGACCCCATCTGCGCCGTCGCCACCCCGCCCGGGAAGGGAGCGGTGGGGGTGGTGCGCCTCTCGGGGGAGGGGGCTTTGGAGATCGCCGCAAGGGTCTGGCGGGGGAAGGACCCGAGGCGCCTTCGGGGCGGGCGCTTCACCCTGGGCGAGGTGGTGGACCCAAGAACGGGGGAGGCCATTGACCAGGCCCTCCTCCTCGTCTTCCGCGCCCCCCGCTCCTACACGGGGGAGGACCTGGTGGAGTTCCAGACCCACGGCTCTCCCGCGGTGCTCCGGCGGGTGATGGAGGTCCTGGTGGCGGAAGGGGCAAGGCCCGCGGGGCGCGGGGAGTTCACCTTCCGCGCCTACCTGAACGGCAAGCTGGACCTGGCCCAGGCGGAGGCGGTCTTGGCCCTCGTGGAGGCGGAGGGCGAGCTTGCGAGAAGGCAGGCCCTAAGGGCCCTCGAGGGGGCGCTTTCCCAGAAGATCGCGAGGCTTGAGGGGAGGCTTTTGGACCTCCTCGCCCACGTCCAGGCCCTCCTGGACTACCCCGAGGAGGGCGTGGAGCCCCTGGAGGCGGAGAGGACCCTCCGGGAGGTCCTCGCCGAGGTGGAGGCCCTCCTCGCCCAGGCCCGGGCCTCCCGCCTGGCCCAGAGGGGGGCGAGGCTCGCCCTCATCGGGGCCCCGAACGCCGGGAAGAGCAGCCTCCTGAACGCCCTCCTGGGCTACGAAAGGGCCCTCGTCTCTCCCATCCCCGGCACCACCCGGGACTACCTCGAGGCCCCCCTGGAGCTTTTCGGCATCCCCCTGGTGGCCGTGGACACCGCCGGGGTGCGGGAGACGGAGGACCCCCTAGAGAGGATGGGGGTGGAACGGGCCCTGAGGATCGCCGAGGAGGCTGACCTCGTCCTTTACGTGGTGGACCGCTCCCTCCCCAGGCCCGCCCCGCCCCCCCTGCCCTGGGAGAGGACCCTCAAGGTGGCTACCAAGAGCGACCTTCCCCCGGCCTGGGAGGACCCGGGGTTTCTCCCCGTGTCCAGCCTCACGGGGGAGGGCCTAGACCGCCTCAAGGAGGCCCTGAGGGAAGCCCTTTTGGGGAGAGAAGGGGGAGAGGTGCTCCTCACCGAGCGCCAGGTGGAGGCCCTCCAAAGGGCCAAGGAGCGCCTGGAGGAGGCCCTCTCCCTCCCCGAGGACCTCATGGGCCTCGCCCTGGAGGAGGCGGCCAAAGCCCTTTCCGCCCTCACGGGCAAGGAGGTGGCGGAGGAGGTGGTGGCCCGGGTCTTCCAGAACTTCTGCGTGGG
>NZ_JBAMMI010000080.1:6906-20764 GCF_039793865.1 Thermus sp.
TAGGGGAGGAAGGCCTCGAGGATCTCCTCCACCTGGTCGGTCTCTATGAGGAAGGCGTCGTGCCCGTGGGGGCTTTTGATCTCCCGGTAGCGGGCCCCCGCCATCCGGGCCGCTTGCCGCACCTCCCAGGCGGGGTAGAGGAGGTCGGTGTCAATGCCCACGAAGAGGGCGGGGATGGCCCTGAGGCGCTTCAGGGCCTCCTCTACCCCGCCCCGGCCCCGGCCCACGTCGTGGGTGTCCATGGCCCGGGAGAGGACGAGGTAGCTTTCGGCGTGGAAGCGCCGGAGGAACTTCTCCCCCTGGTAGTCCAGGTAGGTTTCCCCAAGCCCGGGCTCCGCCCCCCAGCGGGCCTCAAACCCCTCGGGGGCCCGGTAGCTCATCATGGCGATCCCCCGGGCGAGGGCCAGGCCCTTGGGGGCGGGGTTTCCCCTTTGGTACTCGGGGTCTTGGAGGATGGCCTGGCGGGAGAGGTGGTTGAAGGCCCGGGCCCAGGGGCCGTGCCGGGCGGGGGCGGCGAGGACCACGAGCTTCCTCACCCTTTCCGGGTACATGAGGGCGAACTCCAGGGCCACCATCCCCCCGAGGCTTCCCCCGATGACGATGGCCCTCTCCACCCCCAGGTGGTCCAGAAGCCTCGCCTGGGCCCGGGCCAGGTCCCGAAGGGTGAGGGGCGGGAAGTCCTTCCCGTAGGGGCGGCCCGTGCGGGGGTCCAGGGAGAGGGGGCCCGTGGAGCCGTAGCAGCTTCCCAGGTGGTTGGCGGAGACCACGTAGTAGAGGGCGGGGTCCAGGATGCGCCCGGGGCCCACCAGGCTGTCCCACCAGCCTTCCCGGCCGAAGGCTCTTTCCAGGGGGGAGAGGCCCCCAAAGGTTTCCTCGTCGTAGGTCCCCGCCAGGTGGGCGCTTCCCGTGAGGGCGTGGAAGACGAGGACGGCGTTATCCCGCCTGCGGGAGAGGGCCCCGTAGGTCTCAAAGCGGAGGCGCACCTCGGGGAGGTACCCCCCGAGCTCGGTGTAAAACCCCTCCCGCCTGGGGAAGAGCACGGCGGTGCGGGGCTTGGGTGGGGGGATGGAGAGGGGGGAGCGGGGGGGCTTGAGGAGGAGGGCCTCGTGCTCCCCCCAGGCCTCGAGGGCGATCTCGCTCATGCCAGCGCCTCCTTGAGCTCCGCCTTCAGGTCCTCCACGTGCTCCAAGCCCACGGAAAGCCGCACCATCTCGGGGGAAACCCCGGCTTGGGCCTGCTCCTTTGGGGAGAGCTGGGAGTGGGTGGTGGAGGCGGGGTGGATGGCCAGGGTGCGGGTGTCCCCCACGTTGGCCAGGTGGGAGATGAGCTTGAGGCGGGAGATGAAGCGCTTCGCCGCCTCGTACCCGCCCTTCAGGCCGAAGGTGAGGACGGCCCCCGGCTTCCCCTTGAAGTACTTCCTTGCCCTTTCGTGGTGGGGATGGCCCTTTAGCCCCGGGTAGTTCACCCAGGCCACCTGGGGTTGCTCCAGGAGCCAATGGGCGAGGTGCAGGGTGTTCTCCACGTGGCGCTCGGCCCTTAAGGAGAGGGTCTCCATGCCGAGGAGGACCACCCAGGCCTCAAAGGGCCCCAGGGCCTGCCCCTGGTCCCGGAGGCCGTCCGCCCGGGCCTTGGCGATGAAGGCGAGCTCTCCAAAGGCCTCGGTGAACCTCAGGCCGTGGTAGCCGGGCTGGGGCTCGGTAAGCAAGGGGTAGCGGCCGTTTTCCCAGGGGAAGTTCCCCCCGTCCACGATGGCCCCGGCGATCACCGCCCCGTGCCCCCCCACCCACTTGGTGAGGGAGTGGGTGACCAGGGCGGCCCCCCACTCCAGGGGCCTCAGGAGGTAGCCCCCCATGCCGAAGGTGTTGTCCACGAGGAGGGCCACCCCCTTTTCCCGGGCGGCCTGGGCCAGGGCCTCGAGGTCGGGGATGTTCAAGGCGGGGTTGCCGATGGACTCCACCCACCAGGCCCGGGTCCTCTCGTCGGTGAGGGCCAAAAACTCCTCGGGGCGCTCCTCGCGGGAGGTGAAGCGCACCTCTATGCCGAGCCTTTTCAGGGTCACCTTGAACTGGTTGAAGGTGCCCCCGTAGAGGTTGGGGGTGGAGACGAGGTTGTCCCCCGCCTGGGCCAGGGTGGTGAGGGCGAGGAACTGGGCGGCGTGGCCGCTAGAGGTGGCGAGGGCGGCCTTTCCCCCTTCCAGGGCCGCGAGGCGCTTCTCCAGCACCTCCACCGTGGGGTTCATGATGCGGGAGTAGATGTTCCCTGGGACCTTCAGGGCGAAGAGGCTCGCCGCGTGCTCGGGGCTTTGGAAGACGTAGCTTGTGGTGGGGTAGATGGGGACCTGGCGGCTTAGGGTGGTGGGCTCGGGCTCGTAGCCCGCGTGGAGCTGAAGGGTCTCAAACCGCATCCTTGGCCTCCTTTCCCAAGTCCCGGCCAGGGGCGTTGGGGTCGCGCGGGCGCGCGACCTTGAAGGGGCCAAAAAAGCCCCTTCCCGGCGGCCGTTCTCTCGCCAAGAAGGGGTTGGGCGTGGCGCTTACCCCCCTCTCTTATCGTCCCCGGGCGTTTCCCCCGCCCGGGCCGGCCTTGGCACCAGCCCCGCCCGCATCCGGCCATGGAACGGAAGGGGCGGGAGGTTGCCGCGGTTTCGCAGGGCCGTACCCTCCACCGCTCTGGATAAGAGAACGGGCTGGTTTTCGCCGCGCCCCGGCGCGGTTAGGGGCTAGTGTAGGAAAACCTCGGGAGGGTGTCAACCCCTTTGACCTTTGGGCCTTTCTCCCCTATACTGGACTCCGCTACGGGGAGTAGCGCAGCCCGGTAGCGCACCTCGTTCGGGACGAGGGGGTCGCTGGTTCAAATCCAGTCTCCCCGACCAAGGGCCGGCCCTCGGGCCGGCTTCCCTTATACTTTCCCCGGTGCGCTTCCTCGCGGGCCTCGCCCTCTTCTACCTGGGCCTGCACCTGGTCTCCGAGGCCCTCGCCTCCTGGCCTGGGCGGCGCCATGCGGTGGCCCAGGCCCTCGCCTCCCCGGGGGCGAGCCTCTTTTGGGGCTTCCTCCTCGGCCTCCTCTCGGGAAGCGGCTCGGGGCTTGGGCTCCTGGCGCTGGCCCTCCTGGAGGTGGGGGTGCTGGCCCATGCCCAAGCCGCCCTCCTCGCCCTTGCGGCCACCGCCGGGGCGGCGCCCTGGGTGGCCCTCCTCGCCCTCTCGGCAGGCGGGGTGGGGGAGGGCTTCTTGGCCCTTGGGCTAGGCCTCTTTCTTGTGCCCACCTGGCGCCGGGGTGGGCTTTTCCTCATGGGCCTTGGCCTCCTCTTCCTGGGCTTTGGGGAGATGGCGGCTGGGGTGGGGCCCTGGCTCCCCCTGGCGGAGCGGGTGGGTTCTCCCCTCGCCGCCTACGGGCTCGGCCTCCTTTTGGGGGGGCTCCTCGGCTCGGCCAACGCCGTGGCCGCCATCGCCCTCCTCCTCCCCCAAGCCCCGTGGGCGGCGGCGGGCCTGGTGCTCGGGGCCGGGGCGGGGACCACGGGCACCCTCCTTTGGGCGGCCCTCGGGGGGAGGAGGGAGGCCTTTCGCCTCTTCCTGCCCCTCCTGGCTCACCGCCTGGTCCTCTCCCTCCTCCTCTTGCTCCTCGCCGGGCGGCTTCCTTGGAGCGCCCTCGCCTGGCACCTCGCGAGCCACGCCCTCTACGCCCTCCTCTACTGGCCCCTCGCCGGGGCCTACGCCCGCTGGGCGGAGGGGCTTCTCCCCTCGCGCAGGGTGGCCCCCAAGTACCTGCGCTGGGAGGCCCTGGACACCCCCCTCCTCGCCCTGGCCCTGGCGCGGCGGGAGCTCGCCCGGGTGGCGGACGCGGTGCGGGGGATGCTGGTCCAGGCGATCCGGGTGCTGGCCCAGGAGGAGGGAGGCGAGGCTTCCTTGAGGGCCCTCGAGGAGAAGGTGGACGCCCTGACCCGGGAGCTCGTCCTCTACACCTCGGCCCTGGCCCCCCGGGAGGGGGAGGAGAGGGCGGTGAGGCTCTTCATGGCCGCGAGCGAGCTTGAGCACCTGGGGGACCTGGCCCGGAGGGTGGTGCGGCAGGCGGAGCGGCTTTGGGCCCAGGGCCTTCGCTTCAGCTCCGAGGGCAAGGAGGACCTGCTTGCGGCGGCCTCCCGGGTGCTTTCCCGCCTGGAGCGCGTGGGCACCGCCCTGGCCACGGGGGAGCGGGCCCTGGCCGAGCAGGTGCTCGGGGAGGACGGGGGCGAGTTCTTCCAGCGCCTGAGGCGGGCCCACCTGCGCCGCCTCGAGGCCGGCTTCGCCGAGAGCCGGGCCAGCACCTTGGCCCACCTGGACATCCTCCTCACCCTGGAAACCCTGGACCAGGGCCTCGCCCGTCTGGCCCAGCTGGTCCTGGAGCTTTAAGCTAAGAGGCGTGCTAAGGATCCTGGGTGGCAAGGCTAAGGGCGTGCCCCTGAAGGTGCCGGCCTCGGCGCGACCTTCCCCGGTGCGCCTGCGCAAGGCCCTCTTTGACTACCTACGCCTCCGCTACCCGAGGCGGGGGCGCTTCCTGGACCTCTACGCGGGGAGCGGGGCGGTGGGGCTGGAGGCGGCCAGCGAGGGCTTTGAGGCCACCTTGGTGGAGAAGGACCAAGAGGCCATCGCCCTCATCAAGGAGAACGCCCGCCGCGCGGGCCTTCCCGTGCGCGTTGTCCCTCTTCCCGTGGAGGTCTTCCTCCGAGAGGCCCAGGCCCGGGGGGAGCGGTACACCGTGGCCTTCATGGCTCCCCCCTACGCCCTGGACCTCCCGGCCCTCTTCCAGGCCCTCCTGGAAAGCGGCCTGGTGGAGCCCGGAGGGCTTTATATCCTCCAGCACCCCAAGGACCTCTACCTGCCCATGGGGGAGCGCCGGGTCTACGGGGAGAACGCCCTCACCCTGGTGGAGGTCTAGATGCACGTGGTCTATCCGGGAAGCTTTGATCCCCTCACCAACGGCCACCTGGACGTGATCCAGCGGGCGAGCCGGCTCTTTGACCGGGTCACGGTGGCCGTGCTGGAGAACCCCAACAAACGGGGCCAGTACCTCTTCAGCGCCGAGGAGCGCCTAAAGATCATCCGCGAGGCCACGGCCCACCTCAAAAACGTGGAGGCCGCCACCTTCTCCGGCCTCCTGGTGGACTTCGTGAAGCGGGTGGGGGCCCAGGCCATCGTGAAGGGGCTCCGGGCGGTCTCCGACTACGAGTACGAGCTCCAGATGGCGCACCTCAACCGCCAGCTCCTCCCGGGCCTGGAAACCCTCTTCATCCTCGCCGCCACCCGCTACGCCTTCGTCTCCAGCACCATGGTCAAGGAGATCGCCCGCTACGGGGGGGATGTGTCCAAGCTGGTGCCCCCCGCCACCCTTAGGGCCCTCAAGGCCAAGTTCGGCTGAGCCCTTTGCGGGGTAAAATTCCGGGTGGAGGTTTCCATGAGGACCTTTCCCGGGAAGTACGGAAACACCCTGGAGTTCGGTCACCTCATCGGCGGCGAGGAGGTGTTTGAGGGGAGGGCCCTGGAGCGCAGAAACCCCTCGGACCGGGAGGACCTGGTGGCCCGCTTCCCCGAGGGCACCAAGGACACCCTGCGCAAAGCGGCCCTGAAGGCGCGGGAGGCCTTCTTGGAGTGGAGCCGCACCCCCGCCCCGGTGCGGGGCCAGGTCCTCTTCAACCTGGCCAAGATCCTGGAGAGGGAGAAGCCCACCCTTACCCGCCTCATGGTGCGGGAGGTGGGGAAGACCCCGAAGGAGGCCGCGGGGGACGTGCAGGAGGCCATAGACACCGCCCTCTTCTTCGCCTCGGAGGGGCGGAGGCTCTACGGCCAGACCGTGCCGAGCGAGATGCGCGATAAGGAGCTCTTCACCTTCCGCAGGCCCCTCGGGGTGGTGGGGATGATCACCGCGGGCAACTTTCCCATCGCCGTGCCGAGCTGGAAGCTCATCCCCGCGGTGCTCACCGGGAACGCCGTGGTCTGGAAGCCCTCCGACGACTCCCCGACCCTCTCCTACGTCTTCGTCAAGCTCTTTGAGGAGGCGGGGCTTCCCCCTGGGGTGATCAACCTGGTCCACGGCGAGGGCAAGGACTCCACCGGGCAGTGGCTGGTGGAGCTCATGGACGAGGGCCTCCTCCAGAAGTTCGCCTTCACCGGCTCCACCAAGGTGGGCCGCTGGATCGGGGAGGTGGCGGGGAGGAACCTCATTCGCCCCACCCTGGAGCTTGGGGGGAAGAACCCCCTGGTGGTCATGCGGGACGCCGACCTGGACCTTGCGGTGGAGGGGGCCTGGTGGAGCGCCTTCGCCACGGGGGGCCAGCGGTGCACCTCGGCGGGGAACATACTGGTGGACGCCCCCATCTACGAGGAGTTCAAGCGGCGCTTCCTGGAGCGGGCCGAGGCCACCCGGGTGGGGAACCCCCTCCTCCACCCCGAGGTCACCTACGGCCCCTTCATCAACGAGCGCCTCTTCGCCCGCTGGCAGGAGCACTACGGGGTGGGGGAGGCGGAGGGGGCGAGGCTCCTCTTTGGCCGGGGGCGGATCACCCGGGAAAACCCCTACCCCCACTTCCTGGGCGACCCCGAGGCGGGGCTTTATGGCTGGCCCACGGTCTGGGAGGCAAGGCCCGGGATGCGCCTCTTTGAGGAGGAGATCTTCGGCCCCACCATCAACCTGGTGAAGGTAGACGGGATAGAGGAGGCCATAGCGGTGGCCAACAGCACCCCCTACGGCCTCTCCAGCGCCATCTACACCAACCACCGCCACTGGGCCTACCTCTTCAAGGTGGGCATCCGCGCCGGGATGACCAGCATCAACAACACCACCGTGGGCGCCGAGGCCCACCTGCCCTTCGGCGGGGTGAAGGCGAGCGGCAACGGGGCCCGGGAGTCGGGGATCTGGGTGATTGAGGAGTACACCTACTGGCACGCGGTGAACGAGGAGTACTCGGGCCGCCTCCAGCTCGCCCAGATGGACACGGGGTACGTGAGCCCCAAGACCCCCACCCCGTGGGCCGAGGTCCTGGGAGTTTAGCTACTGGGCGCTTTCCAGGTCGGGCCGAAGCCGCACCGCCTCCCTCAGGTACACGTGGCGCACCCGGTCCTGGGGGGTGTCGGTGTTCCAGAGGGCGAGGACGCGGATCACCCGGGGAAGGCTTCCCGGCACCGGCACCTCCCGGGCGGAGAGGAGGGGCACCCGGTGCATGCCGATCTGCCTTGCGGCCTCGGCGGGGAAGGCGGAGGTCAGGTCCTCGGTGACGGTGAAGATCACCGCGGCCAGCTCCTCGTGGCTTTGGATGCCGTTGGCCTCCAGCATCTTCAGGAGGAGTTCCCGGGTGGCCTGGTGGATGGCCTCCGGCGTGTCCTCCTCCACGGTGATGGCGCCCCGAATGCCCCGGACCATGGTTAGGCTCCATCCTAAGGGGTTTTCCCCGCTGGGGCAAGAAGGGTAGACTGCCCCTTATGAACCTTATGGCGGTCTTCGCCCACCCCGACGACGAGATCGGGGCGGCGGGCACCCTGGCCCTCCACGCCAGGCGGGGGGACCGGGTGATGCTGGTCTGGATGACGAGAGGGGAGTTCGCGAGCCACTTCGGGGAGGCCCCCCCGGAGGAGGTGGCCCGGGTGCGGGAGGGGCACGGGGCCTACGTGGCGGGCCTCATCGGGGCCGAGTACCGCTTCTTCCCCTTCCAGGACACCCTCCTCACGGGCGGGAGGGAGGAGGCCCTGGCCCTGGCCCGGCTCATGGCCGAGTTCCGCCCGGACGCCGTGGTCACCTGGGACCCCCTGGACGTCCACCCCGACCACCGGGCCACCCACCAGGCGGTGCTTTCCGCCCTGAAGCTCTGCCGCATCCCCAAGCTGGTGGGGGAGGCCCACAGGAGCCCCGTGCGCCTCTACCACTACCCGAGGCGGGAGCTTTCCCGGCCCTGGGTCTACGTGAACACCGCGGAGACCCAGGAGGTGGCGGAGGCGGTGTTCGCCTTCTACCGGGAGTTTTACCGCTGGCCGGTTAGCCTCGAGGACTTCCGGGCCCGGCGTCGCCTCCTTGGCCAGGAGGCGAGGGTTCCCTTCGCGGAGGCGTTTCAGACGGATTCTCCTCCGGCGTGGCCGGGGCTTCCTTAAGGCCCTCCTCCCAGGGGTGGGAGGGGCTTAAGACGTAGGCCAGGAGGACGGCGGGCAGGACCAGGGGCAAGGTGGCGTACCCTCCCCATTCGGCGGCCAGCACCGTGGCGGCGAAGGGGGCCCGGGCCACCCCGGCTAGGACGGCGCTTCCTCCGGCCAAGGCCAGGGCCTCCGAGGGTAGGGCCAAGGGTCCCAAGAGGCGGGCGAGGAGAGCCCCCAGGAGCCCTCCCAGGACCAGGGCCGGGGTGTAAGGCCCCCCGTAGGCCCGCGTTCCCTGGGCCAGGAGGAGGAGGAGGAGCTTGGCGAGGAGGAGGTGGAGGAGGGCCGGGGAGGAGAGGAGGGGGGTGGTGGCCACCGCCACCCATCCGAGGCCCGTCCCCAGGGCCTCGGGCAGGAAGATGAGGCTAAGCCCCAGGGCCAGGCCCAAAAGCCCGTGCCTGAGGGGAAAGGCCAGGGGCTTGAGCCGCCTTTGCAGGAGGCGGCTGCCCTCCGTGAAGGAGGCGGAAAGGAGGGCGGCGAGGAGCCCCGTGAGGAGGCCTCCGGGCAAGGCCTCGAGGCCCACCTCCACCCGGAAGGGGAGAAGGGGGGTGTAGCCGAAGAAGGCCCCGTAGAGGGCGAAGCCCGAGAGGGCCCCGATCAGGGCCGGGGTGAGGGCCCGGGCCTCGAGGAGGAGGCTTCGGTAGAGGATCTCCGTGGCCAGAAGGGCCCCCGCCACCGGGGCGTGGAAGGCGGCCCCTAGCCCGGCGGCGAGCCCGGCGAAGGCTAGCCCCCCGCCCACCCGGGGAAAGCGGCGGTCCAGGGCGCTCCCGAGCCACAGGCCGAGGACGCCGAAAGGCCCTTCCCGCCCCAGGGGGGAGTAGAGGGCGAGCTCCAGCACCCCGCCCAGGACCGCCCGGGGGTGGGCGAGCCTAGGGGCTTCCCGCCCTTCCCGGGAAAGGAGGAGGAGGGCGGCAAGCCCCTTTCCGGTGCCGAGAAGGCTGGTCAGGGCGAAAAGGAGGGGCAGAAGGAAGGCCAGGGGCCACGGGCTAGGTCCGGTGAAGGCCTGGAGGAGCCCCCCTTCCCCAGGGGCTTCCGGGGGCAGGTAGCCGAAGAAAAGCCCCACGAGCTGGCCCAGAGCCCGGAGGGCCAGGTTGAGGAGGGCCACCAGAAGCCCGGTCAAGGCCCCGGTGAAGGCGCTGTAGAGGATGAGGGGGCCCAGGTGGCGCATGCCCTCGTCCCAGAGGGTGGGGAAGGGGTTGGGGGGACGGGGGCGCATCAGAGGGAGTGTACCAAAGAGGCGGCGGTGCCCCGGGTAAGCCGGGGGGTGGGGAGGCCCAGGGCCCGGTACCCCCCCCGGGTGAGGGCCCGCACCAGGAGGCGGGGCTCCGCCCGGTCCCAGAGGAAGCGGGCCTCGTTCTTCACGTCCAGGTCGGGGCTTGAGCCCCGGGAGTCCGTGCCGAGGGCCACTTCCACCCCGTGCTTGGCGTAGAGGGCGAGGGGGGCCTCCCCCACCTCCAGGTTCGCGTTGGACCGGGGGCAGAGGACCACCTTGGTCCCGGTTTCGGCGAGAAGCCGCACCTCTTCTTCGTCCACCTGGACCCCGTGGACGAGGAGGGTGGTGGGCCCCAGGACCCCGAGGGCGTGGAGGTGGCGGACGGGGGTGGTGCCGGGCGGGGTCCAGGGGGTTTTGGCGAAGCGGCGGTGAAGCTCCGCAAGCGCCCCCCCGCCTTCCCGGAGAAAGGCCACCTCCTCGAGGCTTTCCGCCGCGTGGACCATGAGGGGAATCCCCTCGGCCTTGGCCCACGCCGCAAGCCTTTGTAGGAGCGGGGGGCTCACGGAGTAGGGGGCGTGGGGGGAAAGGCCCACCTTCACCTTGCCCTCCCGCCTCCGCCAGGCCTCCACCTTCCGCCGCACGGCCTCAAAGACTTCCTCCGCCACCTGGGGCTCCGGGGCGAAGACCTCGTAGAAGGCCACGCCGGGGAGGGGGCTTTCCTCGAGGAGGAAGTCCATGACCTCGTCCTTGAAGACGATGTCGGCGAAGGCCCCCGCCCCGGAGGCGAGAAGCTCCTCTAGGCCCCTTCTTGCCCCCTCGAGGCCCCGCCTTTCCCGGTGGGCCACCACGTGGGCGAGGAAGCCCGCGAAGGGCCCCCGGTAGAGGGGGAGGAGGGAGAGGTCCAGGTGGGTGTGGGCGTTCACCGGGGGCGGGAGGAGGGCCTTCCCCTTGTGGACCACCTCCGCCTCGGGAAAGCGGGCCTTGAGCTCCTCCAGGCTCCCCTGGCCCACCACGAACCCGCCCTGCACCGCCAAGCCCCCCCGGAGCATGGGGGTGCCGAAGCCGGCGTAGACCACCTCAGCGGTCCAGAGCTCAGTCCTTAGCCAGGACATAGCGGTTGGGGTGGCGGAGGAGGTCCACCAGGCGAAAGCCCCGGGCGAAGTAGTGGGGGAGGACCTGCCGGGCGTGCTCCCGCCACCTCAGGGCGAGGGCCGGGTCTTCCCGCAGGATCCGCCCCCAGTCCTCGGGGATCTGGAAGAGGAGCCTTTCCCCTTCCAGGTCCAGCCTCGCCTCCAGGGGCACCTCCCCCTCCACCCGGTTCACCTGGGGGAGGCCCGCCGCCTCGGGCTCGGGCGGGGGGGCGTAGAGGCGGGTGTAGACCCTCTCCGAGAGGAGGTCCCACTCGGCCAGCAGTCGGTCCGAGGGGGCCCCGGCGTTGATCCCCGTCATGGGGCCGTAGTGGTCGGGGAGGTAGGTCCTGGCCGTGGCCCCGAGCTTCCGCAGGTTGAAGCTCGCGTTCACCCCCCGCATGGGGTCAAAGGTCCAGACCACCTTGCGGATGCCCCGGCTTAAGCACCAGTCCCGCTGGAAGCGCTTGAGGAGGAGGGCCGCCCCCGTGCCCCGGTAGGCCTCCAGCACCCCCAGCATGTGGGAGTGGTGGAGGGTGGGGTCTTGGGTGGGGAAGCCGAAGACGAAGCCCACCATCCTCCCCTCCGCGAAGGCCCCGGCCACGAGCCCTCCCTCGTCCTGAATGGCGATGAGGAGGCCCCTCGGCACCAGGTCGCTCTCCGCGCGCCCCCAGACCTCCCGCTGGAGGGCGACTACTTCCTCCATCTCCTCAAAGCCCCTCAGCTCGCGGACACGTACCTCTGCCATAGGGTGATGCGCTCCACGAAGGGAAGCTTCAGGTGGACCCCAATGCCCACGCCCTCCGGCACGGGCATGAGGCCGTCTTTGGCCTCGAGGGCCTCCTCTATGAGGTCCTCCTCCCAGTAGCGGCTCGCCGAGCTCACGTCCCCAGGCTTGGTGAAGCCGGGGAGGGTGGCCAGGTGGAGGTTGTGGGCCCGCCCCACCCCGGCCTCCAGCATCCCCCCCATCCAGAGGGGGATCCCGGCGCTCTGGGCGAGGGCGTGCACCCGGAGGCTTTCCCCGTGGCCCCCAAGCCTCGCGGGCTTGATGTTGAAGACCCGCCCCGCGCCAAGCTCTATGGCCTTCCTCGCCTTCTCCGCCCCCGTCAGGCTCTCGTCCAGGCAGATGGGGGTGGAAAGCTCCCGCTGGAGCCTGGCGTGGTCCAGGAGGTCGTCGTAGGCCAGGGGCTGCTCCAGGTAGTCCAGCTGAAGCTCGTCCAGGCGCTTGAGCCGGGCGAGGTCGGCGAGGCTATAGGCGCTGTTGGCGTCGGCGGTGAGGGTGGCCTCGGGGAAGGCCTTTCGCACCGCCTTTAGGACCTCGTAGTCCCAGCCCGGCTTGATCTTGAGCTTGATGCGGCGGTAGCCCTCCTCGAGGTGCCTTTCCACCACCTTTAGGGTCTCCTCCACCGAGGGCTGGATCCCCAGGGAGACCCCCACCTCCACCTCCCGCCGCACCCCGCCCAGGACCTGCCAGAGGGGCTTCCCCAGGGCCTTGGCCCAGAGGTCGTAGAAGGCCATCTCCAAGAGGGCCTTGGCCATGGGGTTTCCCCGAAAAGGGGCGAGGGCCTCCCGCAGGGCCTCGGGGTTCGGGAGGTCCTTCCTCAGGACCTGGGGGAGGAAGACCTCCTGGAGGAGGTACCGGGCGCTTTCCACGGTCTCTTCCCGGTAGAGGGGAAAGCGCTCCATCACCCCTTCCCCAAGGCCCTCCAAGCCCTCCCCGAAGAGCCTTAGGAGGAGGATGGTCCTCTTGGTCTGCACCCCGAAGCTCGTTTCAAAGCGAAACTTTAGGGGAAGCTCCAGGATCCTGAGCTCGGCCGCCTCTATCCGCATGGCTCCAGCACCTCCTTGCCCAGGTAGGGGACGAGGGCTTGGGGCACCCGGACCCGGCCGTCCTCCATCTGGTGGTTTTCCAGAAGCATCGCCAGGATGCGGGGGGTGGCCAGGGCGGTGTTGTTGAGGGTGTAGGCGTAGCGCACCCGGCCCTCCGGGTCGCGGTAGCGCAGGTCCGCCCGCCTCGCCTGCCAGTCCAGAAGGGCGGAGCAGGAGTGGGTCTCCCGGTAGCGCCCCTCCGAGGGCAGAAAGACCTCCAGGTCCACCTGCCGCCACTTGCCCGGGCCCATGTCCCCCGTGGCCACCTCCACCAGGCGGTAGGGGAGCTCCAAGAGCCTTAGGATCTCCTCGGCGTTTTCCAGGAGTTCCTGGAAGGCCCGGTCGGAGGCCTCGAGGCTCGCCTCGGTGAGCACGTACTGCTCCACCTTGTGGAACTGGTGGACCCGAAGAAGCCCCCGCACGTCCCTCCCGAAGCTTCCCGCCTCGGCGCGGAAGGCGGGGGCGTAGCCGGCGTAGCGGAGGGGCAGGGCCTCGTGGGGGAGGATCTCCCCGGAGTGCAGGGCGTTTAGGACCACCTCGGCGGTGCCCGTGAGGTAGAGGTCGGTCTCGGCGATGGCCCAGACCTGGTCCCGGTAGGCGGGGAAGTGGCCGGTGCCGAGGAAGGCCTCCTCCCGGGCGTAGGAGGGGAGGGTGAGGGGGAGGAAACCCCGCTTCGCCATGAAGTCCAGGGCGAAGCGGAGGAGGGCGAGCTCGTAGAGGGCGAGGTCCCCCCTTAGGGCGTAGGAGCGGCTCCCCGAGACCTTGCTGATCCTGGGCTCCCACCAGCCGTTTTTCTCCATCAGGGCCACGTGGTCCAGGGGAGGGAAGGGGAACTCGGGGGGGGTTCCCACCCGCTTGATCTCCTGGTTCGCCTCCTCACCCCCCACGGGGGCCCCGGGCCAGGGGGGGAGGGGGACCTTTAGGAGAAGCTCCTGGAGCCTCGCTTCCTTTCCCCTAAGGGCCTCCTCCAGCCGCTTCGCCTCCTCTCCTAAGGCCTTGCCCCGGGCGACGAGGGCCTCCTTTTCCTCCGGGGGGGCCTTGGGAACCCGCTTGGCCACCTGGTTGCGCTCGGTCTGGACCTCCTGGAGGCGTTTCTTCAGGTCCTGGACCTCCCGGTCCAGGGCGAGGAGGGCCTCGAGGTCCAGCGCCACCCCCTTTTCCCGGATGGCCCGGTGGAAGACCTCGGGCTCCTGGCGCAGGCGCTTGAGGTCCACCATGGCTACTCCAGCACCGGGGGCACCCGGAAGAAGCCGTCCTCGGCCTCGGGGGCCACGGAGAGGGCCAGGGCCTGGGGCAAGGAGGGCTTGGGCTCGTCCTCCCGGAGGCGCCCTTGGGCCTCCTCCTCTTCCTCCGCCTCCACATGGGGCAGGGCGTCCACGAAGTCCAGGATGCGCCTTAGGTCCTCGAGGAGAAGGGCTTCCTCCTCGGGGGAAAGGGGGATCTGGGCTAAGGCCTCCAGCTTGCGCAAGAGCTCGGGCGAAAGCTCCATGAGGACTATCTTA
>NZ_JBAMMI010000081.1:0-20745 GCF_039793865.1 Thermus sp.
GAGGGAGACCCTTCCCGTGGAGCGGAGCCAAGAGGGCTAAGTACCCCACCGCGGCAAAAGCCGCGGTGGGGGCCCCAAAAGAGCTTTCCCAAAGCCAAAGCTCGGGCATTCCTTGTTGCAACGGGCCCTTAGCAAAGCCCAGGGAGGAGGGCCCGGGCCTCCTCCAGCTCCACCCGCTTCCTTTCCTCCCCCCAGCCCAAGAGGGGCGTCATGAGGTCCACCACCCGGGGCAGGGCCTCGAGGGCCCTCTTTTGGTCCAAAAAGGCGAGGCCCATCCGCCGGGCCAGCACGTCCATGGGCTTCCTGGCGAGCTCCCGCCGCACCGCCCAGACCACCTCCCCCTCGAGGTAGGGAAGCCCGGGGAGGAGGGTCCTCTCCCCCAGGGCCAGGACCTCGGGGGCCAGGGTCCCGTAGGTCCCGTAGAGGTGCCGGGCCTGCTCCTCGGGGAGGGGAAGGGGGGGCTTGGGCCCCGCCCCGAGGAGGGGGGTGGCGTGGCTTGAAGAGGGCGGCAAGGCGAGGCCCAGGTCCTTGGCGAGGCGCTCTAAGAGGTCCAGGGCCATGAGGCGGAAGGTGGTCCACTTTCCCCCCACCAGGGTGTAGAGGCCCCGCCTTTCCTCTATGTGGTGGTCCCGCACGAGAAGCTTGGTCTCCCCCTTGCCCACGAGGGGCCTCAGGCCCGACCAGGCCGCCCGCACCCGGCCCGAGAGGTCCCCCAGATAGGGCCTCATCTCCTCCAGGAGGTAGGCCACCTCCTCCTCCCGGGGAAGAGGGCAGGGCTCGGGCTCGGCGGGGAGGTCCGTGGTGCCGAGGAGGGCCATGCCCCGGTAGGGGAGGAGGAAGAGGACGCGGCCGTCTTTGGTCCTCGGGATGAGGAGGCCCGCCTCCAAGGGGTAGTCCAGCGCCAGGTGGGCCCCGCTGGAGGGGGTGAGGAGGGGGGGAAGGTCGGGGTCCAGGAGGCGGCGCACCCGGTCAGCGAGGGGCCCGGTGGCGTTCACCACCGCCTTGGCCAAGACCTCCACCTCCTTGCCCGAAAGCCGGTCCCGCACCGCCGCCCCCCGCACCCTGCCCCCCTCCAGGAGGAGGGCCGTGGCCTCGGCGTGGTTCACCGCCACCGCCCCCCGCTCCAGGGCGGAGAAGATGAGGGCGAGGTTCAAGCGGAAGTCGGCGAACTGCCCGTCCTGGTAGGCCACGCCCCCCAGGGTCCTGGGCAGGTCCGGGAAAAGCCTCGCCACCTCATCGGGCGGAAGGTAGCGGCTCGGGGCGAGGCGCCGCTTCCCGGCGAGGAGGTCGTAGAGCTTCAGGCCCAGGGCGTAGTAGGGGATCTCCAGGGGGCGGAAGAGGGGGGTGACGAGGGTTAAGGGCCGGGCCAGGTGGGGGGCGAGGTCCATCACCACCTTGCGCTCCTGGAGGGCGTCCACCACGAGCCTAAGCTGGCGCAGGTCCAGGCGCCTCAGGGCGAGCTCCAGGTACCGCACCCCCCCGTGGAGGAGCTTGGTGGAGCGGGAGCTCGTCCCCGAGGCGAAGTCCCCCGCCTCCACCAAGGCGGCCTTGAGGCCCCTAAGCGTGGCCTCCCACAAGACCCCGGCCCCCGTGGCCCCGCCCCCCAGAACGAGGAGGTCCAAGGGTTCCTTTAGCCTTTCAAAGAGGGCTTCCCGGTCCATCCTCTCTGGAGAGGCCCTTGGCCCGCTCCACCGCCTCCCGCCACCCCCGGTAGAGGGCCTCCCGCCGCTCTTCGGGCATCGCGGGGAGAAACCTTTCCGCCTCTAGGAAGCGCCCCGCCACGTCCTCCGGGGAAAGGGCCCCCGCCCCCACCCCCGCCATGAGGGCCGCCCCCAAGGCGGTGGTCTCCGTCACCTCCGGCACCGCCACCGGCACCCCGAGGAGGTCGGCCTGGAGCTTCAGGAAGAGGCGGTTTTGCGCCATGCCGCCGTCCGCCTTGAGGCCCTTGAGCCGGATCCCAGCCTCCTCCTCCATGGCCAAAACCACGTCCCGCACGGAGAAGGCCACCCCCTCCAGGGCCGCCCGGGCCAGGTGGGCCCGCGTGGTCCCCCGGGTGAGGCCGAGGATGGCCCCCCGGGCGTAGGGGTCCCAGTGGGGGGCGCCGAGGCCCGCGAAGGCGGGGACGAAAACGACCCCTCCGGTGTCCTCCACGCTTTCCGCCAGGGCCTCCACCTCGCGGCTTTCCCGGAGAAGGCCCAGGTCTCTAAGCCACTGGACCGCGGCCCCCGCCACGAAGAGGCTTCCCTCCAGGGCGTAGGTGGCCCTGCCCCCGAGGCTCCAGGCCACGGTGGCGAGGAGGCCTTTTTGGGAGAGGACGGGCCTTTCCCCCGTGTTCAGGAGGAGGAAGGCCCCGGTGCCGTAGGTGCACTTCCCCTCCCCCGCGGCCAGGGCCCCCTGGCCGAAGAGGGCCGCCTGCTGGTCCCCCAAGACCCCCCGGATGGGGAGGGAAGCCCCGAGAAGCTCCGGGAGGGCTTCCCCGAAGTCCCCGTCCGAGGGGCGCACCTCGGGGAGGAGGGAAGGGGGGATCCCCAAGGCCCCAAGGAGCTCCGGGTCCCAGGCCAGGGCGTGGAGGTTGAAGAGGAGGGTCCGGCTCGCGTTGGTGGGGTCGGTGGCGTGGACCCTGCCCCCGGTGAGCTTCCAGACGAGCCAGGTGTCCACGGTGCCGAAGAGGACCTCCCCCCGCCTGGCCTTCTCCTTAAGCCCGGGCACGTTCTCCAGGAGCCACATGAGCTTCGTCCCCGAGAAGTAGGGGTCCAGGAGAAGCCCGGTCCTTTCCCGGAAGAGGGGCTCCAGGCCCTTCTCCCGCAGGGCCTCGCAGATAGAGGCCGTCCTCCGGTCCTGCCACACGATGGCGTTGTGGAGGGGCTCCCCGGTTTTCCGGTCCCAAAGGAGGGTGGTCTCCCGCTGGTTGGTGATCCCCAGGGCCAACACTTCCCGGGCCTCCACCCCAGCCCTCCTAAGGGCCTCCCGCGCCGCAAGGAGGGTGGTCTCCCAAAGCTCCAAGGGGTCGTGCTCCACCCAGCCGGGCCTCGGGTAAAGCTGACGGAACTCCCGCTTAGCCCACGCCACGGGCCTCCCCTCCAGGGTGAAGAGGATGGCCCGGCTCGAGGTGGTGCCTTGGTCCAGGGCAAGCAGGTACTTCATAAAACCTCCCTTAGCCTTTTCGCCGTTTCTTCGGGCAGGGCGTCCACCACGAAGGTCCCCGCCCCGAGCTCCGTGCCCGCCAGGAACTTGAGCCGGTCCCGGGCCCGCCTTGGGGGGTAGAACTCCACGTGGAAGTGGAAGGTGCGCTCCTCCCCCAAGGGAGCGGCGTGGAAGACCATCACGTAGGGGAAAGGCTCCCCGTAGAGGGCGTCGTAGCGGGCCACCACCCGGCCCAAAAGCCCGGCGAAGGCCGCCATCTCCCCTTCCGAGAAGGTCCAGGGGCCGGGGTGCCTTTCCAGAGGCGCCACCCAGACCTCAAAGGGGTAGCGGGCGAAGGGAGGGACGAAGGCGAGGAAGCCCTCCTCCTCGTCCACCACGTAGGGGCCAAGCCCGGGAAAGAGCTCCTGGAGCACGGGCCTCTCCCGGAAGGCCTGGCTTTCCCGCTCCAGGACGGGGGGCACGAAGGGGTAGGCGTAGACCTGGCCGTGGGGGTGGTGGAGGGTCACCCCCACGGCCTCCCCCCGGTTCTCAAAGGGCATGACGAAGCGCACCCCGGGGAGGGCGTAGAGGGCCTGGTACCGGTCCCGCCAAACCCAGGCCAAAAGGCGCCTTTCCTCCTCCTTCAGGGTGGCGAGGCTCCCCGCGTGGGCGGGGGTGTAGACCACCACCTCGCACCGGCCCAAAGCCTCCCCCGCGGGCACGGGGAGGCCCTCCGGGGGCGGGGGGGCCTCCTCCACGAAGGAGGTGAAGCGGTTCTCAAAGACGGCCACCTGGAAAGAGGGGAAGGGGATCTCCGTGGGAAAGCCCCCTTCCCGGCTCGGGCACAGGGGGCAGTGTTCCTTGGGGGGAAGGTAGGTGCGCTCCTGGCGGTGGGCGGCGTAGACCACCCACTCCCCCCTCAAGGGGTGGTAGCGGAGGTGGGGGGCGGGGCGGAAGGGCTCGGCGGGCTCGGGAAGGGGGGGGTCCTCGAGGGGCGCCAGGCCGTAGAGGAGGAGCTCCCGACCGTCTGGCTTACGGTGAACCCGCCTCTTTAGGGAAAGCACGACGCCACCTCAGGCAAGGGACTCCAGGGCGAGCTCTACCAACCGCCGAAGAAGCCCGGGAAAAGAGAGGCCCTTGGCGGCGAAGAGCCTGGGGAACATGCTGGTGGGGGTGAAGCCCGGGATGGTGTTCACCTCGTTCAGGTAAAGCTCCCCCTCCGAGAGGAAAAAGTCCACCCGGGCCATGCCCTTAAGGCCCAGGAGCCGGTAGGCCTTAAGGGCGGTCTCCTGGACGGTTTCCTCGGTCCCTGGGTCCAGGGGGGCCGGGATGAGGAGCTCGGCCCGGCCCGGGGTGTACTTGGTCTCGTAATCGTAGAAGGGGGCCTGGTAGCGCACCTCCCCCACCGGGCTCGCCTCGCCCCGGAGGTTCCCCAGGACCCCCACCTCCAGCTCCCGCACCCCGGGAAGCGCCTTCTCCACCACCGCCTTTTCGTCGTGCCGAAAGGCCTCCTCCAAGGCCCCCTCCAGGTCGGCGTAGCGCTCCACGCGGGAGATGCCGATGCTGGACCCGGTGTTGGCGGGCTTCACGAAGAAGGGGGGCTCAAAGGGGACCAGGGGGGTCTCCCCCCGGTAGAGGGCCACCCAGGGCACCACCGGGATGCCCGCCTGGGCCAGGACCCGCTTGGAGAGGTCCTTGTCCATGGAGAGGGCGCTCGCCGCCACCCCCGCCCCCACGTAGGGCTTGCCCAGAAGTTCCAAGAACCCCTGAAGGGTGCCGTCCTCGCCGTAGCGGCCGTGGACCAGGGGGAAGACCACCCCGTAGGCCTCCCAGTCCAGGGGCGGGGGGAAGGGATGGTCCCCGGAAGGGGCGGCCTTGGCCGCAAGGGCCTCCAAAGCCCGCTCCCCAAGGAGCCAACGCCCGTCCTTAGCGATAACGGCGAGCTCCGTGGGAAAGGGCATGAAGCGCAAAACCCCCTCGGCGGAGGAAAGGGAAACCTCGTGCTCCGGGCCCCTCCCCCCGGCCACCACCAGCACCTTGGGCGGCACCATACCCCAAGCTTATACCCTCCGCCGGGCCCCAAAGCGGCCTACCCTTGGCGGAGTTCCAAGCCGTTAAAGCGCTGGGCGCAAGGGAGAAGCCCCTCCCGCACCCAGCAGAGCACCGCCTCCTTGGCCGCCGAGAGCACCCGCTCCGCCAGGGGCCACTCCTCCTCGGCGAAGGGGGAGAGGACGTACTGGGCGCCGAGCTCCTTGGCGGGAGGCTTGCCGATGCCGATCCTCAGGCGGTGGAAGGCCGGGGTGCCCAGGGCCAGGGCGATGGAGGCCACCCCCCGGTTCCCCGCGGGGCTTCCCCCGGCCTTAAGGCGCAGGCGGCCCAAGGGCAGGTCCATCTCGTCGTGGACCACGAGGATGCGCTCCGGGGGGATCTTGTAGAAGCGGGCCAGGGGGGCCACCGCCTGCCCCGTGAGGTTGTAGTAGGTGAGGGGCTTGAGGAAAAGGCCCCTTCGGCCCCCCACCTCGGCCTCGGCCAGGAGGGCCTCCCCCTTCCTCCGGAAGGCAAGCCCCATCCGGTCCAAGACCATGAAGCCCACGTTGTGCCGGGTGCGGGCGTAGGCCTCCCCCGGGTTGCCCTGGCCCACCACCAAGAACACCGCCCCTCCCCAAAAAGGGCGGGGGCGGCCGCCCCCGCCCTAAGGCCCCAAGCGGGGTCAGGCCTCCTCTTCCTTCTTGCCCCTCTTGATGACCTCGGGCTCGGCGGGGGCCTCGGCGGCCTCGGCGGCAAGCCGCTCCACGTCCTCGGGCGGCACCACCGCGGCGATGGTCTCCTCGGGGGGCATGGCAAGCCTCACCCCTTCAGGCAGCTTGAGGTCGGAGGCGTGGAGGCTATCCCCGATGCCGAGGCCGGAAACGTCCACCTCAATGTACTCGGGGATGTTCCGGGGAGAAACCCGCACCAGGATGTCCCGGTGCACCTCCTGGAGCACTCCGCCCTCCCGCACGCCCACGGGGGTGCCCACAAAGCGCAAGGGGACGTACATCTCCACGGGCTCGTCGGAAAGCACGTAGAAGTCCACGTGCTCGGGACGGCGGCGGCGCTTGTCCAGGTTCACCTGGCGCACCAAGGTGGGAAGCTCTTGCCCGTCAGGAAGCTCCAGGACGATGACGTGGTGGATGGAGGCCTGGCGGAAGACCCGGTCAAACTCCGAGAGCTCCACGTAAACCTTGCGGTTCAGGCTCTTGTTGTACATCACCCCGGGGAGCTTGCCCGCCCGCCTAAGGGCGCTGGGCTTCTCCCCTTCCCGGTAGTAGGCCTTCAGGCGATACTCCATGGTTCCTCCCAAACGCACACCCTGGCCCCTCAGGGGCACACAAAGAAAAGCTTACCACATCCCTACTAGATAAGGGCGCTCACCGACTGGTTGGTGTGGACGTGGCGGATGGCCTGGGCCAGAAGCTCGGCGGTGGAAAGCACCGTGTAGCCCCCGTCCTTCAGGGGGATGGTGTCGGTGAAGACCACCTCTTTGATGGCGGGGTGGGCGAGGTTCTCCCGGGCCTCCCCCACCAAAACGGCGTGGGTGGCCATGACCACCACCTCGGGAAGGGCCCCCGCCTGGAGGAGGGCCTCCACCCCCCGGCGGATGGTTCCCCCGGTGGAAACGATGTCGTCCACCAGGATGGGCCTTCTCCCCTCCACGTCCCCGATGACGTAGGTCACGGAGGTCTCCCGGGGTCCGTGGCGCCTTTTGGCCAGCATGGCGAGGGGAAGGCCGAGCCTTTCCGCAAGCCTTCTCGCCTCCTCGGCCCGGCCCGCGTCCGGGGAGACCACCACGGCGTTTTCCACGTACCCCTTTTCCCGGAGGTAGCGGGCGAAGAGGCGCACGGCGGAGAGGTGGTCCACGGGAATGTCAAAAAAGCCCTGGATCTGGGGGGCGTGGAGGTCAATGGCGATGACCCGCTCCACCCCCACCCTTTCCAAGAGGCTCGCCACCAGCTTGGCGCTGATGGGCTCACGCCCCTCCGTCTGCTTGTCCTGGCGGGCGTAGCCGAAGTAGGGGATGACGGCGTTGATCCGCCCCGCCGAGCTCCGCCTGGCGGCGTCGGCGAGGAGGAGGAGCTCCATCAGGTGGTCGTTCACCGGGGGGCAGGTAGGCTGGACCAGGTAGACGTCCTCCCCGCGGACGCTCTCCAGAAGCCTCACCCGCACCTCCCCGTCGGGAAAGCGGTCCACCAGGGCCTTTCCCAAGGGCACCCCCAGGGCCTCCGCCACCCGCCGGGCCAAGTCGGGGTGGGCGCTCCCCGTGAAGAGCCGGATTTCCATGAAAACCCCCCCTTCAGTATACGAGGGCCCGGGCGAGGAGGCCGAGGCGCCTTGCAGCCTCCCGCAAAAAGGCCTGGAAGTCCCGCTCCGCCCCCTCCCCCGCCCCATCGGTAACGGCGCGGACCAGGGCCATGGGGTGGCGGAAGCGCCAGGCCACCATGAGGGCCGCCCCCCCTTCCATCTCCACGGCCTGGGCCCCGAAGCGCTCCCGGAGGCCCTGGGCCTCCCTCCGGTCCGCCAGGAACCTATCCCCCGTAGCCACCACTCCCAGGCGGTAGGGCAGACCGAGGCGCCCTGCCGCCTCCTCCGCCCGGGCGAGGAGGGCGGGGTCCGAAGGGAAGAAGCGTACCCCCCAAGCGGTCTCCCCCGGCTCGCGGCCGAAGGGGGTGAGGTCCACGTCCCACTGGACCGCCTTCTCCGCCAAAAGGAGGTCCAAGGCGCGGAGGGAAGGGTCCAAGGCCCCCGCCACCCCGAGGAAGAAGCTCTCCGAGGGGCGAAAGCGGGTGAGGACGTGGGCTACGGCCAGGGCCGCCGCCACCTTGCCCACCCCCGTTTCCGCCACCAAGACCCCCTCGCCCCGGTGGAGGGGGAAGGGGGCGGGAAGGGCCTCCCCCGCCCCCAGGGCCTCCCGGAGGGCGGCGGCCTCCTCGGGCTCGGCGGCGAAGAAGGCGGTCATAGGGGAATGGTGGGCTGGACCCTAAGCCCCGCCCTCAGCGCCTTCTCCGCCCAGGCCTTGGCGCCCTCGAGGTCGTGGTCCCGGTAGTTGCCGCACGCCTTAAAGCTCGCCCCCGGGACCTCCCCCTCGTGGGCGAGGACGTCCCTTAGGGCCTTGGCGAAGGCCTCGAGGACCCTTTCCTCCCCCAGGGGGCCTTCCACCACCAGGTAAAACCCCGTGCGGCACCCCATGGGGGAGAGGTCAATGACCCCCGGGAGGTGGTCCCTCAGGTACCCGGCGAGGAGGTGCTCCAGGGTGTGGAGGCTCGCCGTGGGCAGGGCCTCCCGGTTGGGCTGGGCGAGCCTCAAGTCGTACTTCTCCACCACGCCCCCCGCGAGGGCCTTCCTCCCCGCCAGACGCACGTAGGGGGCCTTTACCTTGGTATGGTCCAGGCTGAAGCTCTCCACCTCGGCCATGCCCCCATTACACCAAACCCCCCGGGGAAAGGCGTATACTTGCCCCCGTGGTCCTGGTCCTGGACTTCGGTTCCCAGTACACGCGGCTCATCGCAAGAAGGCTCCGGGAGCTCCGGGCCTTCTCCCTCATCCTCCCGGGGGACGCCCCCCTGGAGGAGGTCCTCAAGCACCGCCCCCAGGCCCTCATCCTCTCCGGGGGGCCAAGAAGCGTCTTCGCGCCCGACGCCCCCCGCCCCGACCCCAGGCTCCTCTCCTCGGGCCTCCCCATCCTCGGGATCTGCTACGGGATGCAGCTCCTCGCCAAGGAGCTCGGGGGGCGGGTGGAGCGCGCCGGAAGGGCCGAGTACGGCAAGGCCCTCCTCACCCGCTACGAGGGCCCCCTCTTCCGGGGCCTCCAGGGCGAGGTCCAGGTCTGGATGAGCCATCAGGACGCCGTGACTAGGCTCCCTCCGGGCTGGCGAGCGGTGGCGGAAACGGAGGAGAACCCCGTGGCCGCCATGGAGTCCCCGGATGGCCGGGCCTTCGGGGTCCAGTTCCACCCCGAGGTGGCCCACACCCCCAAGGGGATGCAGATCCTGGAGAACTTCCTGGAGCTTGCCGGGGCCAAGCGGGACTGGACGCCGGAGCACGTCCTGGAAGGGCTCCTCCAGGAGGTGCGGGAGCGGGCGGGGAAGGACCGGGTCCTCCTCGCCGTCTCCGGGGGGGTGGACTCCTCCACCCTGGCCCTCCTCCTCGCCAAGGCGGGGGTGGACCACCTGGCGGTCTTCGTGGACCACGGGCTTCTGCGCCTGGGGGAGAGGGAGGAGGTGGAGGGGGCCTTGAGGGCCCTTAGGGTGAACCTCCTGGTGGTGGACGCCAAAGAGCGCTTCCTGAAGGCCCTCAAGGGCGTGGAAGACCCGGAGGAAAAGCGCAAGGTCATCGGGCGGGAGTTCGTGGCGGTCTTCTCCCAGGTGGCCCGGGAGAAGGGCCCCTTCCGCTTCCTCGCCCAGGGCACCCTCTACCCGGACGTGATTGAGTCCGCCGGGGGGCACGGGGCGGCCAAGATCAAGAGCCACCACAACGTGGGCGGCCTCCCCCAGGACCTGGAGTTTGAGCTCCTAGAGCCCTTCCGCCTCCTTTTCAAGGACGAGGTGCGGGAGCTCGCCCTCCTCCTCGGGCTTCCCGACACCCTCCGCCTGCGCCACCCCTTCCCCGGGCCCGGCCTCGCGGTGCGCGTTTTGGGGGAGGTGACGGAGGAGCGCCTGGAAATCCTCAGGCGGGCGGACGACCTCTTCATCAGCCTCCTTAAGGAGTGGGGCCTCTACGAGAAGGTGGCCCAGGCCCTGGCCGTCCTCACGCCCTTAAGGAGCGTGGGGGTGGCGGGGGACGAGCGGAAGTACGGCTACGTCCTCGCCCTCAGGGCCGTGACCACCGAGGACTTCATGACCGCCGACTGGGCGAGGCTTCCCCTGGACTTCTTGGACGAGGCGGCCCGGCGGATCACCCGCAGGGTCCCGGAGATCGGACGGGTGGTCTACGACCTCACCTCCAAGCCCCCGGCCACCATAGAGTGGGAGTGATGGGCGAACCTGCGAGGCTTAAGCGGCTTTCCCCGGAGGGGTACCTGAAGGAGGAGGCCACCTCCCCCGTCAAGCGGGAGCTGGTGGAAGGGGTTCCCTACGCCATGGCCGGGGCGGGCCGGGCCCACAACCTCATCGTGGGCAACCTCCACTACCTCCTCTACCCCCTGGCCCGCAGGAAGGGGTGCCGCCTCTACGTGGCGGACATGAAGCTAAGGGTCGGGGAGGCCACCTTCTACTACCCGGACCTGATGGCGGTCTGCGCCCCGCCCCCGAAAGACCCCTTCTACGAGGAGGCGCCCTGCCTGGTGGTGGAGGTCCTCTCCCGGACCACGGAGGGGGTGGACCACAGGGAGAAGCTCTGGCGCTACCTCTCCCTCCCCTCCCTCCAGGCCTGCCTCCTGGTGAGCGCTCGGGAGAGGCGGGTGGAGCTCTACTGGAAGGAAGAAGGCGACCTGCTCCACCAGGTGGCGACCGAAGGCGAGGTACCCCTTCCCTGCCTGGAAGGGAGTCTGCCCGTGGAGGAGGTCTACGCCGGGGTGGTCCTCGAGGGCGAGGAGGGGTAGACTTAAGGCGAAAGGAGGTAAGGATGCCCACCTTTATCGTCCTCAGCACCCTCACGGACGACGGCGCCGAGACCCTGGTGAAAAACCCGGAGCGCATCAAGGAGGTGAACGGGGAGCTGGAGCGGGACTTCGGGGTCAAGGTGGTGGCCCAGTACGCCGTGCTCGGCCCCTACGACTTCGTGAACATCGTGGAGGCGGAAGACGGCGCCAGCGTGGCCCGGGCCATGCTCCACCTGGCCTCCCGGGGGAGCATGAAGACGGTGACCCTCGAGGCCATCCCCGTGGCCGACCTCATCGCCCGGCTCAAGTAGTGGAGGTTCTGGAGACTTCCGTCTACGCCGAGGACCTGGAGAAGGCCCGGGCCTTCTACGAGGGGGTCTTGGGCCTCCCCTGCTTCCAGTTCAAGCCGCCCCGGCACGCCTTCTTCCGCGCCGGGCGGGGCGTCTTCCTGGTCTTCAACCCCAAGGAAACCGCCAAGGAGGCAACCCTGCCGCCCCACGGGGCCAAAGGAAGCGTCCACGTGGCCTTCCGG
Source organism: Thermus sp. (assembly GCF_039793865.1). Taxonomy (GTDB): domain Bacteria; phylum Deinococcota; class Deinococci; order Deinococcales; family Thermaceae; genus Thermus. The sequence goes on from NZ_JBAMMI010000081.1 coordinate 11,232, forward strand.
GTGGAGGAAGGGGAGCTTCCCGAGTGGGAAAAGCGCCTGAAGGCGGCGGGCTTCCCGGTGTGGTGGGCCGAGTGGCCCAGGGGAAAAAGCCTCTACACCCAAGACCCCGCCGGGAACCTGGTGGAGCTCGCCCCGGCGGAGATCTGGGGAAGCTGAGGCCAAGGCTCAAAACCCCAGGGCCTCGAGGAGGACCCGCACGCGGAAGCCCAAAAGCTCCTCGGGACCATACGCCTGGTGCGCCCGCTCGGCCACGCCCCGCTCCAGGGGGGCAAGGGCGAGGACGGCGTGGAATGGCTGGATCCAGTCCAATGGAAACCCGCCCCCGGCGTAGAAGAGGAGGTCGGCCCTAAGGGCCAAGGCGGCGCCCTCTTCCCGCCGCAAGGCCACGTGCCCCCTGGCCCTTTGGGGCAGGCGGGCCAGGAAGCCGTCCCCCTCGGCGAAGCTGGGCGCCACCACCGAGACCTGGCCCAAGGCCCTTAGAAAAGGGGCCAGGGAAGGGCGCAAGGGGCCAAGCCAAAGGGCCCTGGCCCCGGGAAAGTGGGCGGAGAGGAGGCGCTCCAGGGCCAGCCCCTCGGTGTAGTGGCCGTAAAGCCCGGAGAGGGCGGGCACCACCAGGTCCACCAGGCCGCCCGCCTCCGCCTCGGCCTCGAGGCGGACCCCCTCGGGCGGGGGCAGGGCTTCCTCCAGGGCCATCCCGGCGAAGTCCAGGGGGGCCAGGCAGGAAAGCGCCCCGAAGGGGTCCCCCTCCACGGGGTAGGGAAAGAGCGGCAGGCGCAGGGCGGCCACCTGGGCCAAAAGGTGGTGGAAGAAGGGGGAGGACCCCCTGTGGGCCACCGCCAGGGGCCTGGCCTTGGAGTAAAGGGGCCAGACCACGGGTCCCTCCTAGGCCGGGCGCAGGTCGGCGTACTTGAGGGAGAGGCGCTTCAGGCCCACCCCCTCAAAGTGCACCGTCACCTCGTCCCCCGCCGCCGCCACCACCGTCCCCGGGCCGAAGCGGGGATGGACCACCCTCTCCCCTCCCCTAAAGGCCCCCGGCAGGGCCCGGTGGAGGGGCGGGGTGGGCCTTTGGCGGTAGGGGTCGTAGAGCTCGTAGAGACCCTCCTCCACCTCCTCCAGGAAGCGGCTCGGCCGGGTGGCCTCGAGGCGGCCGTAGACCTCCCGCTCTTCGGCGTAGGAAAGGTAAAGCCTTTCCTGGGCCCGGGTTACCCCCACGTAGAAGAGGCGGCGCTCCTCCTCCAGGCCCTCGAGGGTGCTTAGGGAGTTGCGGTGGGGAAGAAGCCCCTCCTCCACCCCCACCAGGAAGACCACGGGGAACTCCAGCCCCTTGGCGTTGTGCAGGGTCATGAGGGCCACCTTCCCCTGGGCCTCCCCCGGCTCCTCGGCCCGGGCGGTGAGGGCCACCTTGTCCAGGAAGTCCTGGAGGTCCTCGGCCTCGCGGGCGGCCCTGAGGAGCTCCTCCACGTTCTCCAGGCGGTCCTCGGCGTCTTCGGGGTAGGCCTCCTTGAGGTAGGCGGGGTACTCGGTGGCCAAGAGGAGGTGGCGGAAAAAGGCCTCCGCCGAGCCCAGAGCCAGGTCCTGAAGCTCTTCCAAGAGGGCGAGGAAGTGCCGGACGGGCTCGGGCCGGGGAAGGAGGGAGGCCCCCTCCCGCAAGGCATCCAAGAGGGGCAGGCCCCTCTCTCGGGCGAAGGCCTCCACCTTGGCCACCGTGGCCGGGCCGATGCCCCGGGGAGGCGTGTTCAGGACCCGCTTGAGGCTCACGGCGTCCAGGGGGTTCAGGCTCAGGCGGGCGTAGGCCAGGAGGTCCTTCACCTCGGCCCTTTCAAAGAACCCTACCCCCCCCACCACCCGGGCCGGGATCCCCCGCCCTGCCAGGGCCTGCTCCAACAGGCGGCTTTGGGCGTTGGTGCGGTAGAGCACCGCCACCCGGTCAAAAGGAGGGCCCAGACGGGCGATCTCCTCGGCCACGAAGCGGGCCTCGTCGCGGGCGCTTTCCGCCCGGTAAAGCCGCACGGGTTCGCCCCCCCGCTTCACCGGGCGCAGGGTCTTCTCCAGGCGAAGGGCGTTCTTGGCGATAACGGCGTTGGCGAAGCGCAAAATGGCCTCGGTGGAACGGTAGTTCTCCTCCAGGCGGTAGACCTTGGCCGAGGGGTAGTCCCGGGTGAAGTCCAGGATGTTCTTGATATCCGCCGCCCTAAAGGAGTAGATGCCCTGATCCGGGTCCCCCACGGCCATGAGGTTGGCCTCCTCCCCGGCAAGAAGCCGGGTGAAGCGGTACTGCACGGGGCTCGTGTCCTGGTACTCGTCCACGTGGATGAAGCGGGCCCGCTTCCTTACCCGCTTCAGGACCTCGGGGTCCCCCTCCAGAAGCCTCAAGGCGTAAAGGAGAATGTCTCCGAAGTCCAAGGCCCCCTGGGCCCTTAAGGCCTCTTGGTAGCGGAGGAGCACGTCCAAAAGCCTTCCCCGGGAAAGGCCGGCGTAGAACTCGGGAAGCTCCTCGAGGAGGCTCTCCGGGGCTACCCCCCGGTTCTTGGCCCGGTCCAGGAGGCCCTTGATGGGCCCGGGCTTGGCGGCGAGGCCCAGCTCCTTGAGCACCTCCTTGAGGAGGGCGCTCTGGTCGTCCTCGTCGTAGACCACGAAGCCCGGAGGGAGCCCGGCCCGCTCCCCGTAGGCCCGGAGGATGCGCAAAGCGGCGGCGTGGAAGGTGGAGACCCAGACCTCCCCCGCCCCCCGCACCATGGCCTTGAGCCGCTCCCGCATCTCCTCGGCGGCCTTGTTGGTGAAGGTCACCGCCAGGATCTCCGAGGGGAAGACCCCCCGCCGGGCGACCAGGTAGGCCACCCGGTGGACCACGGTGCGGGTCTTGCCGCTGCCCGCCCCCGCCACCACCAGAGCGGGCCCCTCAAAGTGGAGAACCGCCTGGCGCTGGGCCTCGTTCAGGGAGGAAAGGAGGGCCTCGTCCACGGGGGTGAGTGTACCACGGGGTAGACTCTAAGGCATGGAGCTCTACCCCACCCGAGAAGGCTTTCTGGGTGAGCTGGCCAAGGGCATAACCTTTAGGGAAGTTGCCCGGATCGCGGCGGGCTTTGGCCAAAGGCTCCTAAAGGAGGGCAAAGACCAGGTGGTGGTGGGCCACGACGCCCGCTTCCTGGCCCGGGAGATGGCCGAGGAGGCCGCGGAGGTGCTCTCGGGGATGGGCCTAAAGACCCACCTCCTCCAGGGGCCCGCGCCCTTTCCCCTCTTTGGCTACGCCCTCCACGCCCGGGAAGCCGCCGGCCTCTACCTCACGGCGGGCCGCAAGCCCCCCCGCTTCCAAGGGGTCAAGCTCCGCCTAGAGGCGGGAAAGCCTCTTCCTGGCGAAGACCTCGCCCTGCCCGAGGTCCCTCCCGAGGCCCGGGGAGGCTATATCCCCCTGGACCTCAGGAGGGCGTACCTAGATCTTCTCCTGCGAAGCGCCGAGGGAGTACCCAAGGAGCGCCCGGGGGTGGTCTACCTGGACGCCATGGGGGGAGCTGGCGGGGGGCTTTTGGGGCAGGCCTTCAAGGCCCTGGGGCTGAAGGCCGAGCTCCGGGAACTCCACAGCCTCCCCCACCCTCTCTTCTACGGGGTGGACCCCGACCCCAGGCCGGAAAACCTGAAAACCCTCCTCGCCCTCCTCAAGGCAGCGGAACCCCCGGCCCTGGGCTTCGCCCTGGATGGGGACGCCGACCGGCTCGCCGTCTACCGGGTGGGGGGGGAGGCCGTGGGCGAGGAGGAGGTCCTAAAGGCGCTCCGGGAGGCCCTGGGGGGCCTCGAGGTCCAAGGGGACGGGGAGGGGGGCTTCCTCTTCCCCTGGCACCTCCCGGAGAAGGACCCCTACCTGGCGGCCCTCCTTCTCCTCAAGGTCCTCCTATGAGGGAGCTCCTTCCTGGCCTCTACCTCCTGCCCGTCCCCATCCCCTACCCCCTGAAGACGGTGAACCTCTACCTCCTGAAGGGGAAGGAAGAGGTCATCCTGGTGGACAGCGCCCTGGCCACCCGCACCGCCCGGGGCACCCTGGAGCTCTACCTGGCTGAGCTTGGGCTTTGCTTCACCGACGTGAACGCCGTTCTCCTCACCCACCACCACCCGGACCACTACGGCCTGGGAGGCCTTTTTGAGGGGCTCGGGGCCAGGGTTTACCTCCACGAGGAGGAACTCTCCCGGGGGCACCGCTTCTGGCGGGAACCCGAGGCCTTTGAGGCGGCCTCCTGGCGGCTCTTCCTTGACCACGGCACCCCGGAGGAGGCCCTTTTGGGGATCCGGGAAACCATGGCCAAGACCCGGGAGCGGGTCCACCCGCCGCGAAACCCCCTCCCCCTAAAAGACGGGGAGGTCCTGGAGCTTTCGGGAAAGCGCCTTCGGGTCCTCTGGACCCCGGGGCACGCCGACGGGCACGCGGCCTTTTTCCTGGAGGAGGGGGTGCTCCTCGCGGGGGACGCCCTCCTGGAGCGGGTTTCCCCCAACGTGGGCCTGTGGGCCTACACCCGGGCAAACCCCCTGAAGGACTTCTTCTACTCCCTAAGGCGCCTGGCGGAGCTTCCGGCCCAGGTGGCCTACGCCGGCCACTTCGGCCCCATCCCCCAGGTAAAAAGGCGGGCGGAGGAGCTTCAAGCCCACCACGAGGCGCGCCTTCAGGCCCTCCAGAGCCTCCTGGACCATCCCCAGGACGCCTGGTCCCTTTCCCTCAAGCTCTTCCCCCAGGAGCTGGACCCGGCGGGCCGGCGCTTCGCCTTCGCCGAAACCCTGGCCCACCTGGAGTACCTCCGGGCCGAGGGCCGGGTGGGGCGGGAGGGCCCCCCCTACCGCTACTTCCGCGCCTAGGCGCCGGGAAGAAGGGAGGCTCCCGCCCAAAGAGCCTCAGTCCAGGACGAAGCGGTCCTCGGTCTCGTGCAGGCGCACCCGGTGGACGATGCGCTGGTCCTGGCCGTTTTGCCCCTCGGTCATGGCCACCACGGTCACGTAGGGGCGCAAGGGGCTCCTAAGCACCTTCTTGGTGAGGGTCTCCTCCACCTGGAAGATCCCGGCGGAGTTGTTCATGAGGACCTGGATCTCCACCGGCACCTTCTCCCCCTTGAGGATGCGCACCTCGTCCACCGCCAGGGCGCTGATGGAGTGGATGTCAATGCTCCCAAGCTGGAAGGCCTTCCGGCCCCGGCCCTTGGTGATGTCGGTGCCGTCGGCCACGGCGGTGATCCCCGCCTCTATGGTCAGGGGCTCCGGGGAGAGGTCGTGGCTGTAGATGCCGTGGAGCATGAGGGCCCGGAGGGCGGTGCGCTGCTCAGGGTCGGGGTAGATCCTCTCCAGGATGCGGTTCAGGATGGGGAGGGCCAGGGTCACCCCGAAGGCCTCGTGGTGCTCCCGGTGGACCTGGTTGCCCAGGTCGTGGAGCATGGTGGAGAGGAGGACCACCACGTAGGCGTCCTCCAGCTCCCCCGCCCCCGACTCCACCGTGTCCAGCCGCACCCCCGCCTCGGCCAAAAGGCCCAGGATGGCCACCCCTGCCGCCCCCGTGAGGAGGGCGTGGACCCGGCCGTGGTCGTTGTAGCCCAGCTTGCGCATGGTGAGGTAGTTGGCCATGTTCCACCCGGCGCGGGCCTCGGGGTCTTGGATGAGGAGCTCGTAGGCCCTGAGGGCCTTGGGGAAGGCCTTGAGCCGCTCCCTTATGGCCTGGTCGGCCTCGGCGTAGAGCTTGGCCTTGGGGCTCGCTACGTGGACGATGCGCTCCTCGGTCATGGGCACCCCTAAGCCTACCTCGCCCCGCGGGGGTGGAGGGGGAGCTCGGCCACGGGGGGCTACTCCCCCTTGAAGTTAGGGGCCCGCTTCTCCAGGAAGGCCCGCACCCCCTCCTTCATGTCCTCGGTGGCCGCGGCGTAGCCGAAGAGGTCGGCCTCTATTTCCAGGGCCTCGGCCAGGTCCAGGCCCTCGCCCCGGACCACGCTCTCCTTGGCCAGGGCCAGGGCGACGGGGGCGTTTTTCAGGATCTTCTGGGCGAGCTTCTTGGCCTCCTCCAGGGCGTCCTCCGCCACCCGGTTCACGAGCCCAAGGAAGAGGGCCTCCTCCGCGTCCACGTGCCGCCCGGTGAAGATGAGGTCCAAGGCCCGCCCCCGGCCGATGAGGCGGGGCAGGCGCTGGGTGCCGCCGAAGCCGGGAATGAGGCCCAAGCCCACCTCGGGGAGGCCAAGCCTAGCGGTCTTGGCGGCCACCCTGAGGTCGCAGGCCAGGGCGAGCTCCAGGCCCCCGCCCAGGGCGTAGCCGTTGATGGCAGCGATGGTGGGGACGGGGAGGGCGGCGATCTCGGCGAAGACCTGCTGCCCCAAGAGGGCGTACTCCCGGGCGGCGAAGGGGTCCTTCAGGGCGGCGATCTCCTTGAGGTCCGCCCCGGCGGCGAAGGCCTTCCCCTCCCCGGTGAAGATGACCGCCCGGACCTCGGGGTCCTGCTGGACCAGCTCGGGGACCTCGGCGAGCTCCTCCAGGAGGCTCTGGGAGAGGGCGTTTAGGGCCTCGGGCCGCTTCAGGGTTACCAGGGCGATGCCCTCCTCCACCTCGTAGCTGAGGTGCTCAAACTCCGGGATCTCCAGGACGAACTCGTGTTCGTGCTCGTGCTCCATGGCTCAAACCTCCAGGATGGCCTCGAGGGCCACCTCCACCATACGCCGAACGCCCTCTTGGAGGACCTCTTTAGGGGCGAGCTCCGGGTCGCCGATGCGGTTGGAAACGGTCAGGATGGCCCCCGTCCGCACCCCCCGCATCCTTCCGAGGAGGAAAAGGGCGCTGGCCTCCATCTCAAAGGCGAGGACGCCGTAGCGGGCCCAGGCCTGGGCCTCCTCGGGGGTGGTGGCGTAGAAGGCGTCCTCGCTGGCAATAAGCCCCACCCGGTGGGGGTAGCCCAAGGCCTCCGCCTTGGCCCAGAGGGCCCGGAAGACCTCGGGGTCGGGCACCGGGGCGTAGGGGCGTCCCTCCAGGTACTGCCGGGTGGTGCCGTCCAAGGGAACGGCCCCCTGGGCCACGAGGAGCTCCCCCAGGGCGAGGTCCGAGGAGGCGGCCCCCGCCGTCCCCACCCGGACCAAGACCCGGGCGCCGAGCCGGACCAGCTCCTCCACCACGATGGCCGCCGAGGGGGTGCCCATCCCCGTGGTCTGGACGGAGACGGGCACGCCCTGGTAAAGGCCCGTGTACCCCCAAAGCCCCCGGTGGTCGTTGTACCGCCTGGGGTTTTGCAAAAAGGTCTTGGCGATCCACTCGGCCCGGCCCGGATCCCCCGGGAGCAGGACGCGCTCCGCCACGTCCCCGGGATGGGCGCGCACGTGGATGGGGCTCATACCGCCTAAGGATACACCAGGCGCAGGGCCGGGAAGCCCTCCACCAGGGCCTCGTCGTGGGTGGCCAGGACCAGGGCCGCCCCCACCTCCGAGGCGAGCCCCCGCATGAGCCCAAGGACCTCCCGGGCCTGGCGGCGGTCCAGGCTCGCCGTGGGCTCGTCGGCGAGGAGGAGCCTCGGCCTCAGGTAAAGGGCCCGGGCCACGGCCACCCGCTGCCTCTCCCCCCCGGAAAGCCTTTGGGGAAGGAAGTGGGCCCGCTCCTCGAGGCCAAGCCTAGCCAAAAGGGAAAGGGCCCAGGCCCTGTCCACGCGGCCCGCGAGATACCCAGGGGCCAGGACGTTCTCCAGGGCCGTGAGCTCGGGGAAGAGGAAGTGGTGCTGGAAAACGAGCCCCAAGAACCTTAGCCGCCTGGAAGCCAGACGGGCCTCGGGAAGGCCCCGGATGGCCTCGCCTTCCCAGAAGACCTCCCCTTCCTGCAGGGGAAGAAGCCCGGCCAGGAGGTGGAGCAGGGTGGTCTTGCCGCTCCCCGAGGGCCCGAGCACGGCCAGGGCTTCCCCCCTAGCCAAGGCGAAGGACACCCCCCGGAAGAGGAGCCCATTCCCATAAGCAAAGCCTAACCCCCGCACCTCCAGCACCGGGCGCACCTTCTCATCCTCTAGGCAAAGGATGAAGCTTCGGTTAGAGTAGGGCCGATGACCTTAAGCCCCCTTTTCCAGGACCTCGGCCCAGAGGAGGTGGCTCTGGCCCTGAGCTACTTCCTCCGCCTGGCCTACCCCAAGGGGAAGGTTCTCTTCCACCAGGGGGACCTGGGCCAGAGCCTGTACCTGGTGGAAAGGGGAAGGGTGCGGCTCTACCGCATCCACCTGGGCGGGCAGGAGAAGACCCTGGGCGTGGTGGGGCCGGGAGGGGTCTTCGGGGAAATGAGCCTCCTGGACGGGGGCGAGCGGAGCGCCAGCGCCGTGGTGGAGGAGGAGGCCTCCCTTCTCGTCCTCTACAGGGAGGCCTACCTCGGCCTCCTCCGCCGCCTTCCCCTCTTCGCCCACAACCTAGCCCGCCTCCTGGCCCACCGCCTCAGGGAAGCGGACCTGGAGCTGGACCTCTTGGCCTTTGAGGATGCGGAAAGCCGCGTGGCTTACGCCCTCTTAAAGCTCCTGCGCCAGGGGTACGGCCCGGAGCTCCGCCTGCGCCACCAGGACCTGGCGCACCTGGCGGGAGCCAGCCGGGAGACGGTCACCCGGGTCCTGCACGCCCTCCGGGACCAAGGGGTGGTGCGCCTGGCCCCCGGAGTGGTGGAGGTGGTAAGCCCAGGGCTTTTGGAAGAGCTGGCCTTTGGCCTGGTGTAAGGAGGAAGCATGCGCTTACGGGTGGACCCTTTGCCCACGGAAGAGCTGGTGTACCCCGATGTGGTCCTGGTGGTGGACGTGATCCGCTCCACCACCACGGCGGTGGCCCTCCTGGAAGCGGGAGCCGAGGCCCTTTACTGGGTGGCGGACCTCGAGGCCGCCCGGGCCTTCAAGGACGCCGACGTCCTCCTGGCCGGGGAGGTGGGGGGGCTCAAGCCCCCCGGCTTTGACCTGGGGAACTCCCCCAGGGAGGCCCTAGAGGCCCCGGTGGGGGGGAGGATCGTGGTCATGAGCACCACCAACGGCACCAGGGCCGCCCACGCCGCCGCCAAGACCGCCAAGCACGTCCTCCTGGCCTCCCTCTACAACGCCCACGCCGCCGCCCGCAAGGCCTTAGAGCTCGCCACGGAGGAGGTGGCCATCCTCTGCGCCGGGAAGGAAGGGCGGGCGGGCCTGGACGACCTCTACACCGCCGGGGTCTTAGCGGAGTACCTGGGGCTTCTTAGGGAGGTGGAGCCCGAGGACGGAGCCCGCATCGCCCTCGCCCTCAAGCGGGCCTACCCGGATCCCCTGGAGGCCCTCGGCCTCTCCGCCGCCGCCCAGGCCCTCAAGGGGGTGGGCCTCGAGGCCGACGTCCCCTTCTGCGCCCAGGTGGCCAAAAGCCCCTTGATCCCCCTCCTCTCGGGGCGCGTGGGGGAGGCCCTCATCTTCAAGGGAAGCCTCCCGGGCCAGAGCTAGAGGCTGTCGTAAAAGAGTGGTATCCTTAAGGGGTGACTCTTACTGGACTTACGCGGCCTCCACCTGCACCGGTAACAGAGGGCTCAAATCCAGGCT
>NZ_JBAMMI010000082.1:0-2754 GCF_039793865.1 Thermus sp.
TAACACCCCATGCTGGCTTGCGCCAGCATGGGGGCCCCCGGAAAAGAACGCCCAAAGGGTAGAAAAAGCGCCCCGGGAGGCCAGAAGCCTGCCCCGAGGGGGGTAGCCTTTCCCACCCCTCGCGGAGAGGCAAAGGGTCCCTTAAGATAGGGGCATATGCGGGTTGCCCTTTTCATTGACGGGTCCTACATGTACCAGGCGGCCAGGCGCCTGGGCTGGAACGTGGACCATCGGCGGGTGATCACCCAGTTCGCCACCCCCGAGCAACTATACAACGCCTTCTACTACGTGCCCATCACCGATCCCGAGGACGAACGCCAGCAACGCTTCATTGACGCCCTGGTTTTCATGGGCTACACGGTGCGGAGCCGCCTGGTGCGGGGGGAGGCCCGCTTTGAGGCCATGATGGCCACGGACCTCCTCACCACCGCCCCCCGCTGGGACCGGGCCATCGTGGCCTCGGGCTCCGGGGACCTGGTGCACACCTTCCAGGCCCTAAGGGCCCTGGGCAAGGAACTTTACCTCCTGGGACTCCATGAGCTCGCCGACCTGGAGCTTCGCAACCAGGCCGACCGCTTCCTGAACCTCCCCGAATGGCGGGAGGTGTTGGAAAGGACCATGGGGGGGCGGCGCACCTACGCCGGGTATCCCCTCGAGGCCACGGTGGAAATGCCCCCTGCCCCAGCGGAGGAGACCGACGCCTAGGCGGAGGCCCTAAAAAGACGAGTTCCCCAGCGGAAACAAGTCTTTAGCCCGTGCCCCTAGGTCCCTGGCCCGCCTTTGTGCTCCTCCTTTTTTTCTTCCTGGCCCTGCCCCAAGCCCCCGCTCCGCCCCCCTCCCCAAGCCTCAGGGACCTCCTCCCCTACCCCAAGGAGGAGCGGGAGGCTCTTGTGGCCCTCTACCTCGCCCAGAAGACGAGCCTACACCTCCTCCTCGGAAAGGAGGCCGCCCGGGCCTACGACCGCCTCCTCCGCCTGGAGCTTAAGAACCAGCTCTCCGGCAAGCGCTCGGCCTTTTCCCGTCCGGAAGACGCCCTGAGGGCCGCCCACCGCTGGATCCTGGCCGTAGGCCAGGCGGTGCGGAAGGGCCCCGTCCACCTGGAAGGCCTACCCACCGCCCCCCACCACGTGCTGCCCCACGCCCGGGAGATCCGGGCGGCGGCGGGGGCCCTGCGGCTTCCCCCGGGCGTGCTGGCCGCCATCGTGGACAACGAGCAGTACGGGGGGGACAAGGCCCTGGGCCTCTCCCGGGGGGTGCGGGAGGTGGCGGACACCCTGGCCGAGGGGCTGGCGGAGGCCCAAGGGCAAGTCCCCCTAAGCCGCACCCTGGGCCTGGCCCAGATGAGCTGGGAGGACGCCCTCAAGCAAGAGGCCCGCCTCCTCCGCTTCGGGGCCTGGGACCCGCTAAGGCCCTTCCCCCACACCGAGGCCGAGGCCCGCAGGGCCCTCCTGGACCCCTACCTGAACCTTCTCTTCACGGCAAGCCGCCTGCGGGGCTACTTCAACGCCCTCCTCGGCCTCCCGCCGGAGGACACCCGGCCCCTGGAAGACCCCTGGCTCTACTACCTGGGCCCCGCCTGGCACAACTACCCCCTTAGGGCCCAGAACCTGGAGACCTGGGAGGACAGCTTCCACGGCTTCTTCAAGGGCCTTCTCTACCAGGTAGTGCTGGAGGGGCGCTGGGGCCTGGAGGGCCGCCGCCTCCTCCCCCTAAAGGCCTGGGGGCCGGGAGGGCCGGAGCCCCGACCCTCTCCCCTCCCCGGGGTTAGCCCCTAGATGCGCTCCATCCAGGGGAGGGGCTCCCCCGGGGGAAGCACGGGCCAGCGCCCCTCCCGCATGTGGCGGAGGATGGCCTCCACCGCCTCTTCCGCCTTCTCCACCCAGGCCCTGGGGTAGAGGGAGCGCTTGGCCAAAAACTCCTCCCGGTCAAAGACCTCGCAGGTGTGGTCGGCGCGGCACTTCACGTCCAGCTCCAGGTCGTACTGGCGGAAGCCCCTTCCCGTCCACTCCGCCGGGGTCTGGACGTTCCAGTAGTACTCCAGGACCCGCCCCTCCCGCACGTCGGGCCCCCCGGAGCACCAGGCCCCGGGGAAGAAGGCCACGTAGGCGTCGTGGTCCAGGACCACGGCCTTGCCCTTGGCGGCGTGGTGGAAGACCCCGCCCTGGGGGAGAAGGGTGAGGACCCCCTCCTCCCGCACCTCCACCACCTCCGCCTCCCAAAAGTAGTGGAGCCTATCCCCGGGGTACTTCCAAAACTCCACCCGCACCCGCGCCCCGGGAAGGACGGGGAAGGTCACCGCTTGGTGCTGATGCCGAGAAGCTTATAAAGGGCGCAGAAGCCGGTGATGGCGGTGAAGAGCAGGACCACCGCCACGAGGCCCAGGATCCAGCTCCAGGGAGAAGCGGACTGGAAGGCGAAGTAGAAGAGGACCAGGGCCAGGACAAAGCGGATCGCCCGGTCGGTGGTGCTTTCGTTGACCGTCATGGTTCACCTCCTGGCCCCAGTATAGCGGAAGAGGCGGGCCTTCGTGCTACAATAACCCCTTGGCGCGGGCCGTTAGCTCAATCGGTCAGAGCGGCCGGCTCATAACCGGTTGGTTGCAGGTTCAAGTCCTGCACGGCCCACCAGCCCCCTTGCCGGGGGCTTTTCCTTTTGCCACACTTGGGGCGTGGAGCCCCTTGAAGCCTTCCAGACCCTGGACCTCCGGGTGGGCCGGGTGGTGCGGGCCGAGCCCCACCCCAAGGCCAAAAAGCC
>NZ_JBAMMI010000083.1:0-20364 GCF_039793865.1 Thermus sp.
AAGCGGCTGGCCAGGGCCGCGTAGCTGGCCGTGGAGAGCTTTTACGACAGCCTCTTAGCGCAGGAAAAAGGCTGGGGGCACCCTCCCTTCCTGGAGGAGCCGCCTCGCCCGGGGCAGGGCCTCCGCCACCTCCCGGGCGAGGAGGCCCGCCCCCTTCTCCTCGGCCAAGAGGTCCCCGGCCAGGCCGTGGAGATAGACCCCAAGCCGCGCCGCGTCAAAGGGGGGAAGCCCCGCGGCCAAAAGGGCGGCGATGGCGCCCGAGAGCACGTCCCCCGTCCCCCCCGTGGCCAGGGCGGGGTTCCCCGTGGGGTTCAGGGAAAGCCGCCCGCCTTCCGCCACCACCGTGGGGTTCCCCTTGAGGACCACGGTGAGCCCCGTCCGCTCGGCGAGGGCCCGGGCCGCCCCCAGGGGGTCCTTCCCCACCTCCTCGGGAGAAGCCCCAAGGAGCCTCCCCGCCTCCCCCGCGTGGGGGGTGAGGACGGCGGGGATGCCCGCCTTCCGGTAGGCCTCGGCCACCTCGGGGTGGAGGGCGTCGGCGTCCAGCACCGTGGGGAGATGGGCCTTTAGGGCCTCGAGCGCCCACGCCCTGCCCCACGGCCCCCCGCCCATCCCCACGGCCAGGGCCTCCGCCTTGAGGGAGGGAAGGGTGGGGTGGGAGGCGGGGTGGAAGACGGCCTCGAGAGGCTCTAGAGGGGTGCCCTCCGGCGCCACCAGGTGCACGAGCCCCGCCCCCATGCGGTAGGCCCCGAGGGCGGCGAGGAGGGGCGCCCCGGCGTAGCGGAGGCCCTCCCCCCGGTACCCCCCCAAGACCCCCACCCGGCCCACGCTCCCCTTGTGGGCGGCGAGAGGGCGTTTGGGGAGGAGGGGCCTTAGGGCCTCGGGGGTGGCCACCTCGGGGAGGTCTTCCCGCTCCAGGAGGGGTTTGGGCAGGCCGATCTCCGCCAGGTAAAGTTTTCCGCAAGCCTCCCGCGCTAGGAGATGGGGGATTTTGAGGGCGGCGAAGGCCACCGTGGCCGTGGCCCGCACGTGGGGGCTATAGGGTAGGCCCGAGGGCAGGTCCAAGGCGAGGACGGGAAGCCCCGCCCCGTTCACCCGCTCCACGAGCTCGGCGTGAAAGCCCGTGAGGGGCCCCTTGAGCCCGGTGCCGAAGAGGGCGTCCACCACCACCTCCCCCTCCCGGAAGGAGGCCTCCTCCAGGGGCCGCACCTCCACCCCGTGGGCGAGGAGGGCCCGGAGGGCGAGGAGGGCGTCCCCGGTTTGGCCCCTTTCGGCGTGGACCCGCACCCTAACCCCCCCCAGGTGGAGGTGCCGGGCGAGGACGAGGCCGTCCCCGCCGTTATTCCCCTTGCCCGCGAGGACGAGGGCGGGGGCCTTGCCGAAGAGCTCCAGGTAGACCCTCGCCGCCTTCATCCCCGCCCACTCCATGAGGAGGAGGCTCGGGTAGCCCAGCTCCACCGCCTTCCGGTCCGCCTCCCGCACGGCCTCGGGAGTGAAGAGCCTCATGGGTTCAGGATACGATGGGGCCATGGAGCGCCTCGAGGAAGCCCGGAAGCGCCTGGAGGAGGCGAGGCGGGTGGCGGTCCTCACGGGGGCGGGCATCTCCAAGCCCTCCGGCATCCCCACCTTCCGGGACGCCGAGGGGCTTTGGAGGAACTTCAACCCCCTGGACTACGCCACCCCCGAGGCCTACGCCCGGGACCCGGAGAAGGTCTGGGCCTGGTACGCTTGGCGCATCCAGAAGGTGCGGGAGGCCAGGCCCAACCCGGCCCACCACGCCCTCGTGGAGCTGGAAAGGCGGGTTTTGGAGCGGGGGGGAAGCTTCCTCCTCGTGACCCAGAACGTGGATGGCCTCCACGCCCTGGCGGGAAGCCAGAACCTGGTGGAGCTCCACGGAAACCTCCTCAGGGCCCGGTGCGAGGCCTGCGGGAAGCGCTTTCCCCTGCCCGAGGCCTTCAGCCCGCCCCCCTTCTGCCCCACCTGCGGCCACCGGGCCCGGCCCGACGTGGTCTGGTTCGGGGAGCTCCTGCCGGAAGGGGCCTGGGAGAGGGCGGAAAGGGCCTTCGCCGAGGCCGACTTCGCCCTGGTGGCGGGCACCAGCGCCGAGGTGGAGCCCGCGGCCTCCTTAGGCCGGATCGCCTTCGCCTCGGGGGCTTACCTCGTGGAGGTGAACCCCGAGCCCACCCCCCTCACCCCCTTGGCCCACCTTTCCTTGCGGACGGGGGCGGTGGAGGGGATGGCGCTACTCCTCCCGCCTGCCCCGGAAGACCAGGCGGAAGGGGATCTCCTTTAGGCCCAGGTCCTCCCCGATGCGGTTTTTCAGGTAGTTCTCAAAGGCCCGGGTGACGAACTCCGGGTGGTTCACGAAGAAGACGAAGGTGGGCGGGGCCACCTGGGCTTGCGTGCCGTAGAGGATCTTGAGGGGCTTGCCCTTGAAGTTCGGCATCTGGACGCGGCTCGTCCACACCCCGAGCCAGCGGTTGAGCTCCGAGGTGGGGACGCGGGTGTGGTTGAGCTCGTAGAGGCGCACCGCCTCGCGGAAGATCCGGTCCAGGTTCTGCTTGGTGAAGGCCGAGGTGTACACCCAGGGGAGGTGCTCCAGGTGGGTAAGCCTCCCCCGGAGCTCCCGGCGCACCTTGGGGGCCTCCTCCTTGGCCACCAGGTCCCACTTGGTCACCACCAGGAGGACGGGTTTGCCCTGCTCCAGGGCGTGGTTGGCCAGCTTTAGCTCTCGGTCGCCCACCTGGAAGGGGTCCACCACCAAAAGGACCACGTCCGCCTCCTCTATCGCCCGGAAGCTTCGCTTTATGGCGAGCTCCTCCACCAGGGTCTCGGGCCGCTTGCGGATCCCGGCGGTGTCCACCAGGATAAAGCGCTGGCCGCCGAAGAAGAACTCCACGTCAATGGCGTCCCGGGTGGTGCCGGCCTCCTCGGAGACGATGACCCGCTCCTCCCCCAGGATGGCGTTCAGGAGGCTGGACTTCCCGGCGTTGGGCCGGCCCACGATGGCGAGCCGGATGCCCACCACCTCGGGCTCGCTTTCTATTTGTCGGACGGGAAGCCTTTGCCAGATCGCCTCTATGAGCTCCTCCAGCCCTCTCGCGTGCTCGCTGGAGGTAGGGATGGGGTCGCCGAAGCCCAGGGCGTAGAGGGGCCCCAGGTAGAGCTCGTGCTTGGGGTCGTCCACCTTGGTGGCCACCAGGATCACGGGCTTCCCCTTCCTCCGCAGGTACTCGGCCACCTCGTAGTCCGCCTGGGTGAGCTCCGCCCTCCCGTCCACGGCGAAGAGCACCACCTCCGCGTCTTCCAGGGCTTGGTCCACCTTCTCCTGGATCTTCTTCTCCCACTTGTCCCCGGACCAAAGCCCCCCGGTGTCCACCAGGAGGAAGCGGCCCCGGTCGGTTTCCACCACGCCCTCCTTGAGGTCGCGGGTGACCCCGGGCACGTCCGCCACCACCGCGCTCCTTTTCTTGAGGAGGCGGTTGAAAAGGCTAGACTTGCCCACGTTGGGCCTTCCCACGATGACCACCTTGTGCATGCGCCCTCCAGGAAAAGGGGTGGGGAAGGCCCCACCCGGCGTACCCTTTAGTGTACCACAGGCGGTATCCTAGGAGGCATGCAGAAGCTCGCCCGCTTTCTCCTGAGGCTTTTCGGCTGGGAGCTTAAGGTCGTGCCCCCACCTTCCCGGAAGTACGTCTTGATCGGTGCCCCCCACACCTCCAACTGGGATTTCGTGGTGGGGATTCTGGGCCTCTGGGGCGCCCGCATCCGGGCTCGCTGGCTGGGTAAGAAGGAGCTCTTTAAGCCTCCCCTCGGCTACCTCATGCGGGCTTTAGGGGGCATCCCCGTGGACCGTTCCCGGCGGGAGGGCCTCGTGGACCAGGTGGCGGAGATCTTCCGCCGGGAGGAGGAGATCGCCATCCTCATCACCCCGGAAGGGACCCGGGGCAAGGCCCCCTACTGGCGCACCGGGTTCTACTACATGGCCCTGAAGGCGGGGGTGCCCATCGTCTTGGGCTACGCCGATTACCCCCGAAAGGAGGTGGGCATCGGGGGCTACCTCTACCCGAGCGGGGACATCCGCAAGGACTTCGCCGCCATCCGGGCCTTCTACCAGGACAAGACGGGCCTGAGGCCGGAGAAGCAGGGGCCCATCCGCATCCGGGAAGAGGTGGGGGGGGTGGCCTGAGGGATGGGCCCCTTGCCCCTCGCAGGAGGAGCGCACCTGGGCGGCGGGGGCCCATTTGGCACGGCTACGCCCTCATCCTTCGCCTTCTCCCTTGACCAGGACCACCACGGCGAGGGCGTAGGCCCGCTCGTGGCTTAGGGTGAGGTGGGTCTGGAGCCCGGCCTCCTCGAGGCGTTTCGCGAGGGGGGGAGCGAAGCGGAGGACGGGCCTCTTCCCCTCCATCCCCACCCAGACCTCCTTCCAGGCGAGGCCCTCCGGCCAGCACTTTTGAAAGGCCTCCTTGGCGGCGAGGCGGGCGGCGAGGCTGGGGAAGGGGTCTTGGCGGGCGAGGGCGTAGGCCACCTCCTCCTCGTGGAAAAGCCTCCTTAGGGCCCGCTCCCCGTGGCGGGCGAGGAGCCTTTCCACGCGGGCGATCTCCACCAGGTCGGCCCCCAGGGCTACGATCATGGGCCCATGGTATCCCTTGAGGCCTGGGGTCTTGCCGTGCTAGGGTACTCGGGTGCTGCCCAAGGCCTTCCTCTCCCGCATGGCGGAGCTCCTTGGCGAGGAGTTCCCCGCCTTCCTCAAGGCCCTCACGGAGGGGAGGCGCGCCTACGGCCTTCGGGTGAATACCCTGAAGCTTTCTCCCGAGGCCTTTCAGGGTATCTCCCCTTGGCCCCTTAGGCCCGTCCCCTGGTGCGCCGAGGGCTTCTACTACGAGGAGGAGGCGAGGCCAGGCCCCCATCCCTTCTTCTACGCCGGGCTCTACTACATCCAGGAGCCGAGCGCCCAGGCGGTGGGGGTCCTCCTGGACCCGAAGCCGGGGGAGCGGGTCTTGGACTTGGCGGCGGCCCCGGGGGGCAAGGCCACCCACCTCGCCGCCCGCATGGGGGGGAAGGGGCTTCTCCTCGCCAACGAGGTGGACGGGAAGCGCATAAGGGGCCTCTTGGAGAACGTGGAGCGCTGGGGGGCGCCCCTCGCCGTAACCCAAAGCCCTCCCAGGGCCCTGGCCGAGGCCTTCGGGGCCTACTTCCACCGGGTGCTTCTGGACGCCCCCTGCTCGGGGGAGGGGATGTTCCGCAAGGACAAGGAGGCGGTGCGCCACTGGGGGCCTTCGGCCCCCAAGCGGATGGCGGAGGTGCAGAAGGCCCTCCTCGCCCAGGCCGCGAGGCTGGTGGGGCCTGGGGGGGTCCTGGTCTACTCCACCTGCACCTTCGCCCCCGAGGAGAACGAGGGGGTGGTGGCCCGCTTCCTAAGGGAGCACCCGGAGTTCCGCCTCGAGGACGCCCGGCTCCACCCCCTCTTCGCCCCGGGGGTGCCGGAGTGGGGGGAGGGGAACGAGGAGCTTAGGAAGACCGCGAGGCTTTGGCCCCACCGCCTCGAGGGGGAAGGCCACTTCCTCGCCCGCTTCCGCAAGGAGGGCGGAACCTGGGGCACGCCCCGCCTGGAGCACCCTTCCCCCCTCTCCCAGGAGGCGAGGCGGGTTCTAGGGGCCTTCCTGGAAGAGGCGGGGCTTTCCCTGGAGGGGCCCATCCTGGAGCGGGCGGGCCACCTCTACCTCCTCCCCGAGGAGCTTCCCGCCCTCCCCGGCCTCAAGGCCCCCGCCCCAGGCCTCTACCTGGGCAAGGCGCAGAAGGGCCGCTTCCTCCCCGCGAGAGCCCTCGCCCTCGCCTTCGGGGCCACCCTCCCTTGGCCCGAGGGGCTTCCCCGCCTCGCCCTGGACCCAAAGGACCCCAGGGCCCTGGCCTTCGCCACGGGGGAGGGGGTGGCCTGGGAGGGGGAGGACCTTCCCCTCGCCCTCGTGGTCCTCAAGACGGCGGCGGGGGAGTTTCCCCTGGATTTCGGCAAGGCCAAGCGCGGGGTGCTGAGGCCCGTGGGGATGGGGTTTTAAGGCCACCCCACGTTGCTCCAATGGGCGCCTTCACCCAGGGTTCACGGAAGGCGCCTGGTTCTTTCACGCTTCCCCCCCTACCCTAGGGCTGACCCTGGTAAGGGTCAGAAAGGAGGTAAGGAGGATGAAACGGCCAGCTTGGATGGTTCTGATGGCGGTGGCGGTGTTGGGACTGGCCTTGGCCGGCGGGCCCCGCATGGGGGGTGCGCGCCAGGCGGGGGAAATGGGTGGTCCCCAGGTGGGGATGGCGGCGGGGTTGGTTCGGGCCTTGCACGACGATGTGGCGACCGTCCTGGGCCTAGCCCCGGAGGAGCTCCTGGCCCTGCGTCAGCAAGGGAAGACCCTCGCCCAGATCGCTCAGGAGCGGGGGGTGGATCTCGCCAACCTGGAGGCCAAGTTGGTGCAAGCGCGTAACGCCGCTATCGATGAGGCGCTTAAGAACGGAAGCCTCAGTGAGATCCAGGCCGCTCGGATGAAGGCGCGTACGCAGGTGGCGGTGCAGGCCATGCTGCAGCGGGAGGCCGGGCCCGCGGTCGGCTCGGCCCACGCCAAAGGGGCGGGGCCGGCGGCGGCTCCGAGGGAGCCTACCTGGCCCCACTCCCCCCGGGGCGGGGCCTCTGGGCCCTTCGGGCCAGCTCGGAATAGGTAGCGGGTGAAGGTTTCTTACGGGCCCACCCTTCCGGTGTGGGCCCGTAAGCTTGGAGTATGGCAGGAGAGCTCATCCTGGTGGTGGAGGACGAACCCCAGATAGCCGACACCTTGGAGCGCTATCTGAGGGCGCAGGGATTCCGTACCGAACGGGCGGCGGATGGGGAGCGGGCCCTGGAGGTTTGGCAGGTTGCCCGGCCTGACCTTGTTCTGCTAGACCTGATGCTGCCCCGGCTGGACGGCCTCGAGGTGTTGAAGCGCATCCGCCAGCGGGACCGCACCCCAGTTATCGTGATCACCGCCCGGGCGGAGGAGGTGGACCGCGTCCTGGGTTTGGAGCTGGGTGCGGATGATTACGTGGTGAAACCCTTTAGCCCCCGGGAGGTGGTGGCCCGGATCCGGGCGGTGCTTCGGCGGGCCCAGGGTCTGGTCCGCCCCGCCAGCCATCTTCAGGCGGGAGCCTTAGAGGTGGACCTCGAGGCCCTAAGGGCTCGTTGCCAAGGCCAGGAACTCTCCCTCACCCCCACCCAGGTCCGCCTCCTGTACCTTCTCATGGCTCGGGTGGGGAAGGTGGTGTCCCGGCAGGAGCTTTTGGATGGCCTGGAGACCGAGGCGGACGAGCGCACGGTGGACGCCCACGTGAAGAACCTGCGGGCCCGTCTGGGGCCCTGCGCCGCCCTCCTGGAGACGGTGCGGGGCTACGGCTACCGCTTGCGGGAAGGGCTGGGGGAAGGATGAGGCTTCTCCCGCGCCTCGCCCTGGCCATGGCCTTGGTGGCGGTTTCCGTGGCGGGGCTATCCGGCTGGTTGGCCTACCGAGTGGCGGCGGACCACGTGGGGCGGGCCTTGTCCCTTGGTGGGAGCCTGGGTAACCCAGGGGCCCCTCGCATGGGCCTGCGCCGGCAGCGCTTCTTGCAGGACCTGCGTGCCTCCTTGTGGACGGCGGTGGGGGGAGCGCTTCTTCTGGGGTTGGGGGTAGGAACCCTCCTCGCTTCGAACCTGGTGCGCCCTGTGCAGGAACTGGCCGAGGTGGCCGAGGCGTACCGCAAGGGGGATAGACGCCGCCGAGCCCGGGTAGTGGGGAAGGACGAGGTGGCCGAGGTGGCCAGGAGTTTCAACCTCTTGCTGGATACCCTGGAGCGCAAGGAGGCCGAGGAAAAGAGGCTTTTCTCCGACATCGCCCACGACCTGCGCACTCCCCTAACCGTTCTTCAGGGCGACCTGGAGGCCATGGAGGACGGGCTCCTGCCTTGTACGCCGGAGAACCTCCGAAGGCTTCAGGAAGAAGTGCGCTTTTTGGCCCGGCTCGTGGAGGATATTCGGCTCCTTACCCAAGCGGAGGAGGGGGCCTTGCGGCTTTCTCCCAAGGTTTTGGACCTCGAGGCGCTGGCCCGAAAAATGCTGGATAGATTTCGTATTCAGGCGGAGGCCAAGGGGGTGCAGCTCTCCCTTGCGGGAGAACCTCTTTGGGTGTTGGCAGATGCGGAGGCGCTTTCCCGCGTCTTACAGAATCTCCTGGACAACGCGATGCGCCACACCCCACCGGGGGGAAGGGTAGAAGTGGCGTTGGGAAGGGAGGGAAGCTGGGCCCGGCTGGAAGTGCGGGACACGGGGCCGGGGTTGCGCCCTGGGGAAGAGGAGAAGGTGTTCCAGCGGTTTTACCGGGGAGACCCTGCCCGCACCCGGGGGGGAAGCGGCCTAGGGCTATCCATAGCCAAAGCCCTGGCCGAGGCTATGGGAGGAAGGCTTCAAGGCGCGAACCGAAAGGAGGGGGGAGCGGTCTTTGCCCTTTGGCTTCCCTTAACCCAGGGAAAGGGGTTGTCTTCATGAGCCCCCTCGCCAGGCGCCATCAAGATTCCGGCCTCTCAAGGCCAAGGGCAACGAGCTCTGCTTGCCATCGGCCGAAGGTCTCCCGCAGGAGGTCTTCGGGGAGGGGCCTGACCTCGAGGCGGCCCGGGGCCAGGGGCACCACCCAGAGGAGGCTTTCCGAGACCTTTTTCTTGTCCCGGAGGAGGTAGGGGAGGAGGTCTTCCCAGGCGAGGCGGGGCAGGGGAGGGGGGGAAAGCCACAGGAGAAAGCGGCGCACGGGGGGCAAAAGGTCCTCGCCCCCGAGGGCCCTTCCCAAAAGGGCGGCGAAGAGGAGGCCATAGGCTACCGCCATCCCGTGGGGGAGGGCGTGGCGGGTTTTGGCCTCCAGGGCGTGCCCCAGGGTGTGGCCCAGGTTCAAAAGGCGCCTTTTCCCCTGCTCCAAGGGGTCCTCCTCGGTGATGCCCACCTTCACCGCCACCGCCCTGGCCAAGAAGGCCTCGAGGCGGGGACTTTGCGGCGTGAGGTCCTCCACCTTGAGAAGGGCCTCGTCCCCGGCGATGAGGCCGTGCTTGAAGGCCTCCACCAGGCCCTCCTTGAAGGCGGGGAGGGGGAGGGTCCTAAGGGGCCTTAGCTCGGCGTAGACCCCCTGGGGGAAGTGGAAGGCCCCCACCAGGTTCTTCCCCTCGGGAAGGTTGATCCCGGTCTTGCCCCCCACGCTCGCGTCCACGATGGCCAAGGTGGTGGTGGGAAAGGCGAGGTAAGGCACCCCCCGGAGGTAGGTGGCGGCCACGAAGCCCCCGAGGTCGGTGAGGGTGCCGCCCCCCACCACGAGGAGGGTGGCGTTCCGGGGTAGGCCCTTTTCGGCGAGCCAGGAGAGGACCTCCCCGTAGACCTTAAGGCTCTTGGCCTCTTCTCCCCCCTCCACCCCCAGGCGGGCGCGCACCCCAAGGGCCTCCGCCACCTCCAGGGCGAAGGCCTCCACCTTGCGGTCAAAGAGGAGGGCGGCGGGGCCCGGAAGCGGGGGGACCTCCTTCAGGGCCCCTTCCCCGATGAGGATAGGGTAGGGGACGGGTTCACGCACCTCTAGCTTTTGCATGGCGCCAGAGCTTCTCCAGGATCTCCGCCACCACCTCCTCCACCTTCCGGTGGTCGGTGGAGGCGTGAACGTGGGCCTCGCGGTAAACGGGCGTGCGGGCCTCGAGGAGGGCCCGGATGCGCTCCAGGGGGTCTTCCACCTGCAGAAGGGGCCTTTCCCCCGGCTTCCTCAGGGTCCTTTCCAGGATGGTCTCGGGGCTCGCCCAGAGGGCCACCACGGGGCCCCGTTCCAGGAGGACCTTCCGGTTCTCCGGGTCCACGAAGGTCCCCCCGCCCAGGGAGAGGACCAGGTAGTCCTTCCCGGCAAGCTCCCGCACCGCCTCCCGCTCCATCCTGCGGAAGGCCTCCTCCCCCAGGTGGCGGAAGATGTCGGGGATGGAGACCCCGGTACGCCTTTCGATGTAGCGGTCCAGGTCAATGAAGTGGAGCATGAGCGCCCGGGAAAGCTCCCTTCCGATGCGGCTTTTCCCCACCCCCATGAACCCGGTGAGGGTGACGAAGGTGGCGGGACGGGGAACCTCGAGGCGGGCCATCCTCCTATCCTACCCCACGGGGCCCGGGCTCAGTAGGCCCGCACCCGCTCCCGGTAGCGTTCCACCCGTTCCTGGATCTCCTCCAGGGTATCCCCCCCGAACTTCTCCAGGTAGGCCTGGGCCAGGACGATGGCCGAGAGGGCGCAGAGGATGACGCTCGCCGCGGGCACCGCCGTGGTGTCGCTTCTCTCCCGGGCGGCGTCCTTGGGCTCGTGGGTCACCACGTCCACGGTGGGGAGGGGCCGCATCAGGGTGGCGATGGGCTTGAGGGCGGCGCGGATCACCAGCTCCTCCCCCGTGGTCATGCCCCCCTCGAGGCCCCCCGAGCGGTTGGTCTTCCGGTAGAAGCCCCGCTCCGGGCTCCAGTAGATGGCGTCGTGGACCTCCGAGCCCCGCTTCATGGCGTTGGCGAAGGCGGGGCCGATCTCCACCCCCTTGACCGCGGGGATGGAGAGGGCCATCTGGGCCAGGCGGCCGTCCAGCTTCCGGTCCCAGTGGACGTGGCTCCCAAGCCCCGGCACGAGCCCCCGGAAGCGGGCCTCAATGACCCCGCCCAGGGTGTCCCCCTCGGCCTTGGCCTGGTCTACCCGGCGGATGACCTCGGCCTCGGCCTCCGGGTCGGTCATGCGCAGGGGGCTTTCCTCAATGCGGGGCACGAGTTCCCAGGAGAAAGGTACCCCGGACCACACCCCGGCCATCCCCGGCACGTACCCCACCCCCTCCACCCCGAGGAGGGCGAGGAGCTTCAGGGCCACCCCCCCCACCGCCACCCGCATGGCCGTCTCCCGGGCGCTCGCCCGCTCCAGCACGTCCCGCAGGTCCTTGTGCCCGTACTTGATGCCCCCGGCCAGGTCGGCGTGGCCCGGCCTTGCGGCGGTGAGGGCCTTCTTACGGGGCTCGTTCCCCGGGGCCGGGTCCATCACCTCCACCCAGTTTTTGAAGTCGGCGTTCCGGATGGCCAGGGCCACGGGGGCCCCCGTGGTGCGCCCGGCCCTTACTCCGGCGCGGAACTCCACCCGGTCGCGCTCAATGACCATGCGCCGGCCCCGCCCGTAGCCCTGCTGCCGCTTCTCCAGCCAGGGATTGATGTCCTCCTCGGTGAGGGGAAGCCCGGCGGGAAGCCCCTCAATGATGGCAACGAGCTCGGGCCCGTGGGACTCGCCTGCCGTGAGGAACCTCATGGGCCCATTGTAGGGAAGGGGCCGGGGTAAAACCACCCCCGGCCCAGGACCTCTTTGGAGGATCAGGGCTTCTGCGCCTCTTTCAGGATGTCGGCGGTGATGACCACGAGGAGCTCCCGGTCGGTGGTCTCGTTGGTCCTCTGCTTGAAGAGCTCCCCGATGAGGGGGATGTCCATGAGGAAGGGCACCCCTTGCTGGGTTTGGGTGTTCTCCTGGGAGGTGAGGCCCCCGAGGACCACGGTCTCCCCGTCCCTGACCCGGAGGGTGGTGGTCACCACCTGCTTGGTGAAGCGGTCCACGTCCCCGTCCACGGGGTTGCGCTGGACGTTCCCCGAGACCTCGGCCTTGAGGTTGAGGAGGATCTGGCCGTCGGCGGTGATCTGGGGGGTGACCTCCACGATGATGCCGATGTCAAAGGGGACCCGTTCCACCCGGTCCCCCACCACCCGGCGGATGAGGAAGGTCTCGCCGGACTGGAGCCGGGCGGTTTGGTTGTTGAGGACCGTCTGGTTCACGTCCCGGAGGGCCCGGGAAAGCCCCTGGCGCTGGAGTGCGTCCAGGGTAGCCACGATGTTGAGGGCGGCGAGGCTTCGCGTGGAGTCAAAGATGAGGGAAAGCCCCGAGTCCAGGACGCTGGCCACCACGTTCCCCCCGGCGATGGTGTTCCACTTCAAGCCCAGGTTCCGGGTGAGGTTGGACTGCACCTCCTGGATGCGCACCCTGAGGTTCACCTGGGGCACCGGTTGGTCCAGCTTGGGGATGAGGCCCTCCACCAGGGCGAGCTCCTCCTGGGTGCCGGTGACGATGAGGGTGTTGGTGCGCTCGTCGGCCACCACGGTGGCCTGCCGGGGCTGGGCTTGGGCCTCGGCCTGGGGCTTCCTCGCCTGCAGGGCCTCCTGGAGGACCTTGGCCAGCTCGCTGGCCTTGGCGTTGGAGAGCTGGTAGGCCCGCTGGGAAATTTTGGGGACATCCGTGATCTTGAGGAGCTCAGCGAGGCGGGCGTGGTCCTCCTCGGTGGCGAGTACCAGGGCTTTCTGGGGATTCGTGGGCACCACGTTGATCTGGACCTCGGGAAGGCGAGACTGGAGGAAGGCGAGGAGTTCGGGGAAGGTGGCGTGGGTGAGGGTGTAGGTCCTTTCCACCCGCGGCTTGGGCTGGGCCAGGGCCGGGAGGGGGCGGAAGTCAATCCCGGCCCGCCTCAGGAGGTCGGAGAAGCGGGCGTGCTGCTCGGGGGTGGCGAGGACCGAGAGGATGGCCTTGAGCTTCCCGCCCTCCTCCACCACGATCCAGTTCACGTTGAGCCCGACGGCCTCGCGGGAGAGGAAGGGGAGGAGGTCGTTCTGGACCCAGGCCTTGGCGCCCTCAATGTTGGCCACGGACCGGGTCTGCCCCTGGGCGTCGCTCTCGGTGCGCTTGTAGGCGATCTCGGGGATCCCCACGATGTAGGGCCGCCGGTCCATGGCCCCCGCGCGGCTTGGGGCATCCACCAGGGCGGTGATCACCTGGGTGGGGGCCACCACCACCACGTCCGGGGGCAGGAAGAGGTAATCCAGGTTGTACTGGGCCCCGTAGGTGGCGAAGAGGAGGTCCCACACCTCCCGGAAGGGCTTGCCCTGGAAGTCCAGCTTGACGTTGGGCAGAGGGGGCTGGGCCTTGGCGGGGTCCCCCGTGGGGTCAAAGGCCCGGTAGATGAGGGGCTGGAGGCCCACGCTTCTCGCCAGGGCCTCGAGGACCACGTCCAGGGGCAGGGTGGGGATGGGCCCGGCCTTCACCTGGCTCTCCGAGACCTTCAGGTTCACCTTGGTTCCGAAGCGGAGCTCGTTGGGAAAGCTTCCCGCCAGGGCCGAGAGGCCCAGGGCCGCCAAAGCCCAGACAAGGGGTTTCATAAGGGTTCCTTTCACTGTTCACCTCCAGCCTGCGCGCTCACAAGAGGAAGGTCCAAGGTTTCGTCTTTGAGGGCCAGGACCACGCGTTCGCCCTCTACGCGACGGATCACCGCTTCGCTCCCAGGGATGGAGCCTCCCACGGGAAGCACCAGGTAGCCTTCCTTGCTCTCCAGGATGGCCACGCTCACGGGTCCGAGGAGGGTCCCCGCGAGCTTAAGCCCCTTCTCCTCTACCAGGGCTTGCAAAGGGGTCTTGGGGATGGTGGGGGCCTGGCTTCCCGGCTTCGCCTTGGAAGGTCCGGGTGGGAGAGCTTCCACCAGCCCCGTCGGGGCGGAGGGGAGCACCGGGGGTTCCGGGAGGGCCAAGGGCGCTTCGGCCCTGGGCCTGGGGGCCATGACCTTGGGGGCGGGCAGGGCTCCGGCGCTTCCCGGGAGGGGCCTGGGCCCCGAGGAGAGGCTCGGCGTGGGAAGGGGGGTGCCCGGGCTTACCCGCACCGGTGCCCCCCGGGGCACGGGGCTCGGCCAGACGGTGGGGCTTGGGGCAGGCAAGGGGGAGGGACTCGGGGCAGGCAAGGGGGAGGGACCTGGGGCGGGGGCCTCCACCAGGAGGGGCACGAAGGGGTTGGGAGGGGCAGCCTCCTTCTGGGCCTGGGGAAGGGGAAGCTCCTGGGACTTGGTTGCCGTGGGGGTTTGGGCCTTGGGCGTAGGCGGGGCGGCCTGGACGGGGGCGGGCTGGCTAAGGGGCGGGATGGGAAGGACCTCGAGGGCCTTGGGTTCCTCTCCGGAAGGGGGGCTCGCCACCTCCACCGGCCCTGAGGGCACCTGGGCGGGGAGGTAGAAGCCCACGTACCAGAGGCTCACCGCCCCTACCAGGAGAAGCCCCGCCAGGAGGAGCTTGGTGGACTGAGGAAGGTTTTCCCAGGAAGCGGGAAGGCGGGCCAAAAGCTCCTTCACCGGGTACCTCCTTCCTGCGCTGGGTTGGCCTCGAGGTCCTTGGCCAGCATGTAGAGGGTGAGGGTGAGGCTGGTGGAGAGAATGGGGTTCACGCCCTGGTCCTGGACGCTCAGGTTGAGCCCGGAGAGGGAGCTAAAGCGGGAGAGGCCTTCCAGGCGCCTGAGGTAGGCGTAGGTTTCCGGGAAGGGGCCTTCCAGGGACAGGGCCAGGCTCACCGCCCGCACCTCGGGCACGGGAGCGGTGGTGGGGGAACGGGTGAAGGAGCGCACCACCACCCCGCTCCGGTTCGCTTCCCCCAGGATCTCCGAGAGCACCTCCGCCAGGCGCTCTTCCCTGGGGAGGGCCCGGAGGAAGGCTTGCTTTTCCGCCTGCAGGAGGGCGATGGCGGCCCGGAGCTCGGGCAGTGCCCTTTGGGCCCGTCGGCCCTTATCCCGTTCAGGGAGGAGGGCCGCAATCTCCTGGCGCACCACCTCCGTCTCCTGCCGCAGGGGCAGGATGCCCAGGTAGTACCAAAGGAGGCCCACCGCCAGGGTGAGGACCATGGCGAGCAGGGCCCACTCCCGCTGCCCTAGCCTAGCGAGCACCTTGCTCACCTCCCACCACGCCCACCCGGGCGCTAAAGGTGTAGAACCCCCGGTTCGGGTCCAGGAAGGCCCTTTGGAGCTCTATGCCAAAACGGGGAGAGGTCTCAAAGGCCCGCACGAAGCGCACCAGGGCCCCTTGGTTCAGGGCCTCTCCCTCCAGGGCGAACTCCACCCGCACCTTCTTGCCGCCAAATTCCCCGTTTTGGGCCTGGGCGTTGGCCTCCTCCTCCGAAAGGACCCGGGCTCCCACGGAGCGTAAGGCCACGGGAAGCCGCCCCCCTTCTTTGGGAATCTGGTTGATGAAGGCGGCAAGGTACTGGGACCAGGGGACGAAGTCCTTCTGGAGCCCCTCGCGGATGGCGAGGAGGGCCTCGAGAGTCTTCCGCTCCTGGACCAGGCGGTTCTGTTCCTCTATGAAGGGCTTCAGGGCCTCCACCTCGGCCCTTAGGGCGTCCCGATCCGACCTAGCCAGGGCAAGCTCCGTGTAAGCGGTGTAGTGCAGGAAGCCCAGGGTGCCAAGGACCACCAGGGCAAAGAGGGCCGCCGCCAGCCGCCACCAACCGGGCTCCACCCGCCGGCGAAGGTTCTTGGGAAGGAGGTTCAGCCTAATCAAGGGGGCTCACCCCCCTCAGGGCCAGCCCCAAGGGCACCATCATCTCCGGCCTCATCTCCTTGAGCTTTTCCAGGTCAAAGCGCTTGGGATCCACCCTTAGGCCTTCCCAAGGGTCGGGCGCAAGGAAGTTCACCCCCAGCACGTCCGTGAGCAGGGTGGAAAGCCCCCGCAAGCGGCTTCCCCCCCCGTAGAGGAAGCCCACCTCGGGCTGGACGTCCCCGAGCTGCACCCGGAAGAACTCCAGGCTTCGGCGGATCTCCTGGGTCAGGTCCACCAAAACCGGGCGGATGGCGTCGTAGATCTTGGCGGGGCTATACCGCTCCCTTTCGGCGTCAAAGTCCAGGAGGAGCTCCTCGTCCTCCGTGGGAATGGTGGCCAGCCCGTAGGTGCGCTTGACCTCCTCGGCGGTGAGGAGGTCCAGGCCGAAGCTCTTGGCGATGGCCTCGGTAAAGTCCTTCCCCGAAAAGGCGAGGATGCGGACGGCCAGGGGGCGGTCCCCTTTGAGGAGAAGGAGGCTGGTGCTCTCCGCCCCGATCTCTATGGCCACCGCCACCCGATCCGGTTCTCTCCTTAGGGTTTCCTCCAGGGGGTAGAGCCCGGCGAAGGGCTTCACGTCCAAGACCACGGGGATAAGCCCCGCCCCCCGCAAGGCCTCAATCAGGGAGGCCACCGCCTCCTGCCTCGCGGCGGCCACCATGACCTCCACCTGTTCCCCCTCGGCCACCTCGGCCAGGGGGTCCAGGGGGGCGTAGTCCAGGACCACCTCGTCTATGGGGAAGGGGATGTACCGCTCAGCCTCCCAGCGCACCGCCTCCTCCATCTCCTTGGGGGGCATCTTGGGCACCTGGAGGGTGCGGAGGATGACGCCGGGGTTGGGCACGGCGCTCACCACGTACCGCTTCCGGGTGCGGGCTTCGGCGAGGAGCTCCCGGATCTCCTGGCTTAGGGCCTGGGGCTCCTTGACCACCCCTTCTGCCAGGGTCCCTGGAGGTAGCGGGCGGGTGGCCAGGGCGGTGAGGGTGGGCGGGAAGCCCCGGAGCTCCACCAGTTTTAGGGCGTGGGCCCCCACCTCCAAACCCAGGGCTTCTACCCGGGGCCGGAATAGCTTGCTGAAACCTGAAAACACGGCACCTCCCCTACGCTTTCTCGGCCAGACCTTACCCTAACCTGGCCCTATTGTATGGCCACCCCTAAAGACAGAGGAAGAGGCCAAGGCTATGGCTTTGGCCTTTGACCACGGGAGGGGCTTTTAAAGGGATCGCAAGGCCGCCACCACCGCCTGGGTAAAGGCTTCCGTGGTGGCATTCCCCCCCAGGTCCGGGGTGCGGGGGCCTTTCTCCAGCACCAGGTCCACCGCCCTCTCTACCTTCCTCGCCGCCTCCTTCTCCCCCAGGTAGTCCAGCATCATGGCCGCGGAGAGGATGGCCGCCGTGGGGTTGGCGATGCCTTTGCCGGCGATATCGGGGGCGGAGCCGTGGACGGGCTCAAAGACCGCAGCGGTGTCCCCGATGTTGGCGGAAGGGGCGAGGCCGAGGCCGCCCACGAGCCCGGCAGCGAGGTCGGAGAGGATGTCCCCCAGGAGGTTGGTGGTGACGATGACGTCAAAGCGCTCGGGGCGCATCACGAGCTGCATGGCGCAGTTGTCCACGATGATGTCCTGGACGTTCACCAGGGGGAAGTCCCTGGCCACCTCCTTGACCGTGTCCAGGAAAAGCCCCTGGGTGAGGGGGAGGACGTTGGCCTTGTGGGCGATGTGGAGGGTCTTGCGGGGCCTTCCCTCGGCGATCTTTAAGGCGACTCGGCCGATGCGCTCGCTGGCCTTCTTGGAGGTGACGGCGTCGGCGATGGCCACGTCCAGGTAGCGCCGCTCCTGCTCCACGTAAAGCCCCTCGGTGTTTTCCCGGACGATGACCAGGTCCACGCCGGGGCGGCTTTGGGGGACAGGGCGGCTCTTGGCGGGGCGGACGTTGGCGTAGAGGTCCAGCCTGCGCCTCAGGTAGCGGATGGCCCCGAAGAAGCCCGGCACCTTGCGCGTGGGGCTCGTGGCCGCCCCGAAGAGGGTGGCGTGGCAGGACAGGATCTTCTCTACCGTCTCCTCGGGGACGGAGGTCCCTCTTCTCTCAAAGGTCTCCCAGCCCGCCTCGGCCTCCACGAACTCCAGGGGGAGGCCGGTGGCCTCCAGCACCTTCCTCGCCGCCGGGACCACTTCGTGCCCGATGCCGTCGCCTTCAATCAAGCAGATGCGGTACGCCATTTGCCCTCCGGGTCAGGGGTATAACCCCCTTACGGGACTATACGCTACATCGCTGGGAGAAAGGGTTAGGAGCGGGCCGCCAGAAGGCCCAGGACCAGGGTCAAGTAGGCCAGGGTCCGCAAGGCCGCCTGGCGCAGGGGCCCCAAAAGAGCTTTCCCACGGCCAAAGCTTGGGCATCCTGTGCTGTAAGGCCAAGGTGCGGGCACTCTAGGAGGGGCTCAAACTCCCCGACCCCCGCGCACTTGGCCCGGAAGGCGGGGGCCTCCCCTGGACCTTTCGCGCCGGAGCCTTTACCCTGGGGAACATGTACGAGGGGAAGATCCTCTACGAGGGGCTCACCTTTGACGACGTTCTCCTTTTGCCCGGCTACTCGGAAGTGCTGCCCAAGGAGGTCTCCGTCCAGACCCGGCTCACCAAGCGGCTTTCCCTGAATATCCCCATCCTCTCCGCGGCCATGGACACGGTGACCGAGGCGGAGATGGCCATCGCCATGGCTCGGGAGGGAGGGCTCGGGGTGATCCACAAGAACCTCTCCATAGAGGCCCAGGCGGCCATGGTGCGCAGGGTGAAGCGCTCCGAGGCGGGGATGATCCAGGACCCCGTGACCCTCCCCCCCACGGCCACCCTCGAGGACGCCGAGCGCCTCATGCGGGAGTACCGCATCGGGGGGCTTCCCGTGGTGGACCTCTACGGGAAGCTTTTGGGCCTGGTCACCAACCGGGACCTCCGCTTTGAGCGGGACTTGAAGCGCCCCGTCACCGAGGTCATGACCCCCCTGGAGCGCCTCATCACCGCGCCCCCCGGAACCACCCTCGAGGAGGCGGAGGAAATCCTCAGGCGGCACAAGGTGGAGAAGCTTCCCCTGGTGGACGAGTCGGGGAGGCTAAAGGGCCTCCTCACCCTGAAGGACATCGTGAAGCGCAAGCAGTACCCCAACGCGGCCAAGGACCCCCTGGGCCGCCTTCTGGTGGGGGCGGCGGTGGGGGCCTCCGAGGACCTCCCCGAGCGGGCCCAGGCCCTGGTGGAGGCGGGGGTGGACGTTTTGGTGCTGGACTCGGCCCACGGCCACTCCAAGGGCATCCTGGAGGCCCTCCTTTACCTCAAGGAGACCTTCGGCGAGAGGGTGGAGGTCATCGCGGGGAACGTGGCCACCCGGGAAGGGGCCAGGGCCCTGGCCGAGCGGGGGGCGGACGCGGTGAAGGTGGGCATCGGCCCCGGCTCCATCTGCACCACCCGGGTGGTCACGGGGGTGGGGGTGCCCCAGATCTCGGCCATCCTCGAGGCGGTGGCCGGGGTGGAGGACCTGGGGGTGCCCGTCATCGCCGACGGGGGGATCAAGTACACCGGGGACGTGGCCAAGGCCCTCGCCGCCGGGGCCCACACGGTGATGCTGGGGAGCATGCTGGCGGGCACGGACGAGGCCCCGGGGGAGGAGGTCCTGAAGGACGGGAGGCGGTACAAGCTCTACCGGGGCATGGGCTCCTTGGGGGCCATGAAGCAGGGTTCCGCCGACCGCTACTTCCAAGACCCTGGCAAAGGGGAGACCGAGGCCAAGAAGCTCGTCCCCGAGGGGATTGAGGGCATGGTGCCCTACAAGGGCCCGGTGGCCGACGTCCTCTACCAGATCGTGGGGGGCCTGAGGAGCGCCATGGGCTACGTGGGGGCGCCCGACATAGAGACCTTCCGCAGGAAGGCCCGCTTCGTGCGCATGACCATGGCCGGGCTCATTGAGAGCCACCCCCATGACGTGGTGGTGGTCAAGGAGGCCCCCAACTACTGGCGTTAGGGCCCCCGCCCTAGGATTCACTCCCGAAGAGCTTTTCAAAGGCCGCCTTGTCCCCCTTCTTGTGGGCGAGGCGGTAGCTGCCTTCCCTTTCCTCTACCCTGCCCTCCTGAACCAGGGCCTTCAGGGTGTCCTGGAGCTCCTTCTTGGAGAAGGGCTCACCCTCCTCGTCCAGGTAGCGCTGGATCTCCTGGAAGGTGGCGAGGCGGAGGGCCTCGAGGGCCCGCATCACCCAAGCCTTGCGGTCCATGTCACCATCCTAATCCCTCCCACCGTGGCATCCTGGGGACGTGGACCCTTATCGGGAGTACCAGGATTACGTGATGGCCTCGAGGCTCC
Organism: Thermus sp.; assembly: GCF_039793865.1. Taxonomy (GTDB): domain Bacteria; phylum Deinococcota; class Deinococci; order Deinococcales; family Thermaceae; genus Thermus. The sequence goes on from NZ_JBAMMI010000083.1 coordinate 19,734, forward strand.
TCGTGGCCCAGGGCCTTTCCCTGGAGATCCTCTCCTTATCCCGGTACGCCCGGCTCCGCCTGAAGCGGATGGAGCTTGTAAAGGAGGGCCGGTGGGCGGCGTTGGAGGCCCTGGACGAACGCCTGCGCTACGGTTTTTGGACCAACCCTTGGCGCCTCAAAGAGGCCCTGAAACTCCTGGGCCACGCCCCCTACCTGGCCTCCCTCGAGGCCTTTGAGGGGCTTCTTTTCCCGGAGGAAAGGGCCCGGCTCCGCTATCCCGGCCAGGCGGGGGAGTACTACCTGGGGTTTTTGCGCCTCCCCTCCCTGGTGATGGACCCCCTGGCCTTTGAAGAGGCCCTGCGGGAGCAGGAGGCCCGGGGAGAGGCACTTCCCCTTTTTCTAAACGCCTTCCACCGCGTCTTGGGCTGAAAAGAGCCGCTTGCCCCAGGTAGTAGCCTCCAACGCCCCTTTGCGGTCTTGGAAGACCGGGATACTGTGCGGCGGGGAGGCCGGGGCGGGTGGCTACCCATCAGCCCCGCGGGCGTGGTGGCCCGGCGAGTGGAGCGGTAGGGCCTCCCTCAGGGGGCAAGATACATGGGAGTGGCGGTACGTGGTGGCCACCAGGCGCCACGCCCCGGACGGCGCTCACC
>NZ_JBAMMI010000084.1:0-1808 GCF_039793865.1 Thermus sp.
GTCAGGCCCAGGGATAGGTAGCAACTTGGGTTAAACTAAGGGCATGATCCGGCCCGTGGCCCGCAAGGACCTCCCGGGGCTCCTTAGGCTCCTCCGCCACCTGGACCAAAGCCCCGAGCGGGGGGTTCTTGCCCCGGAGGCCCGGGACCTCGAGGGCCTGGCCGAGGAGCTGGAGGACGGCCTGGTCCTGGTGCGGGAGGAAGAGGTGGCGGGGTACGTGGGCCTTTACCCCTTCTGGGACGGGGCCGCCTTGGAAGGGCCCGTGGCCTACCGCGAGGAGGACCTGCCCCTCCTCCTGGAGGCGGCGGAGGGGCGGGCCCAGGAGGTGGCGGTGGAGCGGCTCTACGCCTTCCCCCGGGAGGAAAACCGGGCCCTGCGCCGGGCTTTGGAGGGGGCGGGCTTCGGCCTCCTTCACGTGACCTACTTCTTCGTCAAGCGCCCTGAGGGGCTGGACTACCCCGCCCCCGAGGGGGTGCGGGTGGAGGAGGGCTTCCCCGGGGCGGAGGTCTACCGGGAGCTCTACCGGGAGAGCGAGGAGAGCTGGGCCCTGCGCCTCCGCTGGACGGACGAGGAACTGGAGGAGCACTTCCAGGACCCCGCCGTCCACCTGTTGGTGGCCTACCGGGGGGAGGTCCCCGTGGGGATGGCCGAGGTGGAGCTGGAAGGAAAAGAGGCCAGCGTGGCCTACATCGGGGTCGTCCCCGAGGCCCGGGGCCAGGGCATCGGCCGCGCTCTTCTTTCCGAGGCCGCCAAGCTCGCCAAGAAGAAGGGGGCCACCCTCTTCCGGGTGCGGGCCCACGACCACGAGAAGGGGGCCTTGGAGCTTTACCGGGGCTTAGGCTTTAGCCTCGAGGAGGCCGTGGCCACCTACGCCAAGGAGCTCAAGGCCAGGCGGTAGGTGGCGGCGTGGGCCTCCACGGTGAGGCGGGGGTCGCGGTTGTACCCCCCGCCCATCACCACCACCAGGGGCACCCCCAGGGCCTTGACGAACCGGAAGACCCGCTCGTCCCGCCGCCTCACCCCCTCCAGGCTTAGGGCGAGCCTGCCGAAGCGGTCCCCTTTTAGGACGTCCACCCCGGCGTTAAAGAAGACGAGGTCCGGGCGGAAGGCCCGGGCCTTATCCAGCGCCTCCTCCAGGGCCCAGAGGTAGGCCTCGTCCCCCGCCCCGTCGGGAAGGCCCACGTCCAGGTCGCTCCTTTCCTTCTTCAGGGGGTAGTTCCGCTCCCCGTGGAGGGAAAGGGTGAAGACCGAGGGGTCCTCCTGGAAGAAGACCGCGGTGCCGTTCCCCTGGTGGGCGTCCAGGTCCACCACCAAAACCCGGCCCGAAAACCCCTCCTTGACCCGGAGCCAATGGACCGCCACGGCCACGTCGTTGAAGAGGCTGTACCCCTCGGCCCGGCCGGGGAAGGCGTGGTGGGTGCCCCCGGCGAGGTTGAGGCCGAGGCCCTCCTCGAGGGCGTCCAGGGCCGCGGCCAGGGTCCCCCCGGCGGCGTGGAGGGCGCGGAGGAGCAGGCCCTGGCTGAAGGGGAGGCCGAGCCTCAAGGACTCCTCCCGGGTAAGCCCCTCCCCGAAAAGCCTCTCCAGGTAGGGGGCCTCGTGGGCCAGGAAGAGGGCCTCCCGGGGCACCTCGGGGGCCGGGAGGACGGGAAGGAGCCCCTTCAGGGCCTCGGCCACGCCCCCGTACTTGTAGAGGGGGAAGGGGTGGCCCTCGGGCAGGGGGAAGGAGAGGTGGGCCGTGGTGTACGCCCGCACGCCCCTATCCTTAACGCTTTTCGCCAAAATGGAAAGGAGCGTGCGCCTCCTTCTCC
>NZ_JBAMMI010000084.1:1908-13914 GCF_039793865.1 Thermus sp.
CCCCTATCCTTAACGCTTTTCGCCAAAATGGAAAGGAGCGTGCGCCTCCTTCTCCCCTCCGACGTCCTCCTGACCCACGCCCCGCCCCCGGGGCCCAGACTTCGCCCACCGGGGGGCCAGGGTCTTCCTCCTCTTCCGCCCCCGGCCACACCCCGCTCCTCGGGGCGAACCCCAAAAGGCGGCACCGCACCCCCTGGGGGGGTGCCCAGGGCCACGCCCTCATCGCTCTCTGAGCTGGCGGTAGGCCTCGTAGGCCGCCACCCCCACGGCCACCGCCAGGTTCAAGGAGCGCACCGACCCCGGCATGGGGATCCTGATGGCGGGGAACCGGGTGAGGACCTCCCCGGGAAGCCCCCGGCTTTCGGGGCCGAAGAGGAGGAAGTCCCCCTCCTGGAAGCGGACCTCGTAGAGGGAGGCCTCCCCCCGGGCGCTGAAGGCATAGACCCTAGCCCCCCCAGGCAGGGCCTGGAGGAAGGCTTCAAAGGAGTCGTGGAGCCTGAGGTCCACGTGGGGCCAGTAGTCCAGGCCCGCCCGCTTGAGCTTGGGGCTAGAGAGGAGGAAGCCCAGGGGACGGATGAGGTGGAGGGGCCACCCCAGGGCGGCCGCGGTGCGGGCCACGTTCCCGGCGTTTTGGGGGATCTCCGGCTGGTAGAGGACCAGGTGGAGCATCACCGCCTCCGGTAGCGGGTGGCCGCCCCTCGGCCCACCCTTTCCACCCGGCCCTCCCGGACGAGGCGGCCGAGAAGCTCCAGGGCCCTTCTGCGGGAAAGCCCCAGGGCCTCCTCTAGGTCCCGCCTGGGCCTAGGGGTTTCCAGAAGGGCCAGGACCCGCTCCGCCAGGGGGTCCTTGCGGGCCAGGTGGTACCGCCCCCCCTCCTTGCGCAGGAGGCCCATCTTCTCCATGCGGGAAAGGACCCGGCGCGCCGCCTCCTCGGGAAGCTGGAGGGCTCGGGAAAGATCCTCCAGGCCCGCCTCCCCCACCCGGCGCAGGTACCCCACGGCGATGAGGTGGTCCAGGCTGAAGGCCCCGAAGCGCTCCTGGGCCTCGGCGATCTCCCGCACGAAGGCCTCGTCCAGCTCGGGGTTGTAGAGGACGAGGGTCAGGGCCTCCGGGAAGAGGCGGTACTCCGGGGGCTCCTTGCCGTGCTTGAGGAGGAGGCGGTACATCTTGTCCACCCCGCTTCCCGCCCGCTCCACGTAGCCCAGGCGGTAGAGGGCCTCGGCCAGGCGGGGGTTCCGCCTCTTTGGGGGGTGGCGGAGGACGTTCTCCGGGGTGATGCCGGGGGGGAAGCCGCCGGGGTTGGAGACCTCCAGCCGGTCCCGGTGGTGGTGGACCTGGATGGCGTCCTGGCTCCGCCAGTCCCGGTGGACGAGGGCGTTTAGGAGGGCCTCCCGGTAGACCTCCTGATCAAAGTCCCAGACCTCGAGGCGGAAAAGCCCCACGGTGAGGTAGCGGACCCGATTCCGCGCCTGGATGAGCTCCTTCAAACGCTCCAGGAGGGCGGGGATGGGCCTTAGGAGGTCCTCCCGGAAGCTGTAGCCCTCCTCGGCCTCGTGGAAGTAGTAGCTCACCTCGGCCTGGGGAAGAAGCCGCCTTAAGGCGAGGGGCGTTCCCACCAGGAGAAGGCCCGCCACCGTGGGGCGCTCCTCCCCCTCCACCCGCTCCAGGAGGCCCAGGGAATAGAGGAGCTCCAGATCGGGCAGGGCGGCCAAGGAACTTCCCCTTTCCTCCAGGATACGCCTCAAGCGCAGGACCTCCACCGGGTCCAGGTCGGAGAGGCTCGCCGCGGGCAGGACCTGGGCGGTGAAGTCCGGCTCGGGCAGGGCCTGGCCCACCTTGAGCTCCGAAAGGCGGGCGCCGTCCCAGAAGGGCACCCGCCCCGCCCCCACGGCGATGGCCGCCGGGCTTTGGGGCACGTGGAGGGCCAAAACCCGCCCCTCCGGCCCCTCCAGCACCTCCACGTAGGGCAGGAGAAGGCCCTGGGTGAGCTGGAAGAGGGCGTGGGTGATCTGGAGGGGGTGGATCTCCGGGGCCCCGAGCACCCGGCCCTCCGGGTCCACGCCCAGGAAGAGGGTGCCCCCCTTGTGGTTGGCGAGGCCCGCGGCGTAGCGGGCGAGCTCCTCCGGGGAGAGGTCGTGGGGCAGGAAGAGGGTGCGCTCGTCCTGGCCCCGGGCCAGACGTTCCTCAAGCTCCTCCCACGTCACGGGGCCCAGTTTACGGGGCCTGCGGGGAGAGGAGGGAGAGGCCTTTAGGCCCACCCGCTCTACCCGGCTTGCGGCGGGGGCTTCCGGCAAGCCCCTTCCCCGCGTTCGGGTAGCCGGGCCCGCAAGGCCTTGCGCCCTTCTGCCCTTGGCCCTAAGGGGAGAAGGAGCCCCTCCGAGCCCTCCCTGAGGCCCAGGGTGGGGGCCATCCCGAGGGCGGGCCGCACCGGGGGGGACGAGGCCCCGGCGAGTCCGGTACAATAGGGGTGTGACGGCCAGGCAGCGGCGCATCCTCCACCACCTGGTGGAGGAGTACATAAGGACCAAGGCCCCGGTGCCCTCGGCGCGGCTCGCCGAGGCCCTGGGCCTGAGCCCCGCCCTGGCCCGCTACGAGCTCATCGCCCTCGAGGAGATGGGCTACCTCACCAAGCCCCACGCCTCCGCGGGCCGGGTGCCCACCCGCCAGGCCTACCGCCAGTACTCCCTCTCCCTCCTCCCCCCCAAGCCCCTCCCCGAGGCCACCCAGGCCCGCCTGGAAAAGGCCCTGGAGGGGGCCAGGGAGCCCGAGGCCTTCCTGGTGAAAATGGCCTCCGGGCTTTCCGGCTACCCGGCCCTCCTCCACCTCAGGCCGAGGAAGGCCCCCAAGGTCCTCCAGGTCCACCTCTCCCCCCTCCCCGAGGGCACCCTGGCGGTCTTGGTGCTGGAAGGGGGAAGGGTGAAGGAGGCCCGGCTTCCCTTAAGCCTCTCCCCCGAAAGGCTCCGCCAGGCGGAGGAGGCCCTGGCCCGCCCCTTCACCCCTTCCGCCGAGCCTCCCCCGGGCCTGGAGGAGCTTTTTTCCCTCCTAGAGCGGGCCCTCCTTGGGGGGCTTTCCCTCACCTACCGGGAAGGCCTCGCCCAGGCGCTCAAGGAGCCCGAGGCCCAGGACCCAGGCTTCCTGGAGCGCCTGGTGCGCCTCTATGAAGAGGGGGCCGAGGACCTTCTCACCCCCCCGGGGGGCGTGGACGTGCGGGTGGGGGAGGTGGAGGGGCTCGCCCAGGTGCAGGCGGGCTTTCAGAAGGGGGAGTGGCTTGGGGAGATCGTCCTCCTCGGGCCCATGCGCATGCGCTACCCCGAGGCCCTCTCCGTGGTCTTAGGCCTCACCCAGGTCTATACTGGGAGCCATGCGCGTTGAGGTGCGCCTCTTCGCCCTCTACCGGGAGCAGGCGGGCCTGGAGCGCCTAGAGCTGGACCTCCCCGAGGGGGCGAGGGTGAGCGAGGTCAGGAGGCTTCTGGAGGAGCGCTTCCCCGGGCTTCGCCTCGAGGGCGGGATGGCCGCGGTGAACCAGGCCCTGGCGGGGGCGGAAACCCCCCTGAAGGAGGGGGACGAGGTGGCCTTCCTCCCCCCGGTTTCGGGAGGGCAGGACTCCTACGGCCTCACCCAGGAGCCCCTGGACCTCGGGGCCCTGGTGGCCTGGGCCGTGGCTCCCGAGTACGGGGCGGTGGTGAGCTTCCTCGGCACCACCCGAAGCCCCAACCGCGGGGAGGAGGTGGCCTTTTTGGAGTACGAGGCCTACCCGGAGATGGCGGAGAGGGTGATGGCGGAGATCCTCGCCGAGATGCGGGCCCGCTGGCCCCTAGGGCGCATCGCCCTCTGGCACCGCCTGGGCCGGGTGGACCCCGGGGAGGCCTCCATCGCCATCGTGGTCTCGGCCCGGCACCGCAAGGAGGCCTTCGCCGCCTGCCAGTACGCCATTGACCGGGTGAAGCAGGTCCTGCCCGTGTGGAAGAAGGAGCACCGCAAGGACGGGAGCTTCTGGGTGGAGGGCTTCGCCCCGGAGGACAAGCGGCTTTGAGGCTTAAGGCCTCCTTAGGGGAAAGATGACCTCCTTCGCGGCCATCGCCGGGCTCCTCCTCCTCGTCCTCTTCGCCCTCCCCCTCCTCCTCGGGTTCCTCTCGGGAAGGGCCTTCCGGGAAGGCCGGAGCCGGGTGGGCCTGGGCCTACTCCTCTTCGGGGCTTTCCTGGGCCTTTGGGCGAGGCCAAGGCCCTTGGGGCTCCTTCTCCTCCTCACGGGCCTCCTTTTGGGCTACGGGAGGCTTCGGCTATAATGGGGGGATGACCGAGCGGGCCCTGCGCCCCCTGACGGAGGAAGAGTACCTGGCCCTAGAGAGGGAAAGCCCCCTTCGCCACGAGCTTCTTGGGGGCCTTCCCTACGCCATGGCGGGGGCCAGCCTGGACCACAACCTCATCGTCACCAACCTGGTGGCCCTCCTCAAACCCTTGGCCCGGGCCAAGGGGTGCAGGGTCTACAGCGAAACGGTGAAGCTCAAGCTCTCCGAGGACACCTTCTACTACCCTGACGTCATGGTGGTGTGCGGCCCCAAGGCCCACCCCCTGTACGAAACCTCGCCCTGTCTGGTGGCGGAGGTGCTTTCCCCGGGTACGGAGGTCCAGGACCGGCGGGAGAAGCTTTCCCGCTACCTTCGCCTCCCGAGCCTTCTGGGCTACCTGATCTTGGAAAGCGGGCGGCCGGGAGGGGTTCTTTACCGGAAGACCCCGGAGGGGTTCCGGGAAGAGACCTTAGGGGAAACCCTGGTTCTGCCCTGCCTCGAGGGGACCCTCCCCCTCGCCGCCCTCTACGAGGGGGTAGTATGAGGCCCATCCTGGAGCTCTTTCCCGAGGAGCTTCCCGGCGAGGGCTTCCGCAAGGCCCAGATCGCCCACTGGCTCTACGCCAAGGGGGCCCTGGACTTCGCCGAGATGACCGACCTCCCCAAGGCCCTGCGGGAGGTCTTGGGCCGGGAGTGGCGCCTCTCGGAGTTCGCCCTGGTGGAGGCCTACCCCAGCCAAGACGGGAGCGTGAAGTACCTCTTCACCCTCCTGGACGGCCAGAGGACCGAGGCCGTCTACATGCCCTACGAGAACCGGAAGACCGTCTGCCTCTCCAGCATGGTGGGCTGCCCCGCGGGGTGCGCCTTCTGCGCCACCGGGGCCATGGGCTTCGGGCGAAACCTCACCGCGGCGGAGATCCTCTCCCAGCTCCTCGCCATCGCCCACCACCAGGGGATCTCCCCCCGGGAGATCCGGAACGTGGTCCTCATGGGCATGGGGGAGCCCCTGCTGAACCTGGGCAACGTCCTCAAGGCCATCCGCATCATGCTCCACAAGAAGGCCCTGGCCATGAGCCCGAGGCGCATCACCCTCTCCACCGTGGGCATCCCCAAGGGGATCTACCGCCTCGCCGAGGAGGACCTGGGGGTGCGCCTCGCCCTCTCCCTCCACGCCCCCGACGACGAGACCCGCAAGCGGATCATCCCCACCGCCCACCGCTACCCCATCGCCGAGATCCTGGAGGCCGTGCGCCACTACTACGCCAAGACCAAGCGGCGGGTCACCCTGGAGTACACCCTCCTCAAGGGAATGAACGACCACCCCTGGCAGGCGAGGCTCCTCGCCAAGCTCCTCAAGGGCCTGAGCGCCCACGTGAACCTCATCCCCTTCAACCCCTGGGAAGGGGCCCCGGTGGAGGGGACCCCCAAGGCGGGCATCCTGGCCTTCGCCGAGGAGCTCAGGCGCCTCGGGGTTCCCACCTCCATCAGGTGGAGCCGGGGCCAGGACGTGGGCGCGGCCTGCGGCCAGCTCGCCCTAAAGGTCCCAAAGCCCCTTCTCACACCGCTTCCAGAAGGCGCCGGGCGATGATGAGCTTCAGGATCTCGCTCGTCCCCTCGCCGATGCGGGTGAGGCGGGCGTCCCGCCAGTAGCGCTCCACCGGGTAGTCCCGGATGTACCCGTAGCCCCCGAGGACCTGGATGGCCTCGTCGCAGGCCCTCACCGCGGCCTCGCTGGCGAAGAGCTTGGCCTGGGCGGCCTCGAGGGTAAAGGGCCTCCCGGCGTCCTTGAGCTCCGCCGCCTTGAGGTAAAGAAGCCTCGCCGCCTCCAGCTCCGTGGCCGCCTCCGCGAGCTTGAAGGAGACCCCCTCGTACTCGGCGATGGGCTTGCCGAAGGCCTCCCGCCCCTTGGCGTAGGCCAGGGCGTAGTCCAGGGCGGCCCGGCCGAGGCCCACGGCCATGGCGGCGATGCCGATCCTTCCCCCGTCCAAAACCTTAAGGACGTCGTAGAAGCTCTTCCCCCGCTCGCCCAAGAGGGCCTCCTCGGGAAGGAAGAGGTCTTCCAGCACGAGCTGGGCGGTGTCCGAGGCGTGGAGGCCAAGCTTCTCCTCTTTCCGCCCCACCTTTAGGCCCCGCTCGGGGCGGAAGAAGGCGAAGGCGGAGATGCCGAGGTGCTTCTTCTCGGGGGTTGGAGGGGGGTCGGTGCGGGCCACCACCACGTAGACCCCGGCCACGCTCCCCTGGGTGATGAACTGCTTGGTGCCGTTCAAGACCCACCCCCCCTCCACCTTCTCCGCCTTGGCCTTGAGGGCGGCGGCGTCCGAGCCCGAGCCGGGCTCCGTGAGGCCCCAGGCCCCCAGGGCCTCCCCCGCGGCGAGCTTGGGAAGGAAGGTTTGCCTCTGCGCTTCGCTCCCGGCGAGGAGGATGTGCCCGGTGGCCAGGGAGTTGTGGCTCGCCACGGTGAGGGCGAGGGCCCCGTCGTGGTAGGCCACCTCCTCCACCATGCGGGCGAAGAGCCTCGTGGAAAGCCCCGCCCCCCCGTAGGCCTCGGGCACCTGCGCCCCGAAGGCCCCAAACTCGGCGAGCTTCCGCACCAGGTCCCAGGGGAAGGCCCCGGTCCGGTCCCGCTCCGCCGCCCCCGGGGCCACCTCCGCCTTCAGAAACTCCCGGAAAGGCCCCAGAACCTGCCTCTCCTCCCGGCTTTCCTCAAACCAAAGGGCCATGGTGGGTTCAGTATAACCCTTTTCTGCCCATAGGCAAAAATGCGTTATACCTCTTTCCCCCAAAGCCTTAAAGTGGTTTCTCGGGGAATGCTCCTCCTCGTGGGCCCCACCGACGTGGGCAAGACCACCCTGGCCCTCCGCCTGCTAGAGAGAGCGGGGGAGGCCTACCTCCTGGACCTGGACCCGGGGCAAGGGGCCCTTCCCGGGGCCTTCTCCCTCTTCCTCCACCGCGAAGGGCGCCTCCTCCTCGCGCGCCGCGCCCTGGTGGGGGCGCTTTCCCCGGCGGGGGCGGAGGGGAGGGCCCTGGTGGCGGCCCTGCGCTTGGCCCGCCTCATCCCCCCGGGAAGCCCGGCGGTGGCGGACACGGACGGGCTTCTGGACCCGGAGTACCGCCTCCTGCAGGCGGAGGCCCTAAGCCCCGCCGAGGTGATGGTCCTGGGCTCAGAAGACCTCTACCGGGCCCTCGCCTGGCGGCGGGACCTCAGGGTGCGCCTCGCCAGGCCCCTTCCCGAGGCCCGCAGGAAGACCCCGGCGGAAAGGCGGAAAAACCGGCAGGAAAGGCTCCTCGCCCACTTCCAGGGGGCAGGGCCCAGGGTTGCCCCCCTCGAGGGCCCGCCCCTCTGGGACCGGCTCTACGGCCTCCTGGACCCCGAGGGCTTCTTCCTGGGCTACGGGAGGCTCCTCGCCTTTGGGGGCGGGGAGGGGCTCTTCCTCACCCCGGCCAAGGGCGAGGTGGCGAGGGCCCTCCCCACCCGCCTCGCCTTTCCTACCCCCGCACTACCAGGTTGAGGATCTTCCCGGGGACGTAGATCTCCTTCACCACCTCCTTGCCCTCGAGGTGGGCCCTCACGTTCCGCACCTTGAGGGCCTCGGCCCGCGCCACCTCCAGGGGGGCGTCCTTGGGGATCTGGATGGTCCCCCGCACCCTCCCGTTCACCTGCACCGCCACCTCCACCAGGTCCTTCTCCAGGGCCTTCTCGTCCAGCTCGGGCCAGCCCGCCTCAAAAAGGCTATCGGGCCAGAACCAGTGCCAAAGCTCCTCGGCCAGGTGGGGGGCGAAGGGGAAGAGCATCTGCAGGTAGTAGCGGATGGCGGTGCGGTAGACCGGGGTCACGGGCCGGTCTTTGCGGTACTCGTAAAGGGCGTTCAGGAACTCCATGAGGGCGGCGATGGCGGTGTTGAAGCGGAGGGCCTCGAGGTCCTCCGTCACCTTCTTCAGGGTCTCGTGGAGCTTCCCGTAAAGCTCCCGGTCCTTCCCCTCGAGGGCCTCCGCCTGGAAGACCCCGCTCGTCCCCAAAAGGGCCTCCCGGTCCTCGGCCACCCGCCTGTAGATGCGGTTCAGGAAGCGCCAGGCCCCCTGGACCCCCTCCTCGGTCCAGACCATCTCGTTCTCGGGAGGGGCGGCGAAGAGGATGGTGATGCGGGCGATGTCCGCCCCCTGCTCCTTCACGAAGGGCCCCACCATGACCCCGTTCCCCTTGGACTTGCTCATCACGGCGGGCTTCCAGAGGTGGAGGGTCCCGTCCTCGTGGGGGCGGAGCTCGGCCCCCATCTTCCGCACGTCCTCCAGGGAAAGCTCGCTCTCCGGGATCTCCAGCCGGATGCGGGTGGGCTCGGGGAGGCGCACCCTTTCCCCTTCCACCGCCACGGGGCCGAAGTCCGTCCAGGCGAGGACCATCCCCTGGGTGAAAAGCCCCTGGAAGGGCTCCTCCACCTTCACCATCCCCAGGTCGTGGAGGAACTTGGTGAAGAAGCGGCTGTAGAGGAGGTGCAGCACGGCGTGCTCCACCCCGCCGATATATTGGTCCACGGGCATCCAGAAGTTCGCCTTCTCGGGGTCAAAGGGGAGGCGGTCGTTGTGGGGATCGGTGTAGCGGAGGTAGTACCAGCTGGAGTCAAAGAAGGTGTCCATGGTGTCCGTGTCCCGCTTGGCGGGGCCGCCGCACTTGGGGCAGGTGGTCTCGTAGAACTCGGGGTGGGCCTCCAGGGGGCTTTTCCCCTTGGGGCGGATGTCCTCCACGTCCTTGAGGTCGGGGAGGAGGACGGGAAGCTCCTCCTCGGGGACGGGCACCACCCCGCAGGCCTCGCAGTGGACCATGGGGATGGGGGTGCCCCAGTAGCGCTGGCGGCTTATCAGCCAGTCCCGGAGGCGGTAGGTGACCCGGCCCTTCCCTAAGCCCTTTTCCTCCAGCCAGGCGATGACCTTCCGCTTCCCCTCTTCGCTTTGCGTGCCGTCAAAGGGGCCGGAGTTCACCATGACCCCGGGCTCCTCGTAGGCCCTCTCCAGGGGCTCGGGGAGGGGGTCGCCGGGCCGCTCAATGACCTTCCGGATGGGGAGGCCGAACTTCGTGGCGAACTCAAAATCCCGCTGGTCGTGGGCGGGGACGGCCATGATGGCCCCGGTGCCGTAGCCGTAGAGCACGTAGTCCGCGGTCCAGATGGGGATCCTCTCCCCGGTGGCGGGGTTCACCGCGTAGGCCCCGAGGAAGACCCCGGTCTTCTCCCTTCCTTCCGCCTGGCGCTCAATCTCCGTCTTGCGCTTGGCGGCCTCCACGTAGGCCAGGACCTCCTCCCGCCTCTCGGGAAGGGCGAGCTCCAGGGTGAGGGGGTGCTCCGGGGCGAGGACCAGGAAGGTGGCCCCGAAGAGGGTGTCGGGGCGGGTGGTGAAGACGGGAATCTTCTCCTCCTTTCCCTCCACGGGGAAGAGGATCTCCGCCCCTTCCGAGCGGCCGATCCAGGCCCTTTGCATGGCCTTGACCTTCTCGGGCCAGCGGAGGCCCTCGAGGTCCTTAAGAAGCCTCTCGGCGTAGGCGGTGATGCGGAGGTACCACTGCTCAAGCTCCCGCTTCTCCACGGGGGTGTCCTCGTGGCGCCAGCACCGACCCTCCACCACCTGCTCGTTGGCGAGGACCGTCTGGCACTTGGGGCACCAGTTCACGAGGCCCTTGGCCCGGTAGACCAGGCCCTTTTCCCACATCTTGAGGAAGATCCACTGGTTAAAGCGGTAGTACTCGGGCTCGCAGGTGGTGACCTCCCGGTCCCAGTCGTAGAGGATGCCCATGAGCTCGAGGCTCTCCTTGGCCTGGCGGATGTTGGCGTAGGTCCATTCCTTAGGGTGGACGCCGAACTTCAGGGCGGCGTTTTCCGCCGGAAGGCCAAAGGCGTCCCAGCCCATGGGGTGGAGGACCTCGTAGCCCTGCACCCGGCGGAAGCGGGCCAGGACGTCGCCCATGGTGTAGTTCTTCAGGTGGCCCATGTGCAGGTCCCCCGAGGGGTAGGGAAACATCACCAGCACGTACTGCTTGCCCCGCTTCCCGGGGGCCTCCTTGGCCTTCATGAAGCCCTTCTCTTTCCAGAAGCGCTGCCACTTGGGCTCTATGGCGTGGGGGTTGTACTTCTCCATGCTTCCTCCTCAAAAAAACCCTTCCCCTGGGGGAAGGGACAGCCAGGCCCCTCCCCGCCTTAAGGGGCTAGCCTGGCCCGGCGCATAGGCCTATGCTACTCCTTTTGGCACCCGGGTGAAAAGGCGCTACTCCGAAAGTCCCCAGGCCACCACCGCCCCCAGGAGAAGGGCGAAGAGCACCAGGTAAAGCCCCAAAAGGGCGAGGACGAACCCCGCCAGGGGGCCGTAGAGGAGTTCGTATTGGGAGCGGGGAAGGAGGCTTGGCAGGCCCAGGCGCACCCCCTCAAAGACCAGGGTGGCCGCCCCGGCCCCGGCACCTAGGGGAAGGAGGTCCCTAGGGCGGCTCACCCCCCGGAAGAGGGCGTAGGTGAGGAGGAAGAGGAAAAAAGCGGCGAGGAGGGGGATAAGGGCCTCCAAAGGCCCGAGGAAGACCCGCCAGGCCTCCGGCAAAAACCGAAGGAAAAACCCCAGGGCGAGCCCCCCAAGGGCCAGGAGGATGAGGCCAAGCCCCAGGGCGAAGGGCATGAGGAGGCCGAGGAGGCGGTGGCGAAACCCCAGGGCCCGGCCGAAGACGAGCCCTAAGGCGTAGCTCAGGGCGGCGAAAAAGTTGCTCCCCGACCAGAGGAGGAGGAGGCCGCTTCCTAAGGTGAGGGGAAAGGCGCCCCGGGTGAGGAAGTCCAGGAGGGCCTGGGCCATCTCGGGGCGGGCGGGGAAGAGGGCCAGGGTGAGCTCGGTGAGGGCCTGGAAGACCTGGGCCCTGAGGAGGGGGTTTCCCGAGAGGAGGAAGCCGAAGAGGCCCACCAGGAGGAAGAGGAGGGGCATGAGGGAGAGGAGGGCGTAGTAGGCGAGGGCGGCGGCGAAGAAGGGGACGTGGGCCTCCTGGTAGCGCCGGTAGAACCGCTTAAGCAAGGCCATCCATCTCCTCCGCCCCCTTGGGGTCCCCGGCCTTTAGGAAGAGGCGGATGGCCGCCTCCTTGTGCCTTTGGGCCTCCCCCTCCCGGCCTAAGCGGAGGTGCCACTCCAAAAGGCCCCGGTGAGCAGAGGCTTGGGCCACGGGGTCCAGGGAGGCCTCGGCCTCGGCGAGGCTCTCCCGGAGGAGGGCCAGGCTTTCCTCCTTTTCCCCGAGGAGGAGCCGGGTGTAGCCCCGCTCGTAAAGGTTCACAGAACGGGCCAGAGGGTCAGGGGGAAGGAGGCGGGCTTCCTCCTCAAAGACGGCGAGGGCCTCCTTCAGCCTACCCGCCATGCGGAGGACCATCCCCACCTGGTGGAGGGCCCGGTGGCTCCCCGATTCCCGGTAGAGGGCCCGGTACAGGGCCAGGGCCTCCTCGTGCCTTCCCTGGAAGGCGAGGGCGTACCCCAGGGCGAAGCGGGCCTCAGGGGAAGGGTCCCTCCGGAGGAGGGCTTCCGCCTGCTGGAAGCGGTCCTCCTCCATGAGGGCCCAGGCCCGGGCCAGGCGGGTTTCCCCGCTCCTCTTCTTGCGCGCACCCTTCGACCTATGACCGGTTTTCCCCATGCCGGCATGGGGCGGGATCACGCCCGCTCCTGCCCCTCCCCCAGGGCCACCCACTTCAAGGTGGTGAGCTCCAGGGGGCCCA
>NZ_JBAMMI010000084.1:14014-19984 GCF_039793865.1 Thermus sp.
TCCTGCCCCTCCCCCAGGGCCACCCACTTCAAGGTGGTGAGCTCCAGGGGGCCCATGGGGCCGTAGGCGTGGAGCTTGGAGGTGCTGATGCCGATCTCCGCCCCCAGGCCCAGCTCAAAGCCGTCGTTGAAGCGGGTGGAGGCGTTCCAGAGGACTAGGCTTGCGTCCACCTCCTCCAGGAAGCGCCAGGCCGCCTTGGGGTCCTCGGTGCAGATGGCCTCGGTGTGCCGGGAGCCGTAGCGGGCGATGTGGGCCAGGGCCTCCTCCAGCGAGGAGACCACCTTGACCCGGAGGACGAGGTCCAAATACTCCTGGTCCCACTCCTCCTCCCGGGCGGGGACCGCCTCCTTGAGGAGGGGAAGGGCCCTAGGGCAAGCCCTGAGCTCCACTCCCTTTTCCCGCATGGCCCTTTCCAAGAGGGGAAGGAAGGCCTCCGCAACCTTCTCGTGCACCAGGACGGCCTCGAGGGCGTTGCACACCGCGGGGCGCTGGGTCTTGCCGTTCAGGGCGAGGCGGAGGGCCATACCTAGGTCCGCCTTTTCGTCCACGTAGAGGTGGTTCACCCCCTTGGCGTGGGCGAGGACGGGGACACGGGCCTCCTTTTGCACAAGCCTTATGAGCTCCTCGCCCCCCCTCGGGATGAGGAGGTCCAGAAGCTCCAGGCGGCACATCTCCAAGACGGCCTCCCGGTCGGTGGTGGGGACGAGGGTGACCGCCTCCTGGGGAAGGCCCGCCTCTCCCAGGGCCTCGTGCCAGAGGGCCACCAGGGCCCGGTTGGAGCGGAAGGCCTCCTTGCCCCCCCTGAGGAGCATGGCGTTTCCCGCCTTCAAGGCCACGCTCACCGCCTCCACCGTGGCCCCGGGCCGCGCCTCGTAGACGAAGCCGATGAGGCCGAGGGGCACCCGCATCCTCCCCACCTTTAGGCCATTGGGCCGCTTGGCCAGGCCCTCTATGCGGCCCAGGGGGTCGGGGAGGCGGGCGATCTGGCGGAGGCCCTCGGTGAGGGTCTTGAGGTCCTTCTCCCTAAGGGCCAGGCGGTCCAGCTTGGCCCTGGGAAGCCCCGCCCTTTCCGCCTCCTCCAGGTCCTCCCGGTTGGCCCTCAGGACCTCTTCCCAGCGGGCCTCCAGGAGGTCCGCCATGGCGAGGAGGGCCCGGTCCCGGTTGCCCTTGGCGATCTCGGGAAGCCTCTTCCGCGCGCGCTCCGCGAGTTCCCTCAAACCCGTCATGCCTCCTCCTTCAGGGCGAGGTGGTCCCGGTGGACCACCTCCTCGGTGTAGCGGTAGCCCAGGATTTCCTCAATCTCCGCGCTCCTTCTGCCCTTGATGCGGGCGATCTCCTCCGAGGCGTAGTTGGCGAGCCCCACCCCTACTTCCTCCCCCTCCTCCGAGAGGAGGCGCACCGCCTCGCCCCGGCCAAACCTTCCCCGCACCTCCTTGACCCCGGCGGGAAGGAGGCTCGCCCCCCGCTCCTTAAGGGCGCGCACCGCCCCCCGGTCCAGGACGAGCTCCCCTTTGGGGCGGAGGAGGCCAAAAAGCCAGGCCTTCTCCCCGCGGTAGCGCCTTCTCGCGTGGAAGTAGGTGCCCAAGGGGGCCCCGGAGAGGGCCTTTAGGAGGACCCCGGGCCTCCTTCCGGGAAGGAGGAGCGTGGGGACCCCCACCCTCGCGGCGATGCGGGCGGCGAGGAGCTTGCTCCGCATCCCCCCGCTTCCCAAGGGGTTCCCCTCCCCGGCGTGGCCCAGCACGGCCTCCACCCGCTCCACCTCGGGAACGGGGCGGGCCTCGGGATTCCTCTTGGGGTCCTCCTCGTAGAGGGCGTCCACATCGGAAAGGAGGAGGAGAAGCCCCGCCTCCACCAAGGCGGCCACCCGGGCGGAGAGCTGGTCGTTGTCCCCGAAGCGGATCTCGTGGAAGGCCACGGTGTCGTTCTCGTTGATGATGGGAATCACCCCAAGGCCCAGGAGGGCCCTTAGGGTGGCCTTGGCGTTCAGGTAGCGGCCCCGGGCGGAGAGGTCCTCGGCGGTGAGGAGCACCTGGGCCACGGTGAGGCCGTGGGGCCGGAAGGCCTCCTGCCAATGGGCCATGAGAAGGGGCTGGCCGATGGCGGCGAGGGCTTGCTTTAGGGGCATGTCCTTGGGGCGCTCTCCAAGCCCGAGCCGCCGCATCCCCGCCGCCACCGCCCCCGAGGAGACGAGGACCACCTCCCGGCCTTCCTCCCTCAAGGCGGCCACCTGGCGGGCGATCTCGGTCATGGCCTCGAGGTCCAGGCCCCTCTCCCCCGCGAGGACGGCGCTTCCCACCTTGACCACCAGGCGCTTGGCCGAAAGCCCCGGGCGCATTAAGGCCCAGGATAGCACGCCCATCCAAATCCCCTCCGGGCCTGGTAAAGTGGCCCGCGATGGGTCTCGGCTTCGGGACCGTCCCCCTGCTGCTGGCCGTGGCCTCCCTCCTTGCCGCCTGCACCCCCTTCCTCGGTGTTCCGCGTGGCCGGGGACGGGACCCGCACCGCCTTGGGCCTGTGGCACACGGGCGGGGAGGCCCGCCTCGCCCTCCACAACCTCCCCCCCGGGGGGCCTTTGAGGTCCAGCTCTCGGACGGCTTAAGGGTCCGCACCCTGGCCTTCCCCCGCTAGGCGAAAGCGGCCCCCTTGGAAGGCCACCTTTCCCTCCCGCTTTAGCCGCACCAGAAGGGCGAAGAGGCGGGCCTTGGTGAGGCCCGGGCAGAGGGGTTTGAGGGCGGCGTGGAGTTCCTCCAGGGTGCCCTCCCGTCCCAGGGCCTGAAGGAGGAGGGCTTCCAAGCGCTTCTCCCGCACGCTTTCCATTATTGACAAGGGCTTTCCGGCATGCTATGGTTGAGGTTGGCTTGGGCCCGTAGCTCAGTTGGATAGAGCGGCTGACTACGGATCAGCAGGTCAGGGGTTCGAATCCTCTCGGGCCCGCCAAAAAAGACCCCGGGGTAGCTTAGCGCCCCGGGGTTTTCCCTACAATGGGGCCATGAAGATCTACACCAAGACCGGGGACGCTGGGGAAACTGGGCTTTACGGGGCCGAGCGGGTGGTGAAGGCCCACCCCAGGGTGGAGGCCTACGGTACCGTGGACGAGGCCAACAGCGCCCTCGGCCTCGCCCGGAGCCTCCTTCCCCAGAAGCACCCGGACCTCCACGAGCTTCTGGAAGGGGTGCAGAACGCCCTCTTTGACCTGGGAGCCGACCTGGCCACCCGCATGGGAAGCCCCTACGAAAAAAACATCGCCCGCATGGACGCCGAGGACGTGGAGGGCCTGGAGAAGGCCATTGACCGCTACCAGGAGGAAAGCCCCCCCTTCCGGGGCTTCGTCCTCCCCGGGGGGCACCCGGCGGCGGCGGCGCTCCACCTGGCCCGCACCGTGGTGCGCCGGGCGGAGCGGAAGGTGGTGGCCCTAAGCCGGGAGGAACCGGTGAACCCCGAGGTCATCCGCTACCTGAACCGCCTCTCCGACCTCCTCTTCGTCCTGGCCCGGGTGGTGAACGCCAGGGAGGGGGTCAAGGAGGAGGAGTGGCTCGTGAAGAAGCGCCGCTAGGGCCAGGGCTTGCCGTAGACCCGAACCTCCGCCTGGGGAAAGGCAGTTTCTAAAAGTTCTTTCAAAAACTGGGTGGCGCTGGGCAGAAGCCCGCCGCAGGGCCCCTCCATATAGAGGAAGAGGTAGCGGGGCCTACGGGGGGACTGGGAGAAGCCCAGGCACCCCTCGTATTCGGGGAAGTACTCGTAGAAAAGCTCCAGGAGATCCCCCACCAGGTCCCTGGCCTCGGGCAGGGCCTCGAGGGAGCCCTGGGGCTTGACCCAGAAGGTCATGGCCTTCACCCCCTCATTATGGCGCTTTGGGGAAGCCCGAGGGTCACTATAATCCCCTCATGGTCCGAGCGGAGGGCCTGTCCAAGCGCTACCGCCACGGGTGGGCCGTGGAGGGCCTCACCCTCCGGGTGGAGCCCGGGGAGGTCTACGCCCTTTTGGGCCCCAACGGGGCGGGGAAGACCACCACCTTGCGCATGCTCTCCACCCTGGTGAGGCCAAGCGCCGGAAGGGCCCAGGTGGCGGGGTTTGACGTGGTCCGGGAGCCCATGGAGGTGCGGCGGAACCTCGGCCTGGTGAACGGGGGCATGCGGGTCTACGAGCGGCTCACGGGAAAGGAGGTGCTGGAGTTCTTCGCCGGCTTCTACGGGCTAAAGGGCCGGGCCTTCCGGGAGGCCCTGGACTGGGTAGCCGCCCTCCTGGGAATGGAGGAGACCCTGGAGAGGAGGGTGATGGAGATGTCCACGGGCATGCGGCAGAAGGTGGTGATCGCCCGGGCCATCCTGCACCGACCCAAGGTCCTCCTCCTGGACGAGGCCACGGCGGGCCTGGACGTCTTCGCCCGCAGGGCCCTTCTGGACTTCGTGAAGGCCTACCGGGGCCTGGGCCACACCGTGATTTACTCCACCCACGTCATGGGCGAGGCGGAGGAGGTGGCCGACCGGGTGGGCTTCCTCCACCGGGGGCGGCTGGTCTACGAGGGAAGCCGGGACGAGGCCCTGGCCCTGGGGGAGGGAAGCCTGGAGCGGGCCTTCGTCCGCGAGGTGGGGAGGGCGTGATGGAAGCCATCCTTAGGATTTTCTGGAAGGAGCTGGTCCAGGTCCTTCGCGACCGGAAGCTGGTCTTTTCCACCTTGGTCCTTCCCGTCTTGCTGATGCCGGTCTTCGTGTTCGGGCCAATCCTCTTCCAAAACCGCCTCTTGCAAGGGGAGGCGGAAAGGGTCCAGGAGGTGGCGGTGGCGGGGCTTCCCGAGGAGGCCCTAAAGGCCCTCGAGGCCGCCCGGCTCAAGCCCGTTCCGGTGCCCGACCCCGAAGAGGCGGTGCAGGAAGGCCGCTTCCCGGCGGGGGTGGCCTTCCGGCAAGGGACCTACCGCGTCTATGGCCGCCTGGCCTCGGGTTTGGGGGCAAGCCAGGTGGCGGTGGAAAAGGTCAAGGGGGCCCTTCAGGCCCTCAAGGAGGCCAAGGTGGCCGAGGCCCTGGCGCGGGCGGGCCTCCCCAAGGAGGTCCTCTCCCCCTTCGCCGTGGAGGTGGTGGACGCCTCGCCTCCCAAGGAGCGGGCCGGAGGGCTTTTGGGCTTCCTCCTCCCCTTCTTCCTGGTGGTCTCCGTCCTTTCCGGGGGCCAGGTGGTGGCGGTGGACGCCACCGCGGGGGAGAAGGAGAAGGGGACCCTCGAGGCCCTCCTCGCCGCCCCCGTGCCCCTCCTGCAGATCGCCCTGGGCAAGACCCTGGCCGCGGTGGCCATGGCCCTCCTCTCGGGGGTGGCGGGGCTTTTGGGGCTCGCCCTGGGAGGGGCCTTGAGCGCGCGTTTTGGCGGAGGCGCCCTCACGAAGAGGGGCGAAACCCTTGTCCTGGGAGGGCAGGTGAACCTGGACTTGGGCGGCTTCCTCGCCCTCTTCCTCACCGCCCTTCTTCTCGCCCTCTTCATGGGGGCGGTGATGGTGGCCCTGGGGCTTTACGCCCGGAGCTTCAAGGAGGCTCAAAGCTACATGACCTCCCTGTACCTTCTGGCCCTTGTGCCCCTCCTCTTCCTCCAGTTCAGGGGCTTCCTGGAGCTTGAGGCCTGGCACCACCTCCTCCCCCTCTTCAACGTGGCCCTCTTCATGGACGCTCTCCTCAAGGGAAGCGCCACCCCCCTGCAGGCGGGCCTTACCTGGGCCTCTACCCTGGCCTACGCCGCCTTGGCCCTGGGCCTCGCCGTGTGGGCCTTCGGGCGGGAGGACGTGGTCTACCGGAACTAGGAGGACGGGTAGGAGGCGGCGAGGCGGGATGAGGCTAACCCCGAAGAGGGACGGGAATCCTAGGGGGCTCTTCCTGGCCCTGTATCTAAGTACCCCGCCGCGGCAAAAGCCGCGGTGGGGGCCCCAAAAGAGCTTTCCCAAAGCCCAAGCTCGGGCATCCCGTGTTGCAAAGCCAAGGTGCGGGCACTTAG
>NZ_JBAMMI010000085.1:0-81731 GCF_039793865.1 Thermus sp.
TTAAGCTATCCCCGTGGACTGGCCCCGCTTCGGCCGCGTGGTCCTCAAGCCCTTTTCCGCGGGGCTTTCCGAAGCGGAGTGGAAGGCCCTCTACGAGACCTTCCGCGACCCCGAGGTGGCGGAGTGGAACGGCTCAAGCCCTCTCCGCTCCCCCTTTTGGCTCTTCAAGCGCCTGGTTCTGGCGGAGGCCCGGAGAAAGGACCGCCAGGCCTTCGTCATCCTGGACGAGCGGGGGGAGTACCTCGGCACCCTGGAGCTTTACGACCTCACCCCGGAGGAGGCCACCTTGGGCATCCTCATCGGGAGGAAGGAGCGCTGGGGGCGGGGCTACGGCACCGAGGCGGTGCGGGCGGCCTTGGACTACGCCTTTCGCGTCCTGGGCCTGAGGCGGGTGAAGCTCAGGACCTTCGCCCACAACCTCCGCGCCAGGCGGGCCTTCCAGAAGGCGGGCTTCCGCGAGGTGGGCGTGGTCCCGGGCCCCAGGGGGAGGGAGGACGTGCACATGGAGGTGCGCCGTGAGGATCTTGGCCCCGAGGCTTAGGGAGGAGGTCTTCGCCCTCCTGCCCGAGGGGGTGGAGGTGCGCTTTCTGGACGAGCCCTGGCCCAAGGCGGCGGACCTCTTCATTCCCCCTTACGGCCAGGAGGAGGTGGTGCGGAAGGTGTTGGCGGAGGTGGAGGTCAAGGTGGTCCAGACCCTCTCCGCCGGGGTGGACTGGATCCTTCCCCTCGTTCCCGAGGGGGTGGTCCTCTGCGACGGCTCCGGCATCCACGACACCCCCGTGGCCGAGTGGGTGGTCCTGGCCCTCCTCGCCCTCCTCAAGGACCTCCCCGGTTTCCTCGAGGCCCAAAGGGAAGGGCGCTGGGCCCCGAGGCGGCTTTCCGACCTGGAGGGGAAGAGGGTCCTCCTTTTGGGCTTTGGGTCCATCGGGAAGGCGGTGGCGGAGCGGCTTAGGCCTTTTGGGGTGGAGCTTCTTCCCGTGGCCCGCCGCCCCCGCCCCGGGGTCTACGCCCGGGAGGACCTGCCCCACCTCCTCCCCCAGGCGGACGCCGTGGTCCTCCTCCTCCCCCTCACCCCCGAGACCCGAAGGCTCGTGGACCGGGACTTCCTCGCCCGGATGAAGGAGGGGGCCCTCCTGGTGAACGCGGGAAGAGGCGCTCTTGTGGACACGGAAGCCCTCCTGGAGGCCCTGGAGGCGGGGCGGGTGCGGGCCTTCTTGGACGTCACCGACCCCGAGCCCCTTCCCCAGGGCCACCCCCTCTGGCGGGCCCAGGGGGCGGTGATCACCCCCCACGTGGCCGGGCTTTCCGAGGGGTTTTCCCGCCGGGCGGCCCGCTTCCTCTCCGAGCAGGTGGGGCGGTACCTCCGGGGGGAGCCCCTCCTCAACGTGGTGCGGGAGGGGTATTAGGGTGGAAGTCATCCTTCACGGCGACCTCCGCCGCTTCGGCGAGCGGTTCCAGGTGGAGGCCAGGACCCCGAGGGAGGCCCTAAAGAAGCTGGGGATCCCCCTGGAGGAGGCCTGGCTCCTCGCCGTGGGGGACAAGGCGGTGGGCCTGGACGAGGAGGTGGAGGGCCCCCTCGAGGTCTACCCCCCCATCGCCGGGGGGTGGTATACTTGAGGTCCTGCCGCAAGGGGCAGGGGGCGCCAAAGGGGGGGAGCCGCCCAACGCCCACCCCGCGTGGAAAGGAGAAGCGTGCAGAAGAAGGACCTCCTCTCTACGCCCGTGGAGCCCATAGACATCAAGGCCTTTGACGCCGGGCCCATCCTCGAGGCCATGGGCAAGACGGCCTTCCAGGCCAGGAACCTCCACCGGGCGGCGGAGATCTACCTGGAGATGCTCCAGGACGACTGCGCCGTCATCCTCACCCTGGCGGGGAGCCTGGTCTCCGCGGGCCAGGGCCTGATCGTCCACGACCTCATCCGGAAGGGCCTGGTGGACGTCGTCGTGGCCACCGGGGCCAACATCGTGGACCAGGACTTCTTTGAGGCCTTGGGCCACCGCCACTACCAGGGGGACCCGAAGGCCGACGACGAGGCCCTAAGGCGGCTTTGGATTGACCGCATTTACGACACCTACATTGACGAGGAGGAGCTGAGGCACACCGACTACACCGTGGCCGAGATCGCCGAGGGCCTAAAGCCCCGCCCCTACTCCAGCCGGGAGTTCCTCTGGCACATGGGCCGCTACCTGGCGGAGCGGGGCCTGGGGGAGAGGAGCATCGTGCGGGCGGCCTACGAGGAGGGGGTGCCCATCTTCGTCCCCGCCTTCTCCGACTCCTCCGCGGGCTTTGGCCTCGTCTACCACCAGGTGAAGCGCCCCGAGGCCCACGTGACCATAGACTCCGTGGCCGACTTCCGCGAGCTCACCGAGATCAAGCTGAAGGCCGGGACCACGGGGCTCGTGATGCTCGGGGGCGGGGTGCCCAAGAACTTCGCCCAGGACATCGTGGTGGCCGCCGAGGTCTTGGGCCACCGGGTGGAGATGCACAAGTACGCCATCCAGATCACCGTGGCCGACGAGCGGGACGGGGGGCTTTCCGGCTCCACCCTCTCCGAGGCGCAAAGCTGGGGCAAGGTGGACGCCCGCCTCTCCCAGATGGTCTTCGCCGAGGCCACCCTGGCCTTCCCCCTCCTTGCCTCCTACATTTGGCACCGCGCCCCCGCGCGGGCCAAGCGCCGCTACGCCGATCTCTTCCTGAGGGAGGTTCCGGCTTAGGCCATCGGGCGGGCGGGGGGCGCTTTACCGCCCCCCGCCTTTTTGGTAGACTCCCGGCAAATGCCCGAGGAGCTCAGGCTTTTCCTGAAGGAGCGCTTCGGCGTCCAGGGGCCCCTTCCCCCCGGGCGCTTTGAGGCCGAGCTCGCCAAGCAGCTGGGAAGCCCGGCCAAGCGGGCCCCCCTCCTCAAGGCCTGGCGGGCCTACCTGGGGGGTGGGGGGCGGGAGGCGGTGCGAAGTTTCTACCGGGAGGTCCTCAAGGTCCCCAAGGGGGAGGCCCTGGTCTACGGGATGCACCTCCCCTTCCTGGAGTTCTACGCCAAGGAGGTGCCCTCCCGGGTGGAGGGGCGGGTCCTGGAGGTGGGGCCTTTCACCGGGGCCCTGGTGGGCTTCCTGCAAAGGCAGCGCCCCGACCTGGAGTGGCACGCCCTGGAGGGGGTGGAGGAGGCGGTGGAGGTGGGCAGGAAGAGGGTGCCGGAGGTGGCCTGGCACCTGGGCTGGGCGGAGGAGGCCGAGCTTCCCCCCTTTGACACCCTGCTTCTCCTCTCGGTCTTTCCCGAGGGGCTCGTGGACCAGGACCTGGAAGGCCGCCTGGCTCCGGAGGCCTTCTGGAAGCGCTTCGCCTTCTTTGAGCGCCTGCCCCTCTTCCTCCGCCTCCTCCGCCCGGGGGGGCTTCTCGTCTACGGCCACGGGCCCTTTTTGGGCAAGAGCCCGGAAGGGGTGGAGGAGGGGCTCAGGCGCCTAGGTTTCGCCGAGGTGGAGCGGGTGGGGGAGGGGGAGTACTTCCTCGTCCTCGCCCGGAGGCCCGAGGCCCTGGCGGAGGCCTTCGTGGGGGAGGCCTTGGAGGAGCCTTGGGAGGAGCCCGAGCCCGTTTTGGCGCGGGGGGTGGACCTCGAGGAGGTGCGGACCCTTTTGGAGGCGGGCAACCACAAGGAGGTCCTGGCCCGCCTGCCCGAGGAGGCGGCGGGGGAGGCGGCCTACCTCCGGGGCCGGGCCCTCTTGGCCCTCTCCCGCTACGCCGAGGCGGAGGAGGCCTTAAGGCGGGCCCTCTCCGAGGAGGCGGAGGACCTTAGGGCCTTGGTCCTCGTGGAGCTCGGGGAGTACGAGAGGGCGAGGAGCCGCCTCGAGGCCCTGGCGGTGCGGGGCGGGCGGTACCGCCTGGCCCTGGGCCGGGTCTACCTGGCCCAGGGGCGGTACGCCGACGCCCTCCGGCAGTTCGTGGAGTCGGGGCTCCTCGAGGCCGAGGTCTACATCCAAGAGGCCCTGGAGCGCATCACCGACAGGATGCGCCGCTACGCCCGGGAGGGGGAGTGGACCGAGGTGAGCCGTCGGGCGGAGTTCGTGGAGGACCTCTCCCCGGGCCTCCTCACCCGGGAGATGCTTCGGCTTGGCCTAAGAGCGGCCCTTTTCCAAGGGCTCTTCGCCCGTGCCGAGCGCTACGCCAGGAGGCTCGCCGATTGGGACGAGGCCGAGGGGTTCTTGGGATTGGCCCTGAGCGCCCTCCGCCTCCGCACCCCCCTGGACTACCGGGGAGAGGACCTGAAGGCCGTGGAGCCCTACCTCACCGAGACCCTGAGCCGGGCGGAGATCCCCGAGGCCTCCTTGCTCCTCGGCATCCTCCGTCAGCGGGAAGGGCGCATGGCCGAGGGCCTTTACCTTCTGGAGCAGGCGGCCCGCCACGGGGAAGGGGAGGTGGCGGGGATGGCCTTCCACCACCTGGCCGAGGTAAAGCGGGCCCTAGGTCGCCCTCTTCGGGAGGTCCTTGGAGACCACAAGCGGGCCCACGCCCTAAGGGCCTACCCCGCCCCCTACCTCTTCCGCCTGGCCCGGGAGGCCCTGGAGGGGGGGGAGGAGGTGCTCGCCCGGGAGCTCCTTTCCCGGGCCCGGGACGCCGGGCTCGAGGCCGTGGCCGAGGAGGACCTCCTGGGACTCCTGCACCTTCTGGAGAGGCTGGAGGGGCCTTGGGCCGCCTTCAGCGTCCTCTACCAGGCCCTAAGCCACACGCCGCAGCCGCCCCTGGAGCTTCTGGCCTTGGCCTACCGGCTCTCCCGGGCCTTCCGGGAAAGCCCCGAGGCCGAGACGGCGCGGGGGCAGTACCTGGCCGCCCTCTACGGGGCGGGGAGGGCGGAGGAAGCGGAGGCCCTTCTCCTTTCCGAGCTCAAGGAGCACCCCCAGGCCCTGGAGGTCCTCTTTGACCTGGCCGAGCACCACGAGGCCCAGGGGGACTGGCGCCGGGCGGCGGAGTACTGGCAGAAGGCCCTGGAGGTGGCCCTTTACCGGGAGAAGGACCTGGCCCTGGCCCGGGAGATCCTTAGGAACCTCCTCTTCCTCAAGCCCCACGACGAGAGCCTGGCCCTCTACCTGGAGGAGCTTAAGGCGGTGGGGAAGGGCTTGAAGGCCCTGGGAGAGGAGGCGCCCCCCTTGCCCGAATCGCCCGGAAAACTCCTGGAGGAGGACCTCCCGAGGTTCCACGGGGAGCACCTCCTGGTGGTGGGGGGGCACACCCAGCTCCGTAGCCGCCTCGTTCCCTTTTTGGAGGCCCGGGGCCTCAAGGTGGACTGGTACGACGCCGACAGCGCCGGGGTGGGAAAGGAGGCCCTGAGGCGCATCCTGAGCCGCCTGGAGAAGGCCCACGGCCTCATGATCGTCTCCAGCTACGTGGGCCACGACCTCTCCGAGCCCGTGCGCCTCGAGGCCGAGCGCCTGGGGGTGCCGGTGCACGTCATCCCGGGCCGGGCCCGGGGGGCCACGGGGTTCTTGAGGGCCCTCAAGGCCTTCGCCCCGGAGGTCTTCAAGAAGGCCCTCAAAGGGGTACAGTAGGGGCTATGGAGGCCTTGGCCCTTGGCTACTCTCCCTGCCCCAACGACACCTTCATCTTCTACGCCCTGGCCCACGGCCGGGTGGAAAGCCCCGTTCCCTTGGAGCCCGTCCTGGAGGACGTGGAGACCCTGAACCGCTGGGCCCTGGAGGGGAGGCTTCCCCTCACCAAGCTCTCCTACGCCGCCTACGGCCGGGTGCGGGACCGGTACGTGGCCCTAAGGAGCGGGGGGGCCTTGGGGAGGGGGGTGGGGCCCCTCCTCGTGGCCAGGCGCCCCCTCCCCCGCCTCGAGGGGGCCCGGGTGGCCATTCCGGGGCGGAACACCACCGCCTTCTTGCTCCTCTCCCTCTACGCCCAGGGCTTCCACCCCGTGGAGGTGCGCTACGACCAGATTCTCCCCCTGGTGGCCCAGGGAGAGGTGGAGGCGGGCCTCATCATCCACGAAAGCCGCTTCACCTATCCAAAGTACGGCCTCGCCAAAGTGGTGGACCTGGGGGAGTGGTGGGAGGAAGAGACCGGCCTACCCCTGCCCCTCGGGGCCATCCTGGCCCGGCGGGACCTGGGGGAGGGGCTCATCCTTGAGCTGGACCGGGCGGTGCGCCGGAGCCTGGAGTACGCCCTGGCCCACCCCGAGGAGGCCCTGGACTACATGAAGGCCCACGCGAAGGAGCTTTCCGAGGAGGTCATCTGGGCCCACGTGCGCACCTACGTGAACGGCTTCAGCCTGGACGTGGGAGAGGAGGGGGAGCGGGCCGTGGCGCGCCTCTTCGCCGAGGCCGAGGCCCGGGGGCTCGTTCCCCCTTCGGCCGCCCCCCTTTTTCTGTAGACCATGCTCCAGGGGCTACCTCCCGAGGCGCGCAAGGAGGCCGCCGGGGTCTTCCAGCCCCTCAGGGTGCGCCGGGGGGCCCTTCTCTACGCCGAGGGGGACCGGGCCGATGGCCTCTACCTGGTGCGGGAAGGCCTCCTGTTGCTGGAGCGCTTGGGCCCCGCCGAGGAGCCCGCCACCTTGGGGGTGGTGGGCCCGGGGGAGCTTTTGGGGGAGGAGGCCCTGGTGGGGGAGGACAGGCGGCGCGCCGGGGCCGTGGCCCTCACCTACGGCGAGCTCCTCTTCGCCCCCAAGGACCGGCTTGACCCCCTTTTGGCCCGCTTTCCCCAGGTGGGGGCCTGGCTCCTCGAGGCCCTCTACCGCCGCCTGCGAGCGGCGGAGGAGAGGCTTTGGGAGGTGCGCCACCTCTCCGTGGCCCAGCGCCTGGCCCGGTTCCTCCTCCGCCTGGGGCGGGAGGGGGAGGTGGTCCTCTCCCACCAGGACCTGGCCCGCATGGTGGGGGCCACCCGGGAAACCGTGACCAAGCTCCTGGGGGAGTGGGCCCTGGAGGGCTGGGTGGAGCTGGGCTACCGCCGGGTGGAGGTCCTGGACCCCAAGGCCCTTGCCCGCCTGGCGGAGGCGCTTTAGGCTCTAAAGCATGGAGCCCGCCCTGCTGGCCCGCCTTTTGAACCTGCCCCAAGGGGAGGAGGCCCTAAGGTCCCGCCTGGGCCGAAAGGGCCACCCCAGGCTTGGGGAGGCCCTTGGGGCCTACCTTGAGCGCCTTCAGGCCCCGGAGGAAGCCTTCAGGGCCCTGAAGCGCCTCGAGGCGGGGGCGGTGGTCACCGGCCAGCAGGCGGGGCTTCTCGGGGGGCCCGCCCTCACCTTCTACAAGGCCCACACCGCCTTGGGCCTGGCGGAGCGGGTAGGGGCGGCCGGGGTCTTTTGGGTGGCCTCCCAGGACCACGACGTGGAGGAGGTGCGCCACCTCCACCTCCTCGTGGACGGGGAGGTGCGCACCCTCTCCCTTCCCTTCCCCCCCCTGCCCGCGGGGCGCCTTTCCCTGGAGCCTCACCGCAAGGCCATCGCCGACTTCCTCGGCCCTTGGGCGAAGGACCCCCGCCTGGTCTACGCCCTGGAGGCGGGAACGCTTTCCGAGTTCTTCGCCCGGGTCCTCCTGGCCTTTTTTGGGGAGCGGGGGCTCCTCCCTTTTGACCCCATGGCCGAGGAGCTCGCCCCCCTCTTCCAGGAGGCCCTGGAGCGGGAGCTGGAGGACCCCTTGGGGAGCGCCGAGGCCATCAACCGGGAGGCGGAAAGGGTCCGGGGCCTTGGGGGGAAGGCCCCTCTTCGGCGCAAGCCCGGGGCCGCCAACCTCTTCCTGGAAACAGACCAAAGACGCCTCCTCTTCTACGAGGGCGGGGCCTTCACCGACGGGGTGCGGCGCTACACCCAGAGGGAGCTCCGGGAGATCGCCCGCGCCGACCCCTCCCGCCTCACCCCGGCGGCGGGTCTGAGGCCCGTGTTTCAGGACCTGGTCCTCCCCACGGCGGGCTTCGTGGTGGGGCCCAACGAGTTCCGCTACGTGGCGGAGCTTTCCGGGGTCTACGCCCTCTACGGCCTTACCATGCCCGCCCTCTTCCTGAGGGTGCAGGGGGTGGTGCTGGAGCCCCCCATCCTTCGCATCCTAAAGCGGTACCGCCTGGACCCCTGGGCCTTCGTGGAGCGGGGAGAGGGGGCCTTCCTCGAGGCCCTCCGGGAGGACCTGGAGGGCTTCCGGCAGGTGGAGGAGGGGCTCGCCCGGCTCCTGGAAGAGGCCCAGGCCCTGGCGGAGCGGGCCCGGGCCCTGGAGCCCACCCTGGAGCGCCCCTTCCGCCGCTTCCGGGCGAGGCTTCAGGGGGAGGGGGAGCGGCTTCTTCGGAAGGTGCTCCGCGCCCGGCTTTCCCGGGATGCGGTGTTTTTCCACCACCTGGAGCGCTTAAGGCGCCACCTCCTTCCCCTGGGGCTTCCCCAGGAGCGCGTTTTCCCCTACGCCATGTACGCCTTGCGCCACCAAGACGCTTTGCGGAGCCTGGAAGAGGCGCCCTTAGAGGGGCGGGCGGTGCTGGTCCTGGGGTAGGATGGAAGGCCGATGCGCGGCTTTTTCCGGCTTTTCCTCCTTCTCCTCGCCCTCTTTTCCGGGCGGGGCCAGGGGCAGGACCTATGGCTTCGGGTCCTCCTCCGGGAGGCGCCCTTGGGCCAGGAGGTGGTCCTCAGGCTCCCCGAGGGGAAGGTGCGGGCCTGGGCCACGCCCCAGGGGGTGGCGGTGGAGGGAAGGGTCTACCCCTTCCTTGACCTTCCCGCCCCCTATTTCGTCCTGGGAGGCCGGGTCTACCGGGGCGGGGTGCGCCTCCTCGCCCGGGGGAGGAAGCTTCTCGTGGTGAACCTCGTTTCCCTGGAGGACTACCTCCTCGGGGTCCTGCCGGGGGAGATGCCCGAGGGCTTTCCCCTGGAGGCCCTGAAGGCCCAGGCGGTGGTGGCCCGCACCTTCGCCGTAAGCCGCCTGAACCCCAAGGCCCCTTACGACCTCTGCGCGGACGAGCGCTGCCAGGTCTACCTGGGCTTTTCCGCCGAAAAGGAACGGTACCGGGCGGCGGTGGCGGCCACCCGGGGCCAGGTCCTGAGCTACGGGGGAAGGGCCATCTCCGCCCTCTATCACGCCGACTCCGGGGGGATGACGGCGGGAAACGAGGAGGTCTTCGGCCAGGCCCTGCCCTACCTCCGCCCCCGCCCCGACCCCTACGCCAAGGGCCCCAAAAGCCTTTGGCGGATGCGGGTGGAAAAGGCCCGAGCGGCCAAGGTGCTCCGGGCTCTGGGGTTCCGTCCGGCGGGGGAAGACCCTCCCCGGGTTCTGGAGCGAAGCCCCTCGGGCCGGGTGTGGCGGGTGCGGCTTCTGGGGGTGGAGCTTCGGGGCCTCGAGGCGGGCCGCTTCCTGCGCCTTCTGGGGCTTCCCTCTACCCTGGTGGAGTTCCAAGGCTTTGAGGCGTTGGGCCGGGGGCTGGGGCACGGGGTGGGACTTTCCCAGTGGGGGGCCAAGGGCATGGCCGAGGCGGGGTACGGCCACCGGGAGATCCTGGGACACTACTTCCCCGGCACCTTTCTTTCGGACCTTCTCCTAGGGGGGCTTCCGGGTCCGGCCTTGGCCCTTCGCTAGGCCATGTGGATCCCCACGCCCCTAGGGCCCCTCTGGCTGGAGGTTTCCCCCTTTGGGGTGCGGCGCTTGGAGCCCGTCCTTTTTCTCCGGGGAGAGGAGGCAAGGGGCTCCCTAGCCCGTGCCGTGCGGGAGAGGGTGGAGGCCTACTTCGCCGGGGAGCGCCTGAACTTTTTGGACCTGCCCCTGGACTACGCCGGCTTCTCCCCGGCCCGGGTAGCGGTCTACGAGCGGGTGCGGCGCATTCCCTACGGAAAGACGGAAAGCTACGGGCGCCTGGCCCGGGAGCTCGGCCTTGCTCCCCGGGCCGTGGGGGCGGCCCTTAGGGCCTGCCCCTTTTTCCTCCTGGTACCCGCCCACCGGGTGATCCACGCCGATGGTCGGCTTGGGGGGTTTCAGGGCCAGGAGGGGCTGAAGCGCTGGCTCCTCGCCTTTGAAGGGGCCTTAGACCTCCACCCAGACCGCTAGGGAAAAGGGGGGAAGCTCGGGGCCACAGAGGCGCCCCCCCATGGGGGTACAGGCCTTCCCCGAGAGGAGGTCCACCGCCTGGGCTCCCCGGGGCAGGGCCCCGTGCAGGGGGAAGTCCTGGCGGAAGGGGTGGGGGGTGGCGTTCGCCACCACCAGGTAGGGCCCGCGGGTGAAGGCCAGGTGGCCGTCCTGGGCGTAGACGCGCCGGTAGGGGGCGGTGCGCAGGAGGGGGTGGTCCTTGCGTAGCCTCGCCAACCGCCGCACCGCCTCCCAAAGCTCCCTCCGCCAGCGGGCTTCCTCCCAGACCATCCCGCCCCGGTTATCCGGGTCGTGGCCCCCTTCCATGCCCACCTCTTCCCCGTAGTAGACCGTGGGGTTTCCGGGCAGGAGGAAGAGGAGGGAAAGGGCGAGCCTCGCCCGCTCCACGCTTCCCCGCATCAGGCTGAGGAGGCGAGGGGTGTCGTGGGAGGTGAGGAGGTTCATCTGGGCCCGGACCACCTCGGGGCGGTAGCGGCCAAAGAGGTCCTCCAGCCGATGGCTGAAGGCCAGGGCCTGGAGGGGTTCAACGGGCCCAAGCCCCGAGCGGGCGGCGAGCTCCCGGTCCAGGGCCTCCCCCCCCACGAAGCCCAGGAGGGCCCGGGCGAGGGGGTAGTTCATCACCGCGTCAAACATGTCCCCCTGGAGCCAGAAATCCGCCTCCTCCCAGATCTCCCCCACCAGGTAGGTCTCGGGGTTCGCCCCCTTGACCCTGCGCCGGAACTCCCGCCAGAACTCGGGGTCTGGGATCTCGTTCGGCACGTCCAGGCGCCAGCCGTCTACGCCGAAGCGAATCCAGTGCTCGGCCACGGAAAGCAGGTATTCCCGCACCGCCGGGGTCTCCACCTTGAGCTTGGGGAGCTCGGGGTTGCCCCACCAGGCCTCGTAGTTGGGCTCGAGGCCGTAGGCGTTGAGGGGGAAGCCCTTCACGTGGTACCAGTCCCGGTAGGGGCTCGCCTCCCCGTTTTCCAGAAGGTGCTGGAAGGCGAAAAAGCCCCTTCCCGTGTGGTTGAAGACCCCGTCCAGGATGACCCGGACCCCGTGGGCGTGGGCCACCTCCAAGAGGTGGCGCAGGGCCTCGTTGCCCCCGAGGAGGGGGTCCACCTGGAAGTAGTCCACGGTGTGGTAGCGGTGGTTGGCGGTGGAGGCGAAGACGGGGTTGAGGTAGAGGGCCTCCACCCCCAGGTCCAGGAGGTAGGGAATCTTCTCCGCCACGCCCCAAAGCGTTCCCCCCTTGAAGCCCCTTAGGGTGGGGGGGGCTTCCCAGGGCTCAAAGGGTCCCGTAGGGGCGGGCCTGCCCGGGGGGCCTGCCCGGAAGAAGCGGTCGGGGAAGATTTGGTAAAAGAAGGCGCCCTGGTACCAGGCCATGGGGGAGAGTGTACCACGGGGAGAAGGTGCCCAGATCACAAAAATCCTTGCCGGGGCCGGGGGCTTTTGGTATCCTCCCGGGGTGAGGGGTATGCGGGGCCAGCTCTTCGTCATGACCGGGGCCAGCGGGGTGGGGAAGGGCACGGTGCGGGCCAAGGTCCTGGAGCGCACCCGCCTTTTCTACTCCATCTCCATGACCACCCGTCCCCCCCGCCCGGGGGAGCGGCACGGGGTGGACTACTACTTCGTGGACCGGCCCACCTTTGAGGCCCTCCTCGCCCAAGGGGGGTTTCTGGAGCACGCCGAGTACGTGGGGCACCTCTACGGCACCCCCAAGGCCCCGGTGGAGCGGGCCTTGAGCCGGGGGGAGGACGTGCTCTTGGAGATCGAGGTCCAGGGGGCCCTCCAGGTGAAGGAGAGGATGCCCGAGGCCGTGCTCATCTTTCTGGTGCCCCCTTCCCTTTCCGAGCTCAAGCGCCGCCTGGTCTACCGGGGCACGGACGACCCCGAGAGGATTCGGAGGCGCCTGGAGCAGGCGGAGTGGGAGATCAGGAACGCCCACCGCTTTGACTACGTGGTGGTGAACGACGTGCTGGAGGAGGCGGTGCGGGACTTCCTCGCCATCCTCACCGCCGAGCGCCGCCGCACCGAGCGCATGGGGGAGGCCCTGAGCCGGGCCCTCGCCCGGGACGCGTCCTTGGAGGAGGAGCTGGAGGAGATCCTGAGGAGGAGCCATGGCGGAACCGGGGATTGACAAGCTCTTTGGCATGGTGGATTCCAAGTACCGGCTCACGGTGGTGGTGGCCAAAAGGGCCCAGCAGCTTCTGCGCCACCGCTTCAAGAACACCGTCTTGGAGCCGGAGGAGAGGCCCAAGATGCGCACCCTCGAGGGCCTCTTTGACGACCCCAACGCCGTGACCTGGGCCATGAAGGAACTCTTCACGGGCAGGCTCGTCTTCGGGGAGAACCTGGTCCCCGAGGACCGCCTGCAGAAGGAGATGGAGAGGCTCTACCCGGTGGCGGAAGAGGAGGGTTAGTGGCCCGGGTCCTGGTGGCGGTGGCGGGGGGGGCGGCGGCCCTGAAGGCCCCCCACCTCCTCCGCCTCCTCCGGGCGAGGGGGCACGAGGTCCGGGTCCTGGCCACGCCGAGGGCCCTGGAGTTCATCACCCCCCTTTCCCTGGCGGTGGCCGCGGG
Organism: Thermus sp.; assembly: GCF_039793865.1. Lineage (GTDB taxonomy): Bacteria > Deinococcota > Deinococci > Deinococcales > Thermaceae > Thermus. Next base: position 12,586 of record NZ_JBAMMI010000085.1, read on the forward strand.
GGGCGAGGTGGCCACGGAGGAAGCCTGGTTCCGCCCCGATGGCCGGGCCCTCCACATAGAGCTCGCCCGGTGGGCCGAGGCCGTCCTGGTGGCCCCGGCCACCGCCGACGCCATGGCCAAGGCCGCCCTTGGCCTCGCCGACGACCTCCTCTCCGCCACCCTCCTCGCCGGGGCGAAGAGGGTGGCCTGGGCTCCCGCCATGAACGAGGCCATGTGGCTTTCCCCCCAGACCCAGGCCCACGCCGAGCGGCTTAAGGCCCTGGGCCACGCCCTCTTCGGCCCCGCCTACGGCCCTTTGGCGGCGGCGGGGGAGGGAGAGGGGTGGGGGCGGATGCTGGAGCCCGAGGAACTGGTGGAGCGCCTCGAGGCCCTCCTCGCCCCTAAAGATCTAAAGGGCCTTCGCCTTCTGGTCTCCGCCGGGCCCACCCGGGAGTACCTGGACCCCGTGCGCTTCCTCTCCAACCCCTCCTCGGGCCGGATGGGCTACGCCGTGGCCGAGGCCGCCCGGGACCGGGGGGCGGAGGTGGTCCTGGTTTCGGGCCCCACTGCCCTCCCCGACCCCTGGGGAATGGAGGTGGTGCAGGTGGAAAGCGCCCTGGAGATGCGGCAGGCCATCCTGGACCGCTACCCCTGGGCCGAGGCGGTGGTGATGGCGGCGGCGGTGGCCGACTACCGGCCCGCCGAGACCCTCAAGGAGAAGGAGCCCAAGGTGGAGGCCGAGCGCCTCCTCCGCCTGGTGCCCAACCCCGACATCCTCAAGGAGCTCGGGGAGAGGAAGGAGGGCCGGATTCTGGTGGGCTTCGCCATGGAGACCGGGGAGGGCCTGGAACGGGCCAGGGAGAAGCTAAGGCGCAAGAACCTGGACCTTATCGCCCTCAACTGGGTCAACCGGGAGGGGGTGGGCTTTGGGAGCCTGGAGAACCAGGTGGTCCTCCTCCTTAGGGACGGGCGGGTCCTGGAGCTTCCCCGCATGAGGAAGCGGGAAGTGGCCGAGCGTATACTGGATTTGGTCAAGGAGCTTAGGGGTTAAGGGATGGGTATGCGCAGCAAGGCGGAGCGGCACCGCGCCATCCAGGAGATCGTGCGCAAGGAGGAGATCGGCACCCAGAAGGAGTTGGTGGAGCGCCTGCGCCAGCTCGGGTTTGAGGTGACCCAGGCCACGGTGAGCCGCGACATCGCCGAGCTCCGCCTGGCCCGGGTGGCCCTGGGCAAGGGGCGGCACAAGTACGCCCTCCCCTCCACGGAGCTTCCCGAGGACGTGTACGAGGAGCTCAGGCGGCAGGTGGGCCTCTTCGTGAAGGACGTGGACCGGGGCGGCAACCTCTTGGTGCTCAAGACCGCCGAGGGGCACGCCTCCGGCATCGCCCTCCTCATAGACCGCCTCAGGCGGGACGAGATCGTGGGCACCCTGGCGGGGGAGGACACCATTTTGGTGGTGGCCCGCACGGAGGAGGACGCCAGGGCCTTGGAGGAGGAGTTCGGCGGGCTTCTCCTTTCGGGGAAGGCCCTGGGGAGGCCCGCCCCCTCCTAAAGCCGTGCCCGAGTTTTTCCTGAAGTCCTTCCTCACCCTTTTCGTGGTCATGGACCCGGTGGGCCTGGTGCCGGTGTTTTTGGCCCTGGCCGGGGACCGCTCCCCCAAGGAGCAGGCGCGCATCGCCCGCAAGGCGGTCCTGGTGGCGGGAGGGCTTCTCACCTTCTTTTTCTTCTTCGGCCGGGGGCTTCTGGGCTACCTGGGCATCAGCCTGGACGCCCTGCGGGTGGCCGGGGGTATCCTCCTTTTCCGCATCGCCACGGAGATGGTCTTTGCCCATCACGAGCGGGAGACGGAAGAGGAGGCCAGAGAGGCCTTGGAGCGGGCGGACATCTCCGTCTTCCCCCTGGCCATCCCCCTGATTGCGGGCCCGGGGGCCTTGGCCAGCGTGCTGGTCCTGGGAGCGGAGGCCACGCGGGTGCCCTTGGGGGTGGGGATGGTCCTCCTCACGGCCTTTCTGGTCCTGGCCCTGGCCTACCTCTTCCTGCGGGCGGCCATCCGGGTGCGCCGGGCCTTGGGGCGCACGGGGGTCAACGTGGTGACCCGGGTCCTGGGCATTCTCCTCGCCGCCTTGGCGGTGCAGTACGTGGCCCAGGGGGTCAAGGGCCTTCTTTAAACTTCTCGCGATGCGTCCGGCTTTAATACCACCCCATGCTGGCTTGCATGGGGGCCCCGGGAAAGAAGGCCCACGGCTTAGGCGAAGGATTCACAGGGGGTTTTCTAGGGTTCCTTCCCCCGCCTCGATCCCTCCTGCGCCTACCCCGTAGACGGGGGTAAGGGGCAGGGGAGGGGTTCCGCTCCACCCCTTCATCCGGGGCTTCGGGGAGGCTCAACCTTGGACCTCGGGGCGCTCTAGGAGGAGCCGGGCGTGGGAGAGGGCGGCCTCGGTGTACTGGCCGGAGAGGAGGCGGGCGAGCTCCCGCACCCTGGCCTCTCCCTCCAGGACCTCCACCCGCACCTCCTCCCCCGCCTTCACCACCTTCAGGTGGCGGTGGGCCCGGGCGGCGATCTGGGGCAGGTGGGTGACCACCAGGACCTGCCGGGTCTCGCTCAGGCGGGCCAGGCGCTCGGCCACCTTCCAGGCGGTCTCCCCGCCGAGGCCCGCGTCCACCTCGTCAAAGACCACGGTGGGGGCCTCGGCCCCCGTGAGGAGGGCGAGGGCCAGGGCCACCCGGGAGAGCTCCCCGCCGCTTGCCGCCCCCAGGGGGGCGGGGGGAAGGTGGGGGTTGGCGGAGAAGCGGAAGGCCACCTCCTCGAGGCCGAAAGGCCCCGGCTCCGGGAGGGGCTTGAGGTCCACCTGGAAGCGGGCCCTGGGAAAGCCGAGCTCGGAAAGCTCCCGCTCCATGCCCCGGGCGAGGCGCTCCGCCGCCTGCCTGCGGGCCTCGCCCAGGGCCTCGCCCGCCAGGAGGAGGGCCGCTTCCGCCTCCTCTAGGGCCCGCGCCACCTCCTCTAGCCGAGCCTCCCCTCCCTCCAGGGTGGAGAGCTCCGCCCTCGCCCGCTCCGCGTGGGCCAGCACGTCCTCCAGGGTGGGCCCGTACTTGCGCTTCAGGCGCTCCAAGAGGGCGAGGCGGGCCTCGAGGGCCGAAAGCCGCTCCGGATCCCCCTCCAGGCCCTCCAGGTAGTCCGCAAGCTCCCGGGCCACGGCCTGGGCCCCGTGGAGGGCGGCCTCCAGGTCCTCCGCCAGGGCCTCCAGGGCCCGGTCAAACCGCCCCCCCGCCTTAAGCTCCCTCAAGGCGGCCTCCAGAGGCCCCAGGGCCTCCTCCTCCAGGAGGCCGTAGGCCCTTCCTGCCCGCTCCCTCAGGGCCTCGAGGTGGCGGAGCTTCCGGGCCTCCTCCGAAAGCTCCTCGTCCTCCCCCGGGCGGGGCTTGGCTTCGGCGATCTCCTTTAGCTGGAAGCGAAGGAGGTCCTCCCGCTCGGCTTTGGCCCTGAGGGCTTCTTCTAGGGCTTCCTTTTCGCCCTTTAGGGCCTGGTGGCGGGCGTAGGCCTCCTGGTAGCGGGCGAGAAGCTTTGGGTCCAGGAGGGCGTCCAGAAGCTCCCGCTGGCGCCTCGGGGAGAGGAGGGCGAGGGCCGCGTGCTGGGCGTGGAGGGAAAGCCACCTCTCCGCCTCCTCCTGGAGCTCCTTCAGGCTCACCACCTCCCCGTCAATGCGGGGCGTGGAGCGGCTTCCCACCCTCCGGGAGAGGACCCGCTCCTCCTTCCCCTGGAAGAAGGCGGTGACGAGAAGGCTATCCCCAAAGGGCCCCACCCTCCCCTCGGGCTTTTCCCCGAGGAGGAGGGCCAGGGCGTCCACCAGGAGGCTCTTTCCCGCCCCGGTTTCCCCGGTGAGGACGTTGAGGCCGGGGGCGAGCTCCAGGGCGGCCTCCCGGATGACGGCGAGGTTTTGCACCTCGAGGCGCCGGAGCATCCCCTTCCATTGTAGGGGCCCCGCTAGGGCATGGGGTGGGCCAGGGCGAGCCTTCGGACCTCCTCCCTTAGGGCCTCCGAGGGGCCCTCCAGGAGGGCCCGGTCTATGAGCTCGGCCACGAGGGGCATCTCCTCGGGGGTGAAGCCCCGGGTGGTGATGGCCGGGGTGCCGATGCGGATCCCCGAGGTGACCCTGGGCGGCTTGGGGTCAAAGGGGATGGCGTTCTTGTTCACCGTGATCCCCACGGCGTCCAGCCTCTCCTCCGCCTCCTTCCCGGTGAGGCCCTTGGGGCGGAGGTCCACGAGGAAGAGGTGGTTGTCGGTGCCCCCGGTGACGATGCGGTAGCCCCTCTTGCCGAGCTCCTCCGCCAGCCGCTTGGCGTTTTCCACCACCAGGCGGCTATACTCCTTGAACTCGGGCTGCAGGGCCTCAAAGAAGGCCACGGCCTTTCCGGCGATGACGTGCTCCAAAGGCCCTCCCTGGATCCCGGGGAAGATGAGCTTGTCTATTTTCTTTCCGAGCTCCGGGTCCTGGGAGAGGATGAGCCCGCCCCTTGGGCCCCTCAGGGTCTTGTGGGTGGTGCTGGTGACCACGTGGGCGAAGGGAAGGGGGTTCGGGTGGAGGCCCGCGGCCACGAGCCCGGCGAAGTGGGCCATGTCCACCACCAAATAGGCCCCCACCTCGTCGGCGATCTCCCGGAAGGCCTTGAAGTCCCAGAAGCGGGGGTAGGCGCTGGCCCCGGCCACGATGACCTTGGGGCGGTGCTCCAGGGCGAGGCGGCGGACCTCCTCGAGGTCTATGCGCTCCGTGTCGGGGCGGACCCCGTAGGAGACCACCTTGTAGAGCTTCCCGGAAAAGTTCACCCGGGAGCCGTGGGTGAGGTGGCCGCCCGCGGCGAGGTCCATGCCCATGAGGGTGTCCCCCGGCTCCATCAGGGCCATGTAGACGGCCATGTTGGCCTGGGAGCCCGAGTGGGGCTGAACGTTGGCCCAGGCCGCCCCGAAGAGGGCCTTGGCCCGCTCTATGGCCAAGGACTCCACCCGGTCAATGACCTCGCACCCCCCGTAGTACCGGGCCCCGGGGTAGCCCTCGGCGTACTTGTTGGTGAGGACGCTCCCCACCGCCTCCCGCACCTGCTTGGAGACGAAGTTCTCGCTGGCGATGAGCTCCAGGCCCTCCCGCTGGCGCTTCTCCTCCAGGGCGATGAGGGCAAAAAGGGCCTCGTCCCTTAGGCTCGTGCCGACCATGGTCCGATTATAGGCCCTGGACCCGGGAGGGCTGGTAAGCTTAGGCCATGAAGGGGAATCCCTGGACCTTTCTCAAGTGGACCGCCCTCGTTATCCTCTTGGTCCTCCTCTTGGCCATCCTCCTCGTCAACTTCACCACGAGCCGCAACCTCCCCGAGCTGGTGCGGGTCCAGGTGGAGCGGTACGCCGTGTGCAGCTACTGGTTCTTCGGCTGGCACCTGGCCTCCACCGGGACCTTCGCCTTCGCCTTCTTGCTCCTGGGCTTCCTGGGAGGGCTTTTGCTGGGCCTCTTCCTGAGGCGAAGGGCCTAAAGCTCCAGGGCGAGCTTCTCCCCTTCCAGGGGCACCCCCGCCGGGTAGCGCCCGTTGAAGCAGGCGAGGCAGATGGGCCCCCCGATGGCCCGCCTCACCCCCTCCTCCGAGAGGAAGGCCAGGGAGTCGGCCCCGATGTAGGCCCGGATCTCCTCCACGCTCTTCTGTGCGGCGATGAGCTCCTTGCGGGCGGCGGTGTCTATGCCGTAGTAGCAGGGGAAGCGGATGGGGGGGCTACTCACCCGGAAGTGGACCTCGAGGGCCCCGGCTTCCTTGAGCATCTGCACGATCCGCTTGCTGGTGGTGCCCCGCACGATGGAGTCGTCTATGAGGACCACCCGCCTGCCCTTCACCGCCCCCGTGGGGGAGAGCTTGAGCCTCGTCTTCAGGTCGCGGAGCTCCTGGGTGGGCTGGATGAAGGTGCGCCCGGCGTAGGGGTTCTTGTAGAGGCCGAACTCCAAGGGAAGCCCGCTCGCCTTGGCGTAGCCCACGGCGGCCCCGATGCCCGAGTCCGGCACGGGGACCACGAGGTCGGCCTCCGCGGGGGCCTCTCGGAAGAGCTCCATCCCCATCCGCACCCGGGCCTCGTAGGCCTCGGTGCCGTCCAGGAGACTGTCGGGCCGGGCGAAGTAGATCCACTCAAAGGCGCACGGGGCGGGCTCCGGGGGGAGGGCCTGGAGGCTATGGAGCTCGCCCTCCTCCACCCAGACCACCTCCCCGGGGCGCACGTCCCGCACGTACTCCGTCCCCATGAGGAGGAGGGCCGGGGGCTCGGAGGCGAAGGCGTAGCCCCAAGGGGCCTCCCCCAGGACCAAAGGCCGCACCCCGTGGGGCTCGCGGAGGGCGAGGAGGGTCTTCGGGCTCATGAGCAGGATGGAGTACCCCCCTTCCAGCTGCCGCATGGCCTGGGCGGCGGCCTCGGGCAGGGGAAGGTGGCCCAGGCGGGCGAGGAGGAGGAGCATCACCTCGGTGTCCGAGGTGCTCTGGAAGGTGGCCCCCTCCCGGAGGAGCCGGTCGCGGAGGGGCTTGGCGTTGGTGAAGTTGCCGTTGTGGGCGATGGCCAAGACCCCGTGGGCGGTCCTTGCGGTGAGGGGCTGGGCGTTGATGCGCAGGTTGGAGCCCGTGGTGGAGTAGCGGGTGTGGGCGATTCCCAGGCGGGCCTCCGGAAGGCGGAGCTTTCCCAGGCGCTCCTCGGTGAAGACCTGGTTCACGAGGCCCAGGTCCTTTTCCACCCAAAACGCCTTGCCGTCCGTGACCGCCATCCCCGCCGCCTCCTGGCCCCGGTGCTGCAGGGCGAGGAGGCCGAGGTGGAGAAGCCCCGCCACGTCCACGGGGCCTTCGCTCCAAAGCCCGAGGACGCCGCACTCCTCCTGGGGCTTATCCATCCAGCACCTCCCGCAAGGGGGCCTTCCAGGCCGTGAGGAGCTCCTCCACGCCCCACTCTAGCACCCCGTCTGGGGTGAGGACCGTGAGGCTTGGCCCGCCCGTCTCCCCCAGGACCCGGTAGGGGAGGCCCCTTTCCTCCAGGAAGAGGGTGGCCTCCTGGAGGCGGGCTTTCTCCACGGTGAAGAGGATGCGGCTTGGGGCCTCGCCGAAGAGGGCCTCGAGGCCCTGGGAGCGCACCTCCACCGTGGCCCCCACCCCGTGGGGGAAGGTCATCTCGGCGAGGGCCACCAGAAGCCCCCCCTCCGCCACGTCGTGGGCGGTCCGGGTGAGGCCCCTCCCGATGAGCTCCCGGATGGCCTCCTGCACCGCCTTCTCCCGCCCGAGGTCAAGCCTCGGGGGGTGGCCGAACTCCCTCCCCGTGAGGAGGTAGAGGACCTCGCTCGCCCCAAGCTCCCCCCTTTCCTCCCCAATGAGGAGGAGGACCTCCCCCGGGCGCCTAAAGCCCATCTCCGCCCGCTTGTCCACCTCCAGAACCCCCACCACCCCCACCATGGCCGTGGGGGGGATGCGCCGCCCCCCGCTTTCGTTGTAGAGGGAGACGTTCCCGGAGACCACGGGGACGCCTAAGGCCTCGCTCGCCTCCTTGAGCCCGGCGAGGGTCTCGGCGAGCTCGTGGTAGCCCTCGGGGGTCTCGGGGCTTCCCAGGTTGAGGCCGTCGGTGTAGGCGAGGGGCCTCGCCCCCACCACGGAGACGTTCCGGCAGGCCTCCGCCAGGGCGTGCATGGCCCCAAGCCGGGGGGAAAGGCGGCTATACCGGGGGTTCTGGTCCACCTTGGCGGCCACGCCGAGGCGGGTCCCCTGGATCCATAAGACGGCGGCGTCCCCCCGGCCAGGGAGGAGGGCGGTGCGGGTCCCCACCTGGTGGTCGTACCGCTCGTAGACCGCCTCCCGGCTCGCCAGGTTGGGGGAGGCGAGGAGCCTCTTTAAGACCTCCTGGGGGTCGGCCTCCAGGGGGGGGATGGGGGTTTCCCGGAGCCTCCTTATCTCCGGGTCCTCCCGCCCCACCCTCACGTAGGTGGGGGCCTCGGCCAGGGCCTCCGTGGGCACCTCGGCCACCACCTGGCCCCTAAAGAGGACCCGGAAGACCCGCTCCGGGATGGTCCTGGCCACGGGGACGCAGTCTAGGCCCCACCTCCGGAAGACCTCCTCCAAGGCCCCTTCCTTCCCCTCCTTGGGCACCAGGACCATGCGCTCCTGGCTTTCCGAGAGGAGGAGCTCCTCTGGGGTCATCCCCGCCTCCCGGGTGGGGACGAGGTCCAGGTGGAGCTCCACCCCGAGGCCCGACTTGTGGGCGAGCTCCGAGAGGCTACTGGTGAGCCCCGCCGCCCCCATGTCCTGGACGCCTTCCACCAGGTCAAGCTCTATGGCCTCGAGGGTGGCCTCCATGAGGAGCTTGCCGAGGAAAGGGTCCCCCACCTGGACCGCGGGCCGGTCCTCGGCCTTCTCCTCCTTGAGCTCGCGGCTCGCGAAGGCCGCCCCGCCGATCCCGTCCCGGCCTGTTTTGGCCCCGGCGTAGTAGATGGGGCGGCCCAAAGAGGCCCGGCTTCGCTTCAGGCGCTCCTCCCTCAGGAGGCCTATCCCCATGGCGTTCACCAGGGGGTTTTCCCGGTAGCCCTCGTGGAAGTAGAGGTCCCCCCCCACCGTGGGCACCCCGATGGCGTTGCCGTAGAAGCCGATCCCCGAGACCACCCCCTTGAGGAGGTAGCGGCTTCTAGGCTCCTCGGGCGGCCCGAAGCGGAGGGAGTCCAGGAGGGCGATGGGGCGAGCCCCCATGCTCAGGATGTCCCGGAGGATCCCCCCCACCCCCGTGGCCGCCCCCTGGAAGGGCTCCACCGCCGAGGGGTGGTTGTGGCTTTCTATCTTGAAGGCCACGGCCCAGCCCTCGCCCACCCGCACCACGCCGGCGTTCTCCCCGGGGCCCTGGAGGACGGCTCCTCCCTCCCTGGGAAGCTCCTTGAGGAGGGGGCGGGAGTTCTTGTAGGCGCAGTGCTCGCTCCACATCACCTTGAAGAGGAGGAGCTCCACCCGGTTGGGCTCCCGCCCGAGCCTGCGGACGATCTCCCGGTACTCCCCTTCCGGGATCCCGATCTCCTTGGCCAGGGCTTCCATCACGTGAGGAGGGCGAGGAGCTCCCGGTGGTCCTTCACCTTGGCCGTGGGCTTCACCTCCCCGTTCACCTCCCTCAGGCCCACGTACTGGACCGCCCAGGGGTAGCCCGCCCCGAAGGCCCCCTTGATGCCCGTCTGGGGCAGGTCCCCCACGTGGAGGGCCTCCTCCGGGGCGATGCCTAAGGCCTCGAGGGCCACCCGGAAGGCCTCGGGCCTGGGCTTCACGAAGCCCGTCTCGTCGGAGAAGCTATAGGCCTGGAAGACGTCTAGGCCCTGCCGCTTGAGGTGCTCCCGGAGGAGGCGGCCCGGGGTCATGCCGGTGTCGGAGACCAGGGCCAGGGGGTACCGCTTGGCGAGCTCCTTCAAGACCGCTACGCCGGGAAGGGGCTCGAGGTCGGCGAGGAGGGCGCTTTCCTCCAGGCGCCTTGCGGTGAGGGCGATGAGGCCGGGGTCGTGGGGGGCGCCGAGGAGGGCGAAGATGCGGGCCACCCGCTCGTAGGTGGGCATGTGCTCCCCCGCCTTCCAGGCCTCCTCAAAGGCCAAGGCCGCCTGGCGGTAGGCCTCCCGCACCTCGGCCTCCTCCGCGGGGTGCCCCGCCTCGGAGAGGGCGTCCAGGAGGATCTCGTACCGGGCGGGCATGACCTTTTCCAAAAACGCCTCCCCCTCGGTGAAGAGGGTGCCCCAGAAGTCAAAGGTGATGGCTTTGGGTTTCATCGCGCCACCTCTTCCACGAGCCCCAGGAAGAAGGGGAGCCCGTCGGTGTTGCCCAAGACCTCGTCCACGGCCCTTTCGGGGTGGGGCATCATGCCGAGGACGTTCCCCCTTTCGCTCACGATGCCCGCGATGTCGTGGAGGCTCCCGTTGGGGTTGTAATCGGCCTCCCCCTTGAGAGGCGCGTAGCGGAAGACCACGAGGCCCTCCCCCTCGAGGCGCGCCAAGGTCTCCGGGTCGGCGTAGTAGCGGCCCTCGCCGTGGGCGATGGGAAGCCTGAGGACCTGGCCCTTCCCGTAGAGCCGGGTGAAGGGGAGGTCGTTTCGCTCCACCCGCACCCCCACCTCCTTGCAGGTGAAGTGGAGGTTGAGGTTGGCAAGGAGCGCCCCCGGCAGAAGCCCCGCCTCGGTGAGGATCTGGAAGCCGTTGCAGACCCCCACCACGTACCGCCCCTCCCGGGCGAAGCGGCGCACCGCCTCCATCACCGGGCTCTTGGCGGCGAGGGCCCCCGCCCTCAGGTAGTCCCCGTAGCTGAAGCCTCCGGGGAGGAAGACCCCGTCAAAGCCCTTGAGGTCCCTCTCCGTGTGCCAGAAGAACTCCGCCCGGACCCCCGCCTTCGTTAGGGCGAAGCGGGCGTCCTCGTCGCAGTTTGCGCCGGGAAAGCGGACGATGGCCCACCTCATGGGAGTTCCTTCAGGGCCTCCAGGGCGTAGACCTCCATCACCGGGTTGGCGAGGGTTTTGCCGAACTCCAAGGCCTTCCGCTCCGCCTCCAGGAGGGTTTCCGCCGGGAAGACGATCTCCAGCACCTTCCCCACCCGCACGCTTTCCACCGGGTGGCCGAGGTCCTTTAAGACCCCCTCCACCGCCCGGCCCTGGGGGTCTAGGATGCCCTCTTTGAGCTCAATGAGCAGGGTGGCCCGGTAGCGCGGCATATGGCCCAAGTCTACCCCAGGACGCGCCTCAGCACTTCTTGGTAGGCCTCCTCCACGCCGCCCAGGTCCTTGCGGAAGCGGTCCTTGTCCAAGGGCTCCCCCTTCTCGTCCCAAAGGCGCATGGTGTCGGGGCTGATCTCGTCCGCGAGGAGGACCTCCCCATTCGCCTTCCCGAACTCCAGCTTGAAGTCCACGAGCTCCAGGCCCCGCTCGGCGAAGAAGCCCTTGAGGAGCTCCCCCACCCGGAAGGTGGTGGCCTTCACCGCCTCAAGCTCTGCCTCTTCCGCAAGCCCCAGGGCGAGGACGGCGTTCTCGCAGATCAGGGGGTCTCCCAGGGCGTCGTTTTTCAGGGAGAACTCCAGAAGGGGCGTCTTGAGCGGGGTCCCCTCCTCCAGGCCGTAGCGCTGGGCGAAGCTCCCTGCGGCCCTATAGCGGAGGATCACCTCCAGGGGAAGGATCGCCACCCTTCTCACCCGCATCTCCCGATCGGAGACCTCCTCCAGGAAGTGGGTTTTCACCCCGTGGGCCTCGAGGTAGCGGAAGAGGGCCGAGGAGACCTTGTTGTTCACCACGCCCTTTCCGGGGATCACTCCCCGCTTCTTTGCGTTGAAGGCGGTGGCCTCGTCCTTGAAGTAGACCCTTAGGGTGTCCGGGCCTTCCCGGTAGAGCACCTTGGCCTTGCCCTCGTAGAGCTTCTCCATGCCTCTCCTCAAAAGGGGCACGGGGCCCTTTGCCCTCATTGTAGCGGCAGGAGGCGAAGCCGCGTCTTTTCGGGGCCGATCACCGCTAGGGCTCCCCGCTGCAAAGCCTCGGAGAAGCGACTCAAGACTTCCAGCACCTGCGGTAGGGCCTCAGGGGGTTCTGTGTAGGGGAGGCGGAGGAGGATCACGCTAGGTCCGTCCTCTCCCGTGAGGGAGAGGAGGTGGCCGAAGTCCAGATCGGCAGTGAGGACCGTATAGCCCCGCTCCCTGGCCCAAGCGAAGAGAACCTCGTCGGGGGCGTTTTCCGGGCCCACGTCGCGCCACCAAACGGCTTCGTACCCCGAGGCCTGGAGGGTTTCCCGCCAGCGCGGCGAGAGGTTCATGTCCACCAGGATCTTCACGGGCTCAAAGCGTGCTCTTCTTCCTCCAGCCTCCAAGCGGCGTAGGCCAAGGCTTCCCGGATGTCCTCGAGGGTAAGCTCCGGGTAGTCCCGGAGGAGGTCCTCGGGACGTTCTCCGTGGGCCAGCCGCCGGAGCAGGGCTGCCACCGTGAGGCGCATCCCCCGGATGGTGGCCTTACCGCCGAAGAGGCGGGGATCGTGGGTGATCCGGCTAAACAGGGGCATGCCCCCATTCTAAAGCCCGAACCGGGCGTAGATGGCGTCCACGTGCCGGAGGAAGGGCTTTGGGTCAAAGAGGGCCCTTAGCTCCTCCCCCTTGAGGGGGTTTTCGGGGTCGGCCTCCAAAAGTTCCAGGAAGCTTTTCCTCTCTTCCCAGCTCCTCAGGGCGTTCCGCTGGACGAGGGCGTAGGCCCTTTCCCGGGAGAGGCCCCGGGCGATGAGGGCGTTCAGGACCCGCTGGGAGTAGATGAGGCCCCGGGTGAGGTCCAGGTTCCGCTTTAGGTTCTCCTCGTGGACCACGAGGCCCTTCAGGATTTCCTTGAGGCGCCTCAAGGCGTAGTGGGCCAGGGTGGTGGCGTCGGGGAAGATGACCCTTTCCACCGAGGAGTGGGAGATGTCCCGCTCGTGCCAGAGGGCGATGTCCTCCAGGGCAGGGGAGAGGTAGCCCCTTAAAAGCCTCGCCACCCCGGTGAGGTTCTCCAGGCCCACGGGGTTTTTCTTGTGGGGCATGGAGGAGCTTCCCGTCTGGCCCTCGTGGAAGGGCTCCTGGGCCTCGAGGACCTCCGTGCGCTGGAGGTGCCTTAGCTCCACCACCACCCGCTCCAAGTTGCCGCCCAGGAGGGCGAGGGCCGCCATGACCTCGGCGTGCCGGTCCCGGGGGACCACCTGGGTGGAGACGAGCTCGGGAAGAAGGCCCAGGCGCTGGGCCACGTGGGCCTCCACCTCGGGGGGGACGTGGGCGTAGTTCCCCGCCGAGCCCGAGAGCATGGCCACCCCGATGGCCTCCCTCGCCCGCTTGAGCCTTTCCTCGTCCCTTTGGAAGGCGGCGAGGAAGGAAAGGAAGCGGAGGCCGAAGCTCGTGGGCTCGGCGTGGACCCCGTGGGTGCGGGCGACGGCGGGGGTGCGCTTGTAGCGGAGGGCGAGGGCTCTAAGGCCCTCCTCCACCCCCTTTAGCTCCTCCAGGACGAGGTCCAGGGCCTCTACCAAAAGGGCGTTTTGCGCCGTGTCCACCACGTCCGAGCTGGTGAGGCCGAGGTGGAGGTAGCGGCCCACCTCCTCGTCTTCCGTCCACTCGGTGAGGGCCCGGGTGAAGGCCACGAGGTCGTGCCGGGTCTCGGCCTCTAGCTCGGCTACCCTCCGGGCGAAGGCCCCATCTAGGGGCCTTGCCTCAAGCTTGGCGAGAAGCCTCGCCGCAAGGCCCCTAGGCACCTCCCCCAGGGCCTCCCAGGCCTCGAGGGCGTAGGCCTCCACCCAAGCCCACATCCGGTAGCGGTTTTCCTCCGACCAGAGGCGGGCCATCTCCGGCGTCTGGTAGCGGGCGATCATGCCCTTTAGGGTACCAGGGAACGGGCGAGCAAGCTGGAGGGGAGCGTATACCAACGGTTGTGGCCCCTCTAGGGGGTCGCAGACCATGAAGACCCTGGGCGAGATCCGGCGCATCTTGGCCCAACAAGCCGGAGCTTCGGGCGCGCTTCGGCGTGCGGGAGCTGGCCATTTTCGGTTCCCACGCCCGGGGAGAGACCACCCCTTTGAGCGAAGACCTTGGGGTGGGAGATCCGCGGATTTGCAGGATCGCCTGGAAGCTTATGGGGCCTTCCCAGGGGGCCTTGCGGTAAAGGGTATAGACTGGGCCCATGGTCCGGGCCCTGACCTTTGACGTGGGGAACACCCTGATCCTGGCGAGCCCCCGCTTCTGGCTCCTGCCCTTCTTGGAAGAGAGGGGGCTTAGGCCACGCAGGGATCCCAAAGCGGCGGCCTTGGCCGCCTTCCGCTTCTACGAGGACCACCACCTCCTGGCCCGGGACCTGGAGACCGCCTTAGGCCTCTGGCGGGAGTTCCACCGGAGGCTTCTTGCGGGGATGGGCCTCGAGGACCACGCCGAGGCCCTTTCCCAAGAGCTCGTGGCCCGCTGGAAGGACCCCGCCCTCTGGCCCCTCGCACCGGGGGCGGAGGAGACCCTAAGGGCCCTGAAGGCCGAGGGCTACCCCCTGGCCGTGGTCTCCAACTGGGACGCCACCCTCCCCGAGATCCTGGAGGTGGTGGGCCTAAAGCGCTACTTTGACCACCTCGCGGTGAGCGCCTTCTCCGGCTACGCCAAGCCGGACCCCCGCCTCTTCCAGGAGGCCCTCCAAGCCTTAGGGGTAGCCCCGGAGGAGGCGGTGCACGTGGGGGACTCCGAGGCGGACCTCCTGGGGGCGGAGGCCGTGGGGATGCGGGCCCTCCTCTTTGACCCCCTGGGGGAAAACCCCAAGGCCCTTTCCCGGCTTCAGGCGGTGCTAGACTACCTCCCATGAGCGTCCGGGAGGCCCTCTGGGGGGAGAAACGGGAGGCCATTGAGGAGGCCCTGAAGGAGGCAGACGAGGACCTCTTCCGCTACATCCGGGACTTCGCCTACGAGGAGGTGTTGGCCAGGCCGGGTCTGGACCTGAAGACCCGGGAGCTTCTCGCCATCACCGCCCTCATCGCCTTAGGAAGCCCCAAGGAGCTCGCCACCCACCTGGAGGGGGCCCTGAGGGTGGGGGCCACGGAAAGGGAGGTGCGGGAGACCATCCTTCAGGCGGCCCTCTTCTTGGGCTTTCCCCGGGCCCTGGCCGCCATGAAGCTTTTCCAGAAGGTGCTCAAGGGCCGTGGTGCTCCTCACGAGGGGGAAGGATAGGGCGCTTCTCGCCAGGCTCGCCGCCCTCGGGATAGAGGCGGCGGAGGTGGCCCTCTTGGAGCAGGTGGACCTCCCCGCCCTCGCCCGCCTGCCCCAAAGGCTTAAGGAGGGGTGGGACTACGTGGCCGTGACCTCCAAGGAGGGGGCGAAGCGCCTCCTTCGGGCCTGGGAGGAGGCGGGCCGCCCCTTCCTCAGGGTGGCGGCGGTGGGGGAGGGCACGGGGAAGGTCTTGGCGGAAGGGGGGCTTTTCCCCGCCTTCGTGCCGGAAAGGGCCACGGCCCGGGACCTGGCCCAGGGCTTCCCCGAGGCGAGGCGGGTCCTCTTCGTGGCCGGGGATCTGGCGGGGCGGGACCTGGAGGAGGGGCTTAGGGCGAGGGGGGTCCTGGCGGAGCGCGAGGAGGTCTACGCCACCCGGGAAAGGGACCTCGCCCCCGAGGAGGTGGCCCTTTTGGAGCGGGCGGAGGTGGTGGCCTTCTTCAGCCCAAGCGGGGCCAGGGCCTTCGCCCGCTGGACGGGAAGGCGCCCCCAAGCCGCCGCCATCGGCCCAAGCACCGGGGAGGAAGCGAGGCGGTTCGGCTTTCCCGTGGTGGAGGCGGAAAGCCCGGGCCTCGAGGGCCTCTTCCGGGCCATCCTCCGGGTCCTCGGGCGGTAGGGGCTTCCGTCCCTACGCCCTTGGCGTATACTCTCGGGGAGGAATATGGCCCTGCCCCTCTACCTGGTGGGCCTCTCCCACAAGACCGCTCCCGTGGAGGTGCGGGAGCGGGCCTCTTTGGACCCCGTGGTGGGCCTGCCCGCCGCCCTTTCCGCCCTGGGCAAGGGGGTGGTCCTCTCCACCTGCAACCGCACGGAGCTCTACGGGGTGGGGAGCCCCGAGAGGGCCAAGGCCCTCCTCCTAAAAAGGGGGGTGGCTCCCCGGCACCTCTACGTGAAGGAGGGCCAGGAGGCCCTGCGCCACCTCTTCCGGGTGGCGGCGGGGCTGGACTCGCTGGTGGTGGGGGAGGCCCAGATCCTGGGCCAGGTGCGGGAGGCGCTCTTCTTGGCGAGAAAGTACGGGGCCACGGAGAGCCTCCTGGAGAAGGCCTTCCAATCCGCCATCGCCCTGGGGAAAAGGGCCCGGAGCGAAACGGGCATTGGGGCAGGGGCGGTGAGCGTGGCCTACGCCGCCTTGGACCTGGCCCTCGCCGTCTATGGGGACCTCTCCGGGCTCTCCGTGGCCGTGCTGGGGGCGGGGGAGATGGCGGAGCTCTTCCTCACCCACCTCAAGGCCCACGGGGTGGGGCGGGTGCTGGTGGTGAACCGCACCGAGGAAAGGGCGAGGGCCCTGGCGGAGCGCTTTGGCGGGGAGGCCTTCGGCCTTCCCGCCCTTCCCCAGGTCCTCCGCCAGGCGGACCTGGTGGTGGCCTCGGCGGCGGCTCCCCACTACCTGGTGGGGCCCGAGGACCTGCCTAAAAGGGCCAAGCCCCTCTTCCTCATAGACATCGCCCTGCCCCGGAACATAGACCCGCGGGTGGGCCGCCTCCCCCACGCCTACCTCTACAACCTGGACGACCTGGAGCGGGTGGTGGAGAGGAACCTTAGGGCCAGGGAGGGGGAGGTGCCCAAGGTGGAGGCCCTGGTGGAGAAGGCCCTCGCCGACTACCTGGAGTGGTACGCGGGCCACCGGGTGCGGGAGGCCATTCGCGCTCTGGAGGAGCGTCTTTTTCAGGAGGTGGCCCGGGAGCTGCCCGGGGCCGACCCCCTCACCTGGCGCAAGGAGGCGGGCCGCCGGGCCCACCCCCTGATCCTGGCCCTCAAGGCCCAGGCCCGGCCATGACCCCGGCGAGCCCCCTGGCCCTCCTCGGGGTGGTGCTCCTGGCGCTAGGGCTTTTCTGGCCCCGGGGAATGGGGTGGGGGGCCCTTGTTTACCTGGGGGCGGCCCTGGCCGATGCCCTCTTCAAGGGGCCTTTTTCCGGCCCTGCCCAACCTGCCCTCCTCCTTGGGGGGCTTCTCGCCCTAAGGGGGGCCACCCTTTTGGAGAGGCCCTGGCTCGCCCCTCTCGGGCGCTATCTGGCCCTCCTCTCCCTCCTCCTGGGGCTTTTCGCCCTCAAGGCCCTGCCCCACCCGGGGGAGGGCCTCTCCCCCTTCCTCTCCCTCCTCCACGGGGGGGCCTTTCTCGTGGCCTACCTCGCCTTGAGCGTGGGGGTGGGGGCGGGGGCGATGTGCGCCCTGCAGGACCTGCGCCTGCGCCGGGCCCCCGAGCGGGCGGTGGGGAGCGCTCCCCTCTGGAGCCTGAGGCGCCTGGAGCAGGGGTACCTGCGGGTGGGGTACGTGGCGGCCACCCTGGGGCTCGCGAGCGGCATGGCCTGGGCCTTCGGCTACTTCGGAAGCCCATTGAGCCCGGACCCCAAGGAGGTCCCCGCTCTCTTGGGCTGGCTCCTCCTCACCCTTTACTTCCTCCTGGAGGAGAGGCTTCGGGGTCTTTCGCGGGCCGGGGTTCTTCTCCTCGCCTACGGCCTTCTCCTCTTCGCCTTCCTGGGGGCGCCCTTTTTAGGCTCCCGGCACCCCTCGAGGCTTCCTTTTTGAAAAGGTAGAGGGAACCTCAAGGAGGTGGAGCGCATCCTGGGGGTGTCCTACCCCACGGTGCGGGCCCGGCTGGACGCCCTCCTCAAGGCCCTGGGGTACGAGGAGGAAGACAGGGAGGAGGACCGCCTACAGGTCCTGGAGGCCCTGAGGCGGGGGGAGATCAGCCTGGAGGAGGCGGTGGCCCGCTTGCGGGAAGGGAAAAGCTGAAAGCCGTCCCCTTGCCCACCTGGCTCTCCACCCAGACCTCCCCCCCGTGGGCCTCGAGGATGGCCTTCACGATGGCGAGGCCGAGGCCCGAGCCGCCCCTTTCCCGGTCCCGGGCCTTGTCCACTCGGTAGAAGCGTTCAAAGAGGTGGGGAAGGTGCTCCTCGGGGATCCCTTCCCCGTCGTCCTCCACCCGCACCACCGCCTTGTCCCCCAGGTCGAAGGCCCGAAGCCAGACCCGCCTCGCCCCTGCCTTGAGGGCGTTAGAGACCAGGTTGGCCATGACCTGGTGGAGCCGGTCGGGGTCCCCCAGGACGTAAAGCTCCTCGGGGGCCTCCACCCGGATCTCCCCCTCAAAGCTCTTGGCGAACTCCTCCCGCACCTCTTCCAGGAGGTCTAAGACCCGCACGGGCACGGGGCGGATCCTCCAAGTGCCGCTTTGGGAGAGGTCCAGGAGGTCGGAGACCAGCTTGCCCATGCGCTCCGCCTCCCGCTTCACCACCTCGAGGCTCTCCCGCTGGGCCTCGGTGAGGGGGGTGCGGCGGAGGAGGTAGCCCACGTGCCCCAGGATGGCGGTGACGGGGGTTCTGAGCTCGTGGGAGGCGTCCTGGAGGAAGCGGGTCTGGGCCTCAAAGGCCTCCTGCATCCGGGAGAGCATCCCGTTCAGGGCCTTGACCAAGGCGGCCACCTCGTCCTCGGTCTCCGGCTCGGGCAGGGGCTCGGGGCGGGCGCTCATGGCCTCGGCCTTGCGGGCCGCCCACTCCAGGGGCTCCAGGGCCCGGGCCACGAGCCTTCGGGCCAGGAACAGGACCAGGAGGAGGACGAGGAGGGCGGTCCCGGCGTAGATGCGGGCGAACTGGCTGAGGGTGGCCTCGAGGTCCTCCGTGGGCTTGCCCACCAAAAGGGCCCCCTTCCACACCGCCCCGGAGAGGTTCACCTCCACCCGGCGGGCGTAGACCAAAAGGCGCAAGGGGCTTCCCTCCCGGGGAAGGGCCACCTGGGCCCAGACCTCGCCCTTTTCCAGGAGGGCGCGGTACTGGGCCTCGCCCAGGAGAAGCCTTCCCTGCCCCAGGGCGGGGCTTTTCTGCAGGCTGATGCCCCCTTCCTTGGCCAAAAGGGCGGGGTTTTCCTCGGGGAGGAGCTGGACCTCGGCGTAGAGGCTCGGCGGGAGGCCCGCCTCCAGGAGGGCCTGCCCCCCGAGGTTGAGAAGGCGCACCACCTGGTTGCTGGCCTCTAGGAGCTCCCCCCGGAGGTTCCGGTAGAGGAAGCTCCTGAGAAGGCCTTCCAGGGCGAAGCCCAAGACCAGGAGGGCCACGAGGAGAAGCCCCGCCGTGAGGAGGGTGATCCGGGTCCTGAGGGTCATGCCGGGGGGTTGGGCGGGCCTGGGCTCAGTCCTCCCTGAGGACGTACCCCACCCCCCGCACCGTGTGGATGAGGCGGCGCTCCCCCCCGGCCTCCAGCTTCTTGCGCAGGTAGCCGATGTAGACGTCCACCACGTTGCTTCCCCCTTGGTAGCCCGGCCAGACCTTCTCCTCAATCTCGTAGCGGCTGAAGACCTTGCCGGGGTTCTTGGCGAGGAGCTCCAGGAGCTCAAACTCCTTGTTGGAGAGCTCCACCCGCCGCCCGCCCCGGAAGACCTCCCGGCCCTCGAGGTTGATGATGAGGTCCGCCACCCGGATCTCCCCGGTGATGGCCGGGGTGACCCGGCGGAGGTGGGCCCGCACCCGGGCGAGGAGCTCCTCTATGGAAAAGGGCTTCACCAGGTAGTCGTCGGCCCCGGCGTCCAGGCCCGCCACCTTGTCCTCCACGCGGTCCTTGGCGGTGAGGATGAGGATGGGCACGTTGGAGGTCTTGCGGATGCGCTTGGCCACCTCAATCCCGTCCATGACGGGAAGCATCAGGTCCAGGATCACCAGGTTGGGGTTCACCTCCCGGAACTTGGAAAGCCCGGTGATGCCGTCGTGGGCCACCTCGGTGCGGTAGCCCTCCGCCTGGAGCTCTAGCTCAATGAAGCGGGCGATGTCCTTCTCGTCTTCCACGATGAGGATCAGAGGGGGTTCCATGCCCCCATGGTACTCACTTTCTCATGAGAAAGCCAGGTGCGGGGCCCGGTTCACGAAAAAGGGCGGGGGTGCTCGCAGGCTGGCCAAGCTATCCGATTCCGAGCCTCGTTTCCACCTCCGCCACCTCCCGCACCGTGCGCAAGAGGGCGTCCGGGTTGAGGCTTAGGGAGTCTATGCCCCTTTCCACCAAAAAGGCGGCGAACTCGGGGTAGTCCGAGGGGGCCTGGCCGCAGATGCCCACAGGCCTCCCCTTGGCGTGGGCCTTCTCAATGAGCATGGCCGCGAGGCGCTTCACCGTCTCCCGCCTTTCGTCAAAGAGGTGGGCCACCCGTTCGGAGTCCCGGTCCAGGCCCAGGGCGAGCTGGGTGAGGTCGTTGGAGCCGATGGAGAAGCCGTCAAAGAGCTCGGCGAAGGCCTCGGCCTCGAGGACGTTGGCGGGAATCTCCGCCATCACGTAGACCTGAAGCCCGCCCTCCCCCCGCCTGAGGCCCCCCTCCGCCATGACCTCCAAGACCTTCTCCCCCTCCTCCGGGGTGCGGCAGAAGGGGACCATCACGTGAAGGTTCCTTAAGCCCATCTCCTCCCGCACCCGCTTCACCGCGGCCACCTCCAGGAGGAAGCCCTCCTTGTAGTCCGGGTGGTAGTAGCGGCTCGCCCCCCGCCACCCCAGCATGGGGTTCTCCTCCTTGGGCTCAAAGAGGTGCCCCCCGAGGAGGCGGGCGTACTCGTTGGTCTTGAAGTCGGAGAAGCGGAGGAGAACGGGCCTCGGGTAGAAGGCGGCGGCGATGAGGCCGATCCCCTCGCTCAGGCGCTCCACGAAGTAGGCCCGCTTGTCGGGGTAGGCCTCGGTGGCCTCCTCCACCTGGCGGCGGACCTCCTTGGGGAGGGTTTCAAACCGGGTGAGGGCCAGGGGGTGGACGCGCACGTGGCTCGCGAAGACGAACTCCATCCGGAGAAGGCCCACCCCCTCGGTGGGGAGGAGGCTCGCCCTTAGGGCCTCCTCCGGGGTGCCCACGTTCACCAGGATCTTGGTCCGGGTCTTGGGCAGGGTCTCGGGGCGGATCTCCTCCACCTCAAAGGGGAGCCTCCCCCGGTAGACCCGCCCCACCTCCCCCTCGGCGCAGGAGACCGTGACCTCCTCCCCTTCGGGGACCAGCCGGGTGGCCCCCACCGCCCCCACCACCGCGGGCACCCCCAGCTCCCGGGCCACGATGGCCGCGTGGGAGGTGCGCCCGCCCCTTTCGGTGACGATGGCCGCCGCCTTCTTCATGATGGGCTCCCAGTCGGGGTTGGTGGTCTCCGTGACCAGGACCTCCCCCTCCTGGAAGCGGTCCATCTCCTTGGGGTCCTTGAGGACGCGGGCCCGGCCCGTGGCGATGGCCTCGCCCACGGCGAGCCCCTCCGCCAGGACCTCGCCCTTCTTTAGGAGGCGGAAGACGCGGAGGACCGGGGCCTTTTGCGAGTGGACGGTCTCGGGCCGGGCCTGGAGGACGAAGAGCTCCCCCGTGGGGCCGTCCTTGGCCCACTCAATGTCCATGGGGGTGGGGCTTCCCCGCTTCTTGGAGTAGTGGTCCTCAATCTTCAGCGCCCAGTCGGCGAGGAGGAGGACCTCCTCGTCCTTTAGGGCGAAGCGGTTCCGCAGGTAGGGGGGCGTGGGGCGGTTCTTGAGCCTCCCTTCCCTGGGGTCAAAGGCCAGGGTGAACTCCTTGGCGCCGAGCCGCTTATAGACCACGGCCCGGAAGCCCTCCCGGAAGGTCTCCTTGTGCACGTAGTAGCCGTCCGGGACCACCCGGCCCTGGACGATGTTCTCGCCGAGGCCGTAGATGGCCGTGAGGTAGACCAAGCCCCGGTGGCCGGTGTCGGGGTCCAGGGTGAAGATGACCCCGCTTGCGGCGGCATCGGCCCGCACCATGCGCTGGACCCCCACGCTTAGGGCCACCTTGAGGTGGTCAAAGCCCATGTGGGACCGGTAGCTGATGGCCCGCGCCGTGAAGAGGCTCGCCATGGCCCGCTTCACGTGGAGGAGGAGGCCCTCTTCCCCTTGGACGTAGAGAAAGCTTTCCTGCTGCCCGGCGAAGCTCGCCGTGGGGAGGTCCTCGGCGGTGGCGCTGGAGCGCACCGCCACGGGGATCTCCTCCTCCCCCGCCTCCTGGGAGAGCTTGCGGTAGGCCTCGAGGATCTCCTCCCGGAGGTCTTGGGGGTATTCGCCCTTGAGGATGAGGTTCCGTAGGCGGCGGCCCGCCCTCTCCAGGGCCTTGGGGTCCTCCGGGTCCAGCCCCTTGAGTTCCTTGGCGATGGCCTCCTCGAGGCCGTTGTGCCGGAGGAAATGCCGGTAGGCCTCGCTGGTGGTGGCGAAGCCTTCCGGCACCTTCACCCCTAAGGGGGAAAGCTCCCGGATCATCTCCCCCAGGGAGGCGTTCTTGCCCCCCACCAGGGGGACGTCCTCCAGGCCCACCTCGTGGAAAAACCGCACCCATCTCATGGGATCCCTCCCTTCTTTAAGGCCTCCTCCAGTACCCTCTCGGCCCTTTCCCCCTCGTAAAGGGCCTCCTCCGTGAGGAAGAGGCGGTGGGGGAGGGCGAGGAAGGCGGCGTCTCTGAGCTCCTTCCAGTCCACGAAGGGCTTCTTCCGCAGGTAGGCGAGGGCCTTGGCCAGGGCCAGCCAGGCCTTGGCCCCCCTGGGGGAAAGCCCCATGCGGAGGCGCCGGTCCTCCTCTGTGAGGAAGGCCACGTGGGTGATGGCCAAAAGGGCCTCCTTGGCCACCCGCACCTCCCCCGCCTCCTCCTGGGCCTTGAGGAGGTCCACCTCCACCGGCTCCGGGGTCTTGGGCTCCTCGGTGAGGATCCTAAGCCACACCTCCCGCCTCGGGGGGCGGAAGGGGATCTTGGCGGTGAAGCGGTCCAGCTGGGCCTCGGGCAGGGGGTAGGTGCCCTCCAGCTCCAGGGGGTTTTGCGTGGCGAGGACGAAGAAGGGCTCGGGCAAGGGGTGGCGCGCGCCCCCTGCGGTCACCGCCCTTTCCTGCATGGCCTCCAGAAGAGCCGACTGCACCTTGGGGGGCGCCCGGTTGATCTCGTCCGCCAGGACCACCTGGGCGAAGAGGGGGCCCTTCACGAACTCAAAGCGGCCTTCCCGGAAGACCTCGCTCCCCGTGAGGTCCTGGGGGAGGAGGTCCGGGGTGAACTGGATGCGCTTGTAGGCGAGGCCGCTCGCCCGGGCCAGGCTTTCCGCGAGGAGGGTCTTGCCCAGGCCCGGCATCCCCTCCAAAAGGGCGTGCCCCCGGGCGAGGAGGACGGCGAGGAGGGCCTCTATGACCTCCTCCTGGCCGAAGAGGGCCTCCCCCAGGGCTTCCCGAAGCCGCTCCAAGGCCACCTAGCCCTCCTGGGCCCGCTCCTGGACGATCCTCTGGGCGAGGTGCGGGGGGACCTCGGCGTAGTGGCTGAACTCCAGGGTGTAGGCCCCCGCCCCCCCGGTGAGGCCGGGGAGGGCCTTGTAGTACTCCAGGACCTCGGCGAGGGGCACCTCGGCGTGGACCACGCTCAAGGCCCCCTCCTGCTCCATGCCCAGGATCCTTCCCCGCCGGGCCTGGAGGTCGGAGAGGACGTCCCCCACCCGCTCCTGGGGGGCGAGGACCTTGAGGCGGTAGATGGGCTCCAAGAGCACGGGGTTCGCCTCGGCCATTACCTTCTTGAAGGCGAGGCTCGCGGCGATCTGGAAGGCGAGGTCCGAGGAGTCCACCTCGTGGTAGGAGCCGTTGTAGACGATGGCCTTGAAGCCCATCACGGGAAAGCCCGCCAGCACTCCCTTCTTGGCCGCCTCCTTGATCCCCTCCTCTATGGCCTCCTGGTACTTGCTGGGGATGACCCCGCCGGTGATGCGCCACTCAAAGGCGTACTCGGGGGCGGGCTCAAGCCTCAGCCACACGTCCCCGTACTGGCCGTGGCCCCCGGTCTGCTTCTTGTACTTGCCCTGGCCCTCGGCCACCCTTCTTATGGTCTCCCGGTAGGGCACCTTGGGGAGGGAGTACTCCACCTCCACCCCGTAGTCCGAGAGGCGCTCCTTGGCCGTGGTGAGGTGAAGCTCCCCGTGGCCCCAAAGGAGGAGCTCCCCCGTCTCCTCCTGGCGCTCTATCTTCAGGCTCGGGTCCTCCTCGAGGAGCTTCCTCAGGGCCTCCCCCAGCCGGGCCTCGTCCGTGCGCCCCTTGGGGTGGAGGGCCACGGGCACGTTGGGCTCGGGGAGGCGGGCGAAGGGCACCTCCTCGCTTTCCGGCTTAGGCCCTTGCCAGAGCACCATGCCCCGGTGGAGGCCCTCCGCTTTGGGAAGGCCCAGGATGTAGCCCGCCTCCGCCTCCTCCACCTCCAGGAGGTCCTTCCCCATGGGCACGTAGAGGTGGGGGAGGCGCACCTGCCCCGCCTCGCTTTGGAGGCTGTCCCCGGGCCTGAGCCTTCCCCGGTAGAGGCGCACGTAGGCCACCTGGCCCATGAAGGGGTCCACCTGGACCTTAAAGACCTTGGCCAAGGGGGGGCCATCCCCGAAGCGCTCCGTGGGGGAGGGGAGGGCCTCCAGGACGAGATCCAGAAGGGGAAGCACCCCGATCCCCGCCTCCCCCGAGGCCAGGGCCACGGGGTAGAGGAGGCCTCTCCGCACCGCCTCGTGGAAGGCCTTCTCCAGGACCTCCCCCGTGACCTCCTCCCCCTCCAGGTACTTCTCCAGGAGGCCCTCGTCGGTTTCCACGATGGCCTCGAGGACCTCCTGGCGGAAGCGCTCCGCCCTTTCCCTTTCCTCTTGGGGGACCGCCACCTCCACTTCCCGCCCCTCCTGGTAGCGGTAGGCCTTCCCGTGGAAGACGTCAATGAGCCCCACCCACTGCCCCCCCTCGTAGAGGGGGAGGTCTATGGGGAGGATGGGGCCCAGGGTGCTCCTCAGGTCCTGGAGGAGGGCGTAGTAGTCCCCGCCCTTGTCCAGCTTGGTGACCACCACCATGCGGGGAAGGCCGAGCCGCTCGGCCACGGTCCAGGCCCGTTCCGTGCCCACCTGCACCCCGCCCTCCGCCGAGACCGCCACCAAGGCGGCGTCCGCGGCCTCCAGGGCCCCCCGGATCTCCCCCACGAAGTCCCCGTAGCCCGGGGCGTCCAGGAGGAAGACCCGGTGGCCCCGGTAGCGGAGGGGGGCGACCCCGGTGCGCACCGTGGTGCGGTGGAGCCTGGCCTCGGGGGTGTAGTCCGTGGTGGTGGTGCCTTCTTCCACCCGGCCCCTGCGTTCCTTGGCCCCCGTGTGGAAAAGCAGGGCCTCGGTGAGGGTGGTTTTGCCGCTGCCTGCGTGCCCTACCAGGGCCACGGTTCGGATCATGGCGCCTCCTTCTTGGTGCCCATAGTATAGGGCCAAGGAGGGGGCGATTGTCCCAGGTGCTTTACCTGCCGCGAAGGCTCCTTCGGGAAACGGAGGCCTACCTTAAGGGCGAGGCCCCCAGGGAGGGGGTGGGGCTTTGGGCGGGGAGGCGCGAGGTGGAGCGGGTCATCCCCCTGCCCAACGTCCACCCTAGCCCCCTCACGGGCTACCTGGCCGAGCCCCTGGCCCTCCTAAAGGCCCTGAAGGCCCTGGAGCGGGAGGGGCTTGCCC
Source organism: Thermus sp. (assembly GCF_039793865.1). Lineage (GTDB taxonomy): Bacteria > Deinococcota > Deinococci > Deinococcales > Thermaceae > Thermus. Next base: position 37,699 of record NZ_JBAMMI010000085.1, read on the forward strand.
TCCTCGCCATCTACCACTCCCACCCCAAGGGCCCCGCCCTCCCGAGCCCCACCGACCTCAAAGAGGCCCGCTGGCGGGTGCCCTACGTGATCTTCGGCACCGACGGCTTCCGGGCCTTCCTCCTCCCCGAGGGGCGGGAGGTGGAGGTGGTCCTCCTCTAGCCCCCGTAGAACCAGCCCGTGTCCCACATGACGAGGGGCCTGGCCTCGTAGCGCACCCCGGCCTCCACCACCTCGGCCAGCACCAGGCTGTGGTCCCCGCCCGGGTAGAGGTGGCGCACCTCGGCCTCGAGCCAGTAGGGGAGCTCGGTGAGGAGGGGGAGGCCGAAGGTGGGGGAGGGGGCGAAGGGGTGGCCGTTCAGGCGGTCCCCTTCCCGCACCGTGGGCTTGAAGAAGTCCTGGGCGATGGCCTTCTGGTCCTGGGCCAGGGTCATGAGGGCGAGCTTGCCCGTGCGCTCTATGAGGGCGTGGAGGTGGCTGTCCCGCTTGACCCCCAGGGCCACGAGGGGAGGGGCGAAGGAGGCCTGGGTGACCCAGTTCACCGTCCCGGCGGCCATCTCCTCGCCGTCCCTCGCCGTGAGGACGTAGAGCCCGTAGGTGAAGCTCCGGAGGACCTTTTTCTTGGCCTCGAGGTCCATGGCCCTATTCTACCTCGGTGAGGAGGGCCTTTAGGAGGGCTTCGTGAATCCGGCCGTTGGTGGCCACGATGTACCGGTTTCCCAGGGTGTAGGGCTTTCCCGTAAGGTCCGTGACCCTGCCCCCCGCCTCCTCCACCAAAAGCCAGCCCGCGGCCACGTCCCAGGGGTTCAGCTTCACCTCCCAGAAGCCCTCCAGCCGCCCCGCGGCCACGTAGGCCAGGTCCAGGGCGGCGGCCCCCGGGCGCCTTACCAAAAGCCCCCGCCTCAGGGCCCGGGCGAAGTAGGTGAGGTTCTCCGGGTCCTGGGCCACGTCGTAGGGGAAGCCCGTGGCGAGAAGGCTTCCAAGGAGCCTGTCCCTCCCGGTGACCCGGATGGGCCTCCCGTCCAGGTAGGCCCCCTCGCCCCTAAGGGCGTAGAAGGTCTCCCCCCGGGCGGTGTCCATGACCACTCCCGCCTGGATGACCCCATCGGCCTCGAGGGCCAGGGAGACCCCGTAGAAGGGGAAGCCGTGGGCGTAGTTCACCGTGCCGTCCAGGGGGTCCACGATGAAGCGCAAGGCGGCGTTCCCCTCGCTTCCCCCTTCCTCGCCCAGGAAGCCCGCCTCGGGAAAGCGCTCTAGGAGAAGGGTCTTGATGGCCTCCTCCGCCTCCCGGTCCGCCTGGGTGACGAGGTCGGTGGGGCCCGACTTGGTCCCGTGGGTGAAGCCTTTTTCCAGGTAATAGTGGTGGATGCCCCAGGCTAGCCGGGCCGCCTCCAGCATGGTTTCAAGATGGGGAAAGAAGGGATGACCCTTGCCGATCACCCTTCTATCATAGGCCCCGGAGCCTCTGGAAAAGAGCCCTGAGCTTGGCCTCGCTCTTCACCCCCGGGGCCTCCTCCACCCCGCTCGCCAGGTCTATGGCGTAGGGCTTTAGGGCCAGGGCCTCCCCCAGGTTTTCCGGGGTCAGGCCCCCGGCCAGGATGACCCTCAGGCCCCTTTCCAGGAGGGGCCTGGCCCACTCCCGGGGGTAGGCCTGGCCGCTTCCCGGGGCGGGGCTGTCCAGGAGGAGGGCTTCCGCGGGGTAGTCCGCCCACTCGGGCCGCGCCGGGCCCTTGAGGGAAAAGGCCTTGATGACGGGGAAAAAGCGCCCGACGGCCTCGGCCCACTCCGGGGGCTCCTCCCCGTGGAGCTGGACCACCTGGAGGCGGGCCTCCTCCATCGCCCTAAGGACCTCCTCGGGGGGCTGGTCCCGGAAGACCCCCACCCGCACCACGAAGGGCCCGAGGGCCCGGGAGATGGCGCGGGCGGCCCCGGGCTCCACCCGCCTCCTGGAGCCCGGGGCGAGGACGAAGCCCAGGGCGAAGGCCCCGAGCTCCTCGGCCAGGAGGGCGTCTTGAAGGCGGGTGAGGCCGCAGATCTTGACCCGCACGGGGCCAGTATAAAGGCCCTCAGCCGCACTTAGAGTAGCCGCAGACCTGGCACTTCCAGCACCCCTCCTCCCGCACCAGGGCCTTCTCCCCGCAAGCGGGGCACTTCTCGGCCCCGGGGAGGACAAGCCCCCCGCCGGAGAGGACGGGGAGGGGCTCCTTTAGGGAGGGCGCGGGGGCGCTTCCCTTCAGGGCCTCGGGGATGGTCTCCAGGGCCACGGCGATGAGGTCCGCCTTGCTGGAGACGAGCCGCCCCTGGTAGGTGCCGTAAAGCCCCCCGTTGATGCCCCGGAGGGTGCGGATGAGGGCTTCGGGGGGCACCCCGTACTGCAGGGCGATGGAGACCACCCGGCCCAGGGCCTCGGAGTCGGCGTTGGCCTCGTCCCCTGCCTTCCCCGAAGTGAGGATGACCTCTATGGGCTTCCCCTCCAACACGTTCACCGTCACCAGGAAGCTCCGCTTCTGCCCCTCGGGGGTCATGAGCTTCACCATGTCCGTGAAGCCCATGAGGCGGCCCGGACGTTCGTAGACGGGCTCCCCTGCCTGGGGTTGCCTGGGGGGTTCGTGGGCTTGGAAGGGGATGTCCCGCGCTTTTTCCTCCCCTTCTGTATGCGCCTCGGCCTTCTTCTCCTCCTTCTTCACCGTGAGCACCTGAAACTCCCGGGAGCCGTCCCGGTAGACGGTGATCCCCTTGCACCCCGTGCGGTGGGCCTCGAGGTAGGCGGCCTCCACGTCCTCCACCGAGGCGTGGTTTGGAAGGTTGATGGTCTTGGAGAGGGAGTTCCCGGCGTACCCCTCGGCGTCAAAGGCCCGCTGCACCGCCCCCTGCATGCGCACGTGGTCCAAGGGGTGGATGTCGTGGGCGCACTGGAAGACCCGCCGGATGGGCTCGGGGACGAAGGGGAGATTTTGCACGGAACCGTGGCCGTCCTTCTGGATCTCCTCCACGATCTTCTCCCAGTCCCACTTCCCGTCCTTGGCGAAGCCAGGGGCGGGCGGGTAGGCCTCCATGAGCTCCACGAAGAGAGGGTGGAGGAGGGGCTTGTACTCCCCGCCGATCCTGCGCCAGACGAAGGGGCTGAAGACGGGCTCAATCCCCGAGGAGACCCCCATGAGCATGCTGGTGGTCCCCGTGGGGGCCACGGTGAGGAGGGCCACGTTGCGCCGTGGGCGGACGCCTAAGGCCTGGAAGTACTCCCGGTGTTCCTCGTAGAGGGGGAAGACGCCCCTTTCCTCGGCCAGGGCCTCGGAGGCCCGGATGGCCTCCTCCCTTTGAGCGGACATGATCTCGTAGACCTTCTCCCGGGCCTCCTCCGAGGCGTAGGGGAGGCCCATCTTGATGAGGGCGTCCGCCAGGCCCATGACCCCTAGGCCAAGCCGCCTGAGCCGCCTCGCCGCCTCCTCGTTGTCGGGGAGGGCGAACCTGTTCACGTCCAGGACGTTGTCCAGGAAGCGGACGGCGGTGTGGACGTCCTTGCGGAACTCCTCCATCTGGAAGGCCCCGTCCTTCACGTAGGCGGCGAGGTTCAGGGCCCCCAGGTCGCAGGGCTCGCCCATGGTGAGCGGGATCTCACCGCAGGGATTGGTGGAGCGAATCCAATAACGGGGCCCCAAGCCCTTCAGGGCCGAGAACTCGTTGACCCGGTCCACGAAGATGAGGCCCGGTTCCCCCGTGGCCCAGGCGTGCCAGGCGATCTCGTGCCAGAGCCACCGGGCGGGGACCTTCCCCCCATAGAGGGGGATGGGCTTGGCGCCATCGGCCCGCTCGGGAAGCTCGGGGAGCCTGCCCGTGTAGGGGCCCTCCAGGGGGTAGGGGTAGTACTTCCCCGGCACCTCCACGGGGGTCACGGGCCAGAGGGTGTCCTCCTCCAGGGCCTTCATGAAGGCCTCGGTGACCAGGACGGAGATGTTGAAGGTGGAGATGTCCCCCTCGGCCTTCTCCCGGTCCAGGTCCTTGGCGGTGAGGAAGTCCAGGAGGTCGGGGTGGTCAATGGAGAGGGTGGCCATCCCCGCGCCCCTTCGCGTGCCCCCTTGGCGCACCACCCGGAGGACCGGGGCGTACACGTAGCGCAGGGTGGCCACGGGGCCCGCCCCTTCCGCTCCCAGGGCGGCCCACTCCAGGAAGTTGTCAAAGAGCTCAAAGAGAAAGCTCACCGGCCCCGAGCTCGTCCCCCCGCTTCCCCGGATGGGGGCTCCTTCCGGGCGGAGGAGGGAGAAGTCCACGTGGGGGGTGAGGCCCCTCCGGGCCAGGTCCGCGGCCTCGCGGGCGGCCTCCACGATGCCCCCCATGTCGTCGGGGACCAGGATGCGCTCCTTGGGGGGTTCCTCCACCACCCCCACCCCCCGCTCTTCCGCCAGGGCCATGAGCTCGGGGGAGAGCTTTCCGTAGACCACCCGGGCGAAGTTCTTGAGCCGGATCTCCTCCTTGGGCCCATCGGGGTTGGTGGGGGGGCGCATGAGGCCCCGGAGGAAGTCCTCGAGGTCCGGGTGCTCCGCCGAGAGGTAGGCCACCCCCCGCACCTCCCGGCGCCTGCCCGCCCCCTTGGAGCGGTAGGGGTCCAGGTTCACCCCGTTTCCGCCCCCCACCTTGGTGACCAGGGCGAGCTTCTTGGCCACCTCCATGATGCCCGCGAAGCTCTCGGGGGGGTTCTCCGTGGCCCCCTGGACGAAGCAGTTGAGGAGGTTGCCGTGGGCGGTGCCCGCCCCGGCGAGGATCCGGCCCCCCGGGGAGAAGCGCTTGGTGCTCATGAGCTCGTAGAACTTCTCCTCCCAGTAGGCCCTTTCCTCGGGCTTCTCGGGCTTGGCGATCTCCCGGGCCACCCGGCGGAACATCCCCAGGATGTCCCCGTCCCCGGGCTGGAGGTACTGGCGCTTGGCGATGGCCTGGGCGTGCTCGTCAAAGAAGGGTCGCTCCATAGGTCCTCCCTAATAACCCCCAGATCTTGGGGTTAGGTGGCAGGATGCTACTACTCCTTGGGTTTTCACGGCAAGTGGGGGGGACCACACTCTGGCCCGGGCGGTTGACGGGGCTTCTAAAGGTTACCAGAATGGAAAGGATGCGCGCCGCCTTTCGCACCCTGGGGTGCAAGGTGAACCAGGTGGAGACCGAGGCCCTTTTGGGCTTTCTCAAGGCGCTGGAGCCCGAGGTGGTCCCCGTGGAGGCCGGGGGGGCGGACCTCGTGGTCATCAACTCCTGCGCCGTCACCACCACGGCGGAGGCGGACACCCGCAAGGAGGTGCGCCGGGCCAGGCGGTACAACCCCGAGGCCTTCATCGTGGTCACGGGGTGCTACGCCGAGCTCGCCCCCGAGGTCCTAAAGGAGCTCGGGGCGGACGCGGTGGTGCCCAACGCCCGCAAGGCCGAGCTTCCCCGGGTGATCCTGGAGCGCTTTGGCCTCCCCTCCGACCCCATCACCACCCCGCCCAACGAGTTCTGGGGGGCGGGGGAAAGGGGGCTTTTAAACAGCCGGGTGCGGGCCTTCCTGAAGGTGCAGGACGGGTGCCAGGCGGGCTGCGCCTACTGCATCATCCCGAGGCTTAGGGGCAAGGAGCGCCACCGGGACTACCGGGAGGCCTTGGCCGAGGCCGAGGCCCTTCTCCGCATGGGGATCCGGGAGATCGTCCTCACCGGGGTGCGCCTCGGGAGCTACCGGGGGCACCCCCGGGGCCTCGCGGGCCTCGTGGAGGACCTTTACCACCTGGGGGCCAAGGTGCGGCTTTCCTCCATAGAACCCGAGGACACGGGGGAGGACCTCCTGAGGACCATTGGCCGCTACGCTCCCGAGGTCAGGCCCCACCTTCACCTCTCCTTGCAGACGGGCTCGGACCGGCTCCTCAAGCTCATGGGCCGCCGCTACGATAAGGCCTACTACCGGGACCTGGTGCGGCGGGCCTACGAGCTCATCCCCGGCTTCGCCCTCACCACCGACGTCATCGCGGGCCTCCCCACGGAGACCGAGGAGGAGCACCGGGAGACCCTGGCCTTCCTGGAGGAGCTCAGGCCCACCCGGGTCCACGCCTTCACCTACACGCCGAGGCCCAAGACCCGGGCGGCCTCCATGCCCCAGGTGCCCCCGGAGGTGAGGAGGCGCCGCACCAAGGAGCTCATCGCCCTGGCCCAGCGCCTGGCGGAGGAGCGGGTCCGCCCCAAGCTCGGGGAGCGGGTGGAGGTCCTGGTGGAAAGGGTCCAGGGGGGCGAGGCCTTAGGCCACACCCCCGACTACTACGAGGCCCGGCTTTCCGGGGAGGCCCGCCCCGGGGAGACGGTCTGGGCCCGGGTCCTGGGGGTGGAGGGGTACGTCCTTTTGGGCCGGGTGGAGGGGGTCAAGGGGCCCCTGGAGCTTCCCGTGCGGTAGGATGCCTTCCATGGGGTGCGTGTTCTGCCGCATCATCGCCGGGGAGCTCCCCTCCAAGAAGGTCTACGAGGACGAGGCCTTCGTGGCCTTCCACGATATAAGGCCCAAGGCCCCGGTGCACGTCCTGGTGGTGCCCAAGGAGCACGTGGAGAAGCTCTCCGACTACCCCGACACCGAGGAGGGGGAGGGGAAGCTCGGGGCCCTTTTCCGCACCGTGGGCCGGGTGGCGCGGCACCTGGGCCTCGAGGGCTACCGCGTCCAGGTGAACGTGGGGGAAAAGGGGGGGCAGGAGGTCTTCCACGTGCACGTGCACGTCATGGGGGGCTGGGGATGAGGAAGCGGTCCAAGACCCTCCCCGCGGGGTCCAGGGCGTAGCCCAAAAGGCCCTCCCGCCCCACCTCCAGGAAGAGGGCGTGGTGGGCCACGGCCAGGGCCCGGCTCCAGGGGAGGGGCGGCCGGGTGGGGTAGAGCCCCGCGCCCCCGCCCCCCACCACCAAGTGGGTGGTGGGGCCCACCTCCAGGCGCTCGTAGTGGTGGTCGTGGCCCGCGAGGACCAGGGCCACCCCGTGCCGCCGGAGGAGGGGCTCCAGGAGGCTCCTTAAGGCGGGGCTTCCCCCGTGGAGCCCCGAGGAGTAGAGGGGGCGGTGGAGGAGGAGGGCTTTCAGGGGAGCGGTGGAGCTTTGGAGGGCCTCCTCCAGCCAGGCCCGCTGGGCCTTGAGGTCGCCTTCCGTGTAGAGGACGAAGGCCTCGAGGCCCCCGAACCGGACCCGGTAGTAGGGCCTCTCCAGCCCGAAGCGCTTGAGCTGCGCCCTAAGGCTTGGGGCGTCGTGGTTGCCGAAGGCGGGGTAGAGGGGAACGGGGGGAAGCTCCTTCAGGAAGGCCTCCACCACGGCGCCCCTAGGGTAGAAGTTGTCCCCGGCGGTGAGGAGGGCCGTGAGGGGGCTATGGGCGTGCTCCCTTTGGAGGAGGGCCGCCACCTGGGCCCGCCCCCAGGTGTTCGCCCCCCAGTCTCCCAGGACCGCAAGCCGCTGGCCCAGGGCCAGGGAGAAGAGGAGGAGAAAGGGGAGAAACCGGCGCAAGGTCTAGGCTTCCGCGGCCCCGTGGGGCTTGAGGCTCGCCTCCTCTACCCCCGCCTTCTCCACCACCTCCTCCGCCACCAGGATGGGCGCCCCCGCCCTTAAGGCCAGGGCCATGGCGTCGGAGGGGCGGGCGTCCACCTCCAGCTCAATCCCCCGGTGCTCCAGGATGAGGCGGGCGTAGAAGGTGCCGTCCCGGAGGTCTATGATCTCCACCCGCTTCAGCTTCGCCTGGAGCATCTCCATCACCGAGAGGAGAAGGTCCGGCGTGAGGGGCCTTGGGGGCTTTTCCCCTTGCAGGGCCACCACGATGTGGTGGGCCTCGAGGGGACCGATGACGATGGGTAAAAGCTTATCGTTCTCCGTCCTGAGCAGGACCACCACGCTGCCGTTTTGGGGGTCCACGCCCAGGGTTTCAATCTTGGCGCTCAGCATGCCTTCAGTATAGACTGGGCCCGTGAGGACCTACCCTGTGGAGATCGCTGGGGTCAAGCGGGAGCTTCCCATTGTCCAGGTGGGGCCGGATGTGGCCGTGGCCCTTTTGAACCTCTTGGGCGACACCGAGCTCACCGAGGCGGCGGCGGAGGAGCTAGCCAAACGCTTGCCCCCGGAGGCGGAAACCCTGGTCACCCCGGAGGTCAAGGCCGTGCCCCTGGCCCACGCCCTTTCCCGCATCACGGGCAAGCCCTACGTGGTGGCCCGCAAGACGGAGAAGCCCTACATGATCAACCCCGTAAGCCGCCAGGTGCTCTCCATCACCACGGGGAAGCCCCAGCTCTTGGTGCTGGACGGGGCGGACGTTTCCCTCATCCGGGGTAAAAAGGTGGCCATCGTGGACGACGTGGTCTCCACGGGCTCCACCCTGGCGGGCCTCAGGGAACTCATCGAGAGCGTGGGGGGAGAGGTGGTGGCGGTGCTCGCCGTCTTCACCGAGGGTACCCCTCGCCAGGACGTCATCGCCCTGGGCCATCTTCCCCTTTTCAAGCCGGAATAGGAGGAGGCTATGGAAACCTACCCCATCGCCATCGGCGGCATCACCCGGCACGTGCCCCTGATTGAGCCCTTACCGGGAAGGCGCATTCCCTTGGTGGAGTTCCTAGGGGACCCAGAGCTCACCCGGGCCGCCGCTTTGGCCTTGAAGCCCCTGGTGCCTTCGGATACCGAGATCCTCTTCACCACCGAGACGAGCCCCATTCCCCTCACCCACGTGCTGGCGGAGGCGTTGGGCCTGCCCTACGTGGTGGCCAGGAGGCGCCGCCGTCCCTACATGGAAGACCCCATCATCCAGGAGGTCCAGACCCTGACCCTGGGGGTGGGAGAGGTGCTCTGGCTGGACCGCCGCTTCGCCGAGAAGCTCCTCAACCAGAAGGTGACCCTGGTTTCCGATGTGGTGGCGAGCGGGGAGACCATGAAGGCCATGGAGAGGATGGTGGTCCGGGCGGGAGGGCACGTGGTGGGGCGGATCGCCGCCTTTAGGCAGGGAAACCCCTCCTTGGAAGTGGCTACCGTGGCCGAGCTCCCGGTGCTTTAGAAACGTTGTGGGGGTGTGCTGGGGGCTGGATGCTTTCCGGCCCCCAGGGGTATTTTGGGGAAGGGGGTTGCATGAAAGGCATCGGGTTGTTGGCCTTTTCGGTTTTGGGCGGTCTGGCTTGGGCTGCCTTCTCCGATGTGCCCCAAGGCCCTCTCACGGAGCAGGTGGAGGCGGTGGTGCGGGCCGGGTGGATTCAGGGGTATCCCGACGGAACCTTTCGCGGGCATGAGGTCTTGAACCGCTACCAGCTGGGGACTGTTTTGGGGCGGGTGCTGAAGGATCTCGGGGTGGAGGGCAAGCCGGTGGCCTTTAAGGACGTGCCCCCCGGGCATTGGGCCCTGGAGCCCCTATCCTTGGCCGTGGCCTGGGGGCTTGTTACCGGTTACCCCGACGGGACCTTTCGGGGGCAGGAGCCCTTGAACCGGGCTGCCTTGGCCGCGGTGCTTGCGCGCATCTTGGAGCGGCTGGGGGTGGCCAGGGAAGCCCTGTTGCCCTGGGACGTGTCCGAGGTTCACTGGGCAGCCCCGGCGGTGCGCCGGGTGGTGGGGGCGGGGCTTATGGACCTGAACCCGGACGGCTCTTTTGGCCTCGAGGCCCCGGTCAACCGCTACCAGATGGCCCGGGTCCTGGCTGCCTTGAGGTCCTTGCTGGAGGGGTTGGGCAAGCTTGGACCTAAGACCCAGGAAGCCCAGCCTTCCCCTCCCTCGCCACCCAGGCAGTCCCCGGGCACCCTTGCCCCAGCGGTGGCCAAGGAGCCCTTGGACCTGCCCGCCAGCTGGGTGGGTATGGCCCGGGGGCAGGTTTGGGTGGTGGGTGAGAAGGCCTGGCTGTGGGCCGCAGGTGAGGCCAAGGAGGCGGGGCCCGCGGGGGCCGGGGTGGCGTTGCCTCCCTGGCGTTTGCAAGGGGGTGTCCTGGAGGACGGCAAGAACCGGTATGTTCCCCTAGGGGCGGGCGGGGGCAAAGAGGTCCTTCCTCCGGTGCTCCGCCGAATGGGTGAGGGGCATTTGGCCCTGGACCCCTCGGGCAACTACCTCTTGCTGGTGAATGCCCGGCCTCTTTGCGATTGCCCAAGCCGGGTGGTGCGCCTGGTGCTTCTTCTGAGCAACCCCGTGGGCCTGTACGCAGAGTACGCTTACCTTTTGGACGGTCCTGAGGCCGAGGTGGCGGGGGTGGCCTGGCCCGATCCCAAGAACCTGCTGGTCCTCGAGGCCCAACCGGGAAGTGCCCGCCTGTACCGGGTCGACCTCAACGCCGGGGAGGACATCGCTTTCAGCGCTTGGGACGAAGGGGGTTTGGAGGAGCGGAACCCCATCCCGGTCCGCCCGGTGGACAAGGTGCTCTTGGCGGAACTCCCCTTGAGCCGACCCAAGGGCTTGGCCCTGGAGGACAAAGATCGCCTCCTGACGGTGATGGAGGACAAGCTGCAGCGGATTCACCTCCCAAGTGCCCTTTGGTAAAGGGCATAAACTCCCGGTCCAGGAGAGCACCCCGCATGGAGGGAGTTTAGCACCCCTCGGATCCCGGGCCCTGGGCATCCGACCGCCGTACCCCCCTTTCCGTGGCCAGGAAGGCCACGGGAATATCCCAGGGGTCCCGGGGAAGGCGAGGCAGGAGGAGGGCCTCGGGCACCACCCCCAGGGAGAGGGCCCTCACTCCAAAGAGGAAGCGGTCGTAGTACCCCTTGCCGTGGCCCAGCCGGAAGCCTTCCCGGTCAAAGGCGAGGCCCGGGACCACGATGAGCTCCAAGACCCCAGGGTCCACGGCCTCGGTGGTGGGCTCCTTAAGGCCGAAGGGCCCTGGCGCCAAGGGGCCCCAGGGGTGGACGCTTAGGCCCTCCCCGGCCACCTTGGGGAGGTAGTAGCGGACGGGGTAGGCCTCCACCAGGGGGGTGAGGTCCAGCTCGTGGGGGAGGGGGTGGTAGAGGAGGATGTGACGGAAGCCCCGTTCCCGAAGCCAGGGGAGGAGGGCCGAGAGGACTTGGCGGGAGAGGGTTTCCCGGTCCAGGGTGCGCCAGACCCGCAGGGCGAGGCGGCGCAGGGCAGGCTTGTCCACGGGGGGAGGGTACTACGTCCCCGCCTTGACACTCAAGCTATTGGAGTGTCAAAATGGGTCTAGGAGGGTAGGGTATGCCGGTCTACGTCTACAAGGGCTTGCAGACGGGCAACTACTACGAGTTTGAGCAGGGCTTCCACGACGAGCCCCTTGCGGCCCATCCCGAGACGGGAGAGCCCCTTAAAAGGGTCATCACCCCGCCCGCCATCATCTTCAAGGGGTCGGGCTGGCACGTGAAGGATTACGCCAAGAAGGACGGCGAGGGCAAGTCCGGGGGCGAGGAGAGCAAGGAGTAATACCACCCCATGCTGGCGCAAGCCGGCATGGAAACCCGGAAAAGGGGTCCCAAAGGGCTCTAAGGCTTCACGCCAAAAGGGTATAAGGCCACTTCAGGCCGGCGCAAGCCGACCTAGGGCCAGCGCACCCGGTCCCCAGGGGCGAAGGTAAGGAGCCCCTCCCGCACTTCCAAGGCTCCCCGGTAGGCGGTGCCGGGGGCGTAGGTTTCCCCCGGCCTCAGGTGGGCCACCCGGAGCACCCGGCCTTCCCCGTCCAGGAAGGCCACCACCACCCCGAAGCGGTACCCCTGGGTGGTGAAGGGGGCGTCGGTGGCCTCGGGGAAGAGGTAGAGGAGGGCCTCGAGGGGCTCTTGCCGTAGGCCGAGCCCCCGAGCCCAGGCCTCGGGGGTGCGGGCCAGGCGGCCCTTCAGGACCTTGGTGCCTTCCGGGGTCTCCACCCGGATGGGGGTGGTGGGGGGAGGGGGCGGGAGCCTGCGGAAGGCCAGGAGGTAGCCGAGAAGGGAGAAGACCGAGAGGAGGATAAGGAGGAGGAAGGCGGCGAGGGGGAAGAGGGGGTTTCGCTCCACTCCACTACCTGGGCCAGAGCCTCAGGGCCTCGCCCCCCACCCGGGCGCCCTCGCTGAGGCCGCGCCTCCGGAACCAGCCCTGGTTCACCTCGAGGGCCCCCTGGTAGACCACCCCGGGGTAGTAGACGGGACAGGGGTCGGCCCTGCAGGGGGCCATGTCCAGGATGCGGAGGACGATCCCTTCTCGGTTGAAGAAGGCGATGGAAAGGGGGATGAGGGTGTTCTTCATCCAAAACCCTCCCGCGGTGGGGGTGGGGAAGAGGAAGACCATGCCCTCGTCCTCTCCTAGGCTTTTCCGGAACATGAGGCCCTGGGCCTGGCGCTCAGGGGTGTCCGCCACCTCCACCTTGAGGGGGTAGCGCTTGCCGTTTCCCTCCACGTAGAGGGTGCTCCGGGGGAAGGTGAGCCCCTGGGCCAGGGCGAGAAGGCCAAGGAGGGCGAGGAGGACAAGGAGGCGCATAGGCCCATTATGGCAGGAGGGCCCTCAGGCGGGCTTGGATTTCCCCCTGCACCGCCTCGAGGCTCCTCGTGGCGTCCAGGACTACGAAACGCTCGGGCTCGGACCGGGCGAGGGCGAGGTAGCCCTCCCGCACCCTCCGGAAGAAGGCCAGCCCCTCCTCCTCAAAGCGGTCCTTGGCCCTTCCCTCCAGGCGCCTCAGGGCCTCCTCCGGGGGAAGGTCCAGGAGGAAGGTGAGGCGGGGCTTTAGGCCCAGGGTGGCCCGCTCGGCCACCTCTTTCAGCCAGGAAAGGGGAAGCCCGCGCCCGAAGCCCTGGTAGGCGAGGCTGGAGTCCAGGTAGCGGTCCGAGACCACCCAGGCCCCCTCCTCCAGGGCGGGGAGGATCGCTTTGCGCACGTGTTCGGCCCGGTCGGCGCTGAGGAGGAGGTACTCGGCCTCGGGGGAAAGGTCCTGGGCGAGGAGGGTCCGGACCTCCCCTATGCCCCCTCCGGGCTCGTGGGTGAGGCGGACCCGGAGGCCCCTTGCCTTCAGGAAGCGGGCGAGGAGGCGGGCTTGGGTGGACTTGCCGCTCCCGTCCAGGCCCTCGAGGGTGAGGAAGACCCCCTTCATCAAAGCCCCGTGGGGTGGTCCAGGAAGACCCAGGGGAGGCCGAAGCGGGCCTCGAGGTGGGCGGCGAGGGCCTTCACCCCGAAGGTCTCCGTGTCGTAGTGGCCGGCGTAGATGACGTTGAGCCCCCGCTCAAAGGTCTCGTGGAAGACGCTGTGCTTGGGCTCCCCGGTGATGAAGAGGTCGGCGTCCACCTTGGGGAGGAGGCTTACCCCCGCCCCCGAGACCAGGATGACGGTCTCCACGTGGTCCGGGCCTCCCTGGTGCACCAGGGGCTGCATCCCCGTGAGCTGGCCCAGGCGGTCCGCCACCTGGAGGAGGGGGGTGGGGATGGGAAAGCGCCCTTTCACCCCCACGTCCCAGGGCTCGAGGTCCACCAGGCCCAGGTCCCGGGCCAGGACGAAGTTGTTCCCCACCTCCTCGTGGGCGTCCAGGGGGAGGTGGGCGGCGTAAAGGTTGATGCCCCCCTGGAAGAGGAGGTCCAGGCGGCGCTTGTGGTGGCCCACGAGGGGAAAGGGCTTCCCCCAGAAGAGGCCGTGGTGCACCAGGAGGAAGTCCACCCCCTCCTCCAGGGCCCTCCGGAAGATGGCCTCCCCGGCGTCCACCGCCGCCCCCACCTTGCGCACCGCCCGCCTCCCCTCCACCTGGAGGCCGTTTAGGGAGGGGTCCTCTGGGAAGGCCTGGAGCCTAAGGTAGGCGTCCAGATACCGCACCAGCTCGTCCCGGTCCATGGGACAAGCTTACCCCAGGGCCCCGGCGCCCCGGTGCGCGAATGACCGGTCAGTATCATGGGGGCATGGAGCCCGAGGTCTTGCTGAAGCTCCGCTTCCTTTCGGATCTCGTCCCCGGCCCCGAGGGCTTCCCCCTTTTCCTCCTCACCGAGATCCAGGAGGGGGACCCTCCCCGCTACCGTTCCCGCCTGGCCCTTTTTGACGGGAGCCTGCGCTTCCTCACCCAGGAGGGGGCGAGAAGGCCCCGCTACGCCCACCCGTACGTTTACTTCCTGCGCAAGGTGGGGGAGGGAGAAGAGCTTTTCCGCCTGGACCTTCGGGGGGGCGAGGCGGAAAGGCTCACGGAGACGGCCGGGGTGCTGGACTACGCCCTGGGCCCGGGGGGCGAGGTGGTCTTCCTGGCGCTGAAGGAGGCCCCAAGGCCCGGGGCGCCCCGCGTCTTTGAGGGCTGGCCTTTCAAGTTTGACGGGCGAGGCCTCCTCCCCGAGGGAAACGTGGCCCTTTACGCCTTGGAGAAGGGGAGGCCCCGTCTCCTCCTGGACCGCTACCCCGCCCCCAAGGAAATGGTTTACGCCCCCGAGGGCCTTTATTTGGTGATGCCCGAGGACCTCGAGGCCCAGATGGAGGGTCGGGATGCCCTCTACCTCCTCCGGGAGGGGCGCTTGGAGAGGGTCTACGGGGGTGTGGGCCCCATCTTCGGCCTGGAGTGGAGCCCAGAGGGCCTCTTCTTCCTGGGGCACGCCTTTGAGCGGGGCGGGGGGACGGAGGCGAGGCTTTACCACCTCAAGGGGGGCGAGGCCCGGGTGCTCCTGGAGGGGAGCCTAGGGAACTCCCTGAACTCCGACCTCCGCTTTGGCCAGCACGCCCAAGGCCCCAAGTGGGGCGGGGACGGGGTCTACGTGGTGCGCACCGAGGCCGGGAGGGCGAGGCTTTACCGGGTGGACCTGGAGGGGAGGGTGGAGGCCCTCACCGAGGAGGGAAGCGTTCTCGCCTTCGCCCTCACGGAGCGGGGGCTCTTCCTCCTCAAGGAGGGCCTCACCCGCCCGGCCCGCCTCGAGGGCCCCTTGGGCACCTTTGACCCCAACGCCGGGGTCTTGGACCTGGCCGAGCCCCTCTACACCGAGTGGACAAGCCCCGAGGGGCACGAGGTCCCGGGGTGGGTCCTTCTGCCCGAGGGGGAGGGGCCCCACCCGGTGATCCTCTACATCCACGGGGGGCCCCACACCGCCTTCGGCGAGGCCCCCATGCTGGAGTTCCAGCTCTTCCTCCGGGCGGGCTACGCCGTGGCCTTCTCCAACCCCCGGGGCTCCACGGGCTACGGCCAGGACTTCGCCCTCCTGGAGGGAGAGTGGGGGGAGCGGGACGAGCGGGACCTCCTGGGCTTCCTGGACCACGTGCTCGCCCACTTTCCCCTGGACCCTAAGCGGGTGGGGGTGGCGGGGGGAAGCTACGGGGGGTACATGACGAACTGGCTCACGGCCCGCCACCCCGAGCGCTTCCGGGCGGCGGTCACCGACCGGAGCATCTGCAACTGGCTGAGCTTCTTCGGGGCGAGCGACATCGGCCCCCGGTTCACCTACCTGGAGCTTGGGGCCAGGCCCTGGGAAAGGCCCGAGGTGCTCTGGGAGAAGAGCCCCCTCCGCTTCGTCCACCGGGTCCGGACCCCCACCCTCGTGGTCCACTCGGAGGCCGACCACCGCTGTCCCATAGACCAGGGGGAGACCTGGTACACGGCCCTCCTCCACCTCGGGGTGCGGACCCGCTTCTTCCGGGTGCCGGAGGAGGGGCACGAGCTTTCCCGCTCGGGCCGGCCGGACCGAAGGATCGCCCGGCTTAGGGCCTACCTGGACTGGTGGCGGGAAAACCTGTAGGGCCGGGGGGCCTAGGCCTGGTTCTCCGCCACGGGCTCGGGGATGGGGCCGAAGGTCTCCTCGTAGCGGGCCACGTTTTCCGCCAGGCTCCTTAGGAGGGCCTTGGCGTGCTGGGGGCTGGTGATGACCCGGCTCACCACCATGGCCCCGCCCTGGGGCTGGAGCAGGGCGAAGTCCAGGATGAACTCGTTCTTGGTGTGGGCGATGAGGGCCAGGTTGGTGTAGCGGCCTAGGGCGGTGTCCTTGTCTATCTGGATGTCCAACTTGAGTTCGCTCATTTAAGGGCCTCCTCTAGCTTGGGCAACACCCTTTTTAGGGTGAGCCGTGCCCGGCCTAGGCTTTTCACCCCGTCCAGGAAAAGGAGAAGGTGATGCCCAGGAAGGGGCGCCAAAAGCAGCGCCCCTTCTGGGTACTCTATCATGACCTCTTCCAGGTCTTCCTGGCCCAAGCCCTGGGCCAGGGCCTGGGCCGTGCCCAAGGCGGTGGCGGCCCGGGCGGAGAGGAGGCCGGGCTCCGGAGCCCCCTCCTCGCGAACCTCCTCCACCACAAAGCCGTCCTCGCTGAGCAGGGCCGCCACCCGCACTCCCCGGGTGGCCTTGAGTTCCTTGAGGGCTTCCTCCACCATCTCTCCTCCTAGAGGCCCTGCACCTTTAGGGCGATGCGGGAAAGCTCCTGGCCGATGGCCTTGCGGTCCATGCCCCGTTCGATCACTGCCCCCAGGATGTACTCCCCCACCCTCAGGGCCAGCACCTCCTGCTGGTCCGTGGCCAGGGTGAAGCGGCGCACGTCCCCCGAGAGGGCCTCGGCCAGAGGGGCCATGTGGCGCACCAGGGAGGCGAGCTCCGCCGCCAGGACCTCGGCGGGGGGGGCGCCCCGGCCCAGGGCCTCAATCACCAGGCCGTCCAGCCCCGTGAGGACCGCCCGCCGCACCCCTAGGGGGGCCAGGCTTTCTAGGTAAGCCATCCCGCCACCTCCCAAAGCCTTTCCCTGGCCTTGGCCGTTTGCCACCGCGCCTGGCCGAGGTTGCCCTCGGCCTCTAGAAGAAGGAGGAGGAAGAGGTCCGAAGACCCTTGCCTAAAGGCCCAACCCTCCCGGGATGTGGAGCCAGCGCGCACCATTCGGGCATAGCCTACCACGGGATGCCCCCCCACCAGAAGCTCCTCTACCCTGGGGGTGCCTAGGCTTCCCGCGTAGGCGGCCCGGGCCTGGCGCAGGAGGGCGGCGTGCTCGGCCACGGCTGCCTCCAGGTCCACCCGTCTCCGGCCGACCCCTTCCACCAAGAGGCCCTCCAGGGTGCCGATGGCGGCGGCGAAAGCCCCGTCCACCCGGTCCAGGAGGTCCTGCAAGAGGGTTTCGGTAGGGCTTTCGGGACGTCTCATCTTCGCTGAAAGCGCGCCCTTCCCGGGCCGGATGGCTTCAGAGGGGCTTCCTCCCCTCCAGGGCCCGGCCCAGGGTCACCTCGTCGGCGTACTCCAGGCTCCCCCCCACGGGGAGGCCGTAGGCGGGCCGGGTCACCCGCACCCCCCGCTTCTTCAGCTCCTCGGCGAGGAAGAGGGCGGTGGCCTCCCCCTCCACGGTCATGGAGGTGGCGAGGACCACCTCCTCCACGCCTTTAAGCCGCCGGAAGAGGCCCTCCAGGTTGAGCTCCTTGGGGCCGATGCCCTCCAAGGGGTTCAGGGCCCCTCCCAGGACGTGGTAGAGGCCCCGGAACTCCCCGCTCCGCTCCAGGGCGTACAGGTCGGCCACGCTCTCCACCACGGCGAGGAGGGAGCGGTCCCGGTCCTCGTCCCGGCAGATGGGGCAGAGCTCCCCCTCGGCCAGGTTGCCGCACTCGCGGCAGACCCCCAGGCCCTCCAGGCCCGCCAAGGCCGCCCCCAGCTCCTCGGCCTCCTCCCGGTGGAAGGCCAGGAAGAGGGCCAGCTTCTGGGCGGTCTTGGGGCCGACGCCGGGCAGGCGGGAGAGGGCCCGGGTGAGCTTGAGGAGGCTTTCCGGGTAGCGCATCTAAAGGAGCTTCCCCAGCATGTCCCCCACGCCCCCGAGCTCCCGGGCCATCTCCTTTTCCGAGAGCTCGTGGGCCTTCCTCTGGGCGTCCTGGATGGCCACCAAAAGGAGGTCCTCGAGGCCCTCGAGGTCTTCCTGGAAGGCCTTCAGGGCCTCGGGCTTAAGCCTCAGGGCGAGGATCTTGCCGTGGCCGTTCGCCTCCACCTCCACCAGGCCCTGGGCCGAGCCCACCACGGTCATTCGCTCCAGCCGCTCTTGGACCTCGGCGGCCTTCTTCTGGGCCTTCTGGGCTTCCTTCAAGAGCTTCTGCAGGTTCATGCTCCCTCCCCCATGAGTATAGTGGAGGCATGGAGCGCCCAAGAAGGCTTCGCTCGCCCCTTCTCCGCCCCCTGGTGGCCGAGGTGGAGCTCTCCCCCAGGCACCTCGTTCTCCCCCTCTTCGTGAAGGAGGGCGGGGAGAAGGAGGAGGTTTCCTCCATGCCCGGGGTCTTCCGCTACCCCCTCGCCGAGCTTCCCCGAGCGGGGGAGGAGGCCCTGAGGGCGGGCCTTGGAGGCGTGATCCTCTTTGGCGTCCTGCCACAGGAGGCCAAGGACCCCCTGGGCCAGGGGGCCTACGCCGAGGACGGGGTGGTGCAGCGGGCCCTAAGGCTTCTAAAACAGGAGTTTCCCGAGCTTCTGGTCATGGCCGACACCTGCCTTTGCGAGTACACGGACCACGGCCACTGCGGGGTGGTGAGGGAAGGCCCTCTGGGCTTCTACGTGGACAACGACGCCACCCTGGACCTCCTCGCCAAGACCGCCCTCTCCCAGGCCCAGGCGGGGGCGGACGTGGTGGCCCCAAGCGCCATGATGGACGGGCAGGTCAAGGCCATCCGGGAGGCCTTGGACCGGGGAGGCTTCGCCCACGTGCCCATCCTCTCCTACGCCGTGAAGTACGCCTCCGCCTTCTATGGGCCCTTCCGGGAGGCGGCCCAGAGTGCCCCGGGCTTCGGCGACCGCTCCGGCTACCAGATGGACCCCCGGGCGGGCCTGTGGGACGCCCTGAGGGAGGCGGCCTTGGACGACCTGGAGGGGGCGGACATGCTCATGGTGAAGCCCGCCCTCCCCTACCTGGACGTGCTTTCCGCCCTGAAGGGGCGCTTCGCCAAGCCCCTCTTCGCCTACCAGGTCTCCGGGGAGTACGCCATGCTGAAGGCCGCGGCCCTGAAAGGCTGGCTGGACGAAAGGCGGGCCGTGCTGGAAAGCCTCTTTGCCCTCCGCCGCGCCGGGGCCCAGGGGATCCTCACCTACTACGCCCTCGAGGCCGCCCGCTGGCTGAAGGAGGCCTAAGTACCCCACCGCGGCAAAAGCCGCGGTGGGGGCCCCAAAAGCGTTTTCCCATAGCCTCAGCTCGGGTATCCCATGTTGCGAAGCCAACGCGCGGGCACTTAGCTCGCCCCTGACCGGGGGTCGTACCCCTTTGGCGCGAATCCTCCGCCCCAAAGCCGGGTCGTACGGCTCTTTGGGAGCGTGGGGGGCTCAGGCCTGGGTGGTCCTGGGGGCTTGCCTAGGGGCGGGCACGCCTCCCCTTAAGAGGGTGTGGCCGGAGGCCAAGGCCACCCCGGCCCCGGCCAGGACGAAGACCGCTGGGGCGCCGATCCGCCCCTCTGGGGCTCCGCCCAGCATGGTGCCGAGGAGCACGGCGGCGTTCATCACGGCGCTGATGGTCTCGAGGGCCATGGACGCCTCCACGAAGCCGAAGCCCGGCGAACCCACCCCCGGCCACCCGGTGGACCTTGCTCCCCGCCTGGGAGACCAGGTAGGAGAGGATGAGCCGGGCGAAGGCCTTGTGGCGTAAGGTGGGGATTGTATCAAGATTCGGGGTGGAGGACCAGGTAGGCCACCCTGCGCCCCTCCCGGGCGAGCACCAGGGTTCCCTCGGGCAGGCGGTAGAGGAGGAGGTCCTTGAGCCGCTTTGGCACCTCCCCCGCCTGGCCCACGTAGGCCGTGTCCTCCCTGAGGCGGAGGGAGAGGACGCTACTCCCCACCTTGAGGGCCTGGGGCTCGGGGGAGAGGGAAAGGAGGTGGACCTCGCCCCCCAGGGTCTCCTGGGTGGGGGGACGGCGGCCCAGGTATTCCCGGAGGGCCTCGCCCAGGGTATGGGCCTCCCCCTCCAGGCCCAGGGCCCGGCCCACCTCCAGGAGAAAGGGAAGGGGGTCTTGGGGCCCCAGGCGCTTTAGGGTCAGCTCCAGGCCCTTGCGGGCGAAGTCCAGGAGAGCCTCTTCCGGGGCTTGGCGGTACTTTTCCGCCAGGCCGGGCCCGAAGGCCTCGGGCTGGAACTCCCCCTTGAGCCTGGCGGAGAGGGCCCGGAGGAGGCGGAGGTGGGCGTAGTCCCCCTTAGGGCTGAGGAGGAGGGCCACCACCCGCCCCTCGGAGAGCAGTTCGTAGAGGCGGAGACCGCTTCGGGCCTCCAGCCTGAGGTGGAGGAGGTCTTCCTCCCGCACCGCCCAGACCTCGAGGTCCTCCCAGGGGAGGACCAAGGTCTCCTCCAGGGGGTGGTCCTCGCCCCCAAGGCCCAGGTGCCAGCGGCCCTCGGCCTGGCTCAGGGTGAGGGTGAGGGGGCCCAGGGGAACGCGGCCCGGCCGCAAGGGAAGGGTGGCCAGGTTCTCTCCCACCCGGCCAGGGGGGGGCACCTCGGGCCAGGGGGTTTCCCCTTGAGGGGTGGGGAGGAGGTTGAGGAGGGCGAGGACCTTCTCCAGGGCCACGCGGAACCGGCGCCTCTCCTCCTCCAGGAGGAGCTCCCTCCGCCGCTCTTCCAGGGCCTCCTGTTTGAGGCGTTCCTCCAGGCGGGCGATCTCCTTAGGCCCTGCCCCGAGCCTTCGCGCCTCCTCCAGGGCCCGCCTCAGGGCGGCGAGGTCCCGCCTGGGGGAGAGGCCGTAGGCCCCGTCCCAGTCCAGGAGGCGGTTGAGGAAGCGGCGCACGTAGGTGCGGGTTTCCTCGGGGGGCAGGGGGAGGTCCTGGGGCAGGCGCAGGGCGGTCTCCAGGTACTCCAGGAGGAGGGCCTCGGCCACCTTGGGGTCCTCGAGGTCCACCAGGGGGTCCGAGAGGGCGGGGATGGGGTGGGTGGGGACGAAGCGGGCCAGGTTGAAGTCCCGCCGGAAGCCCTCCTGCTCCCGGTAGGCCCCGTAGTTCTGCAGAAAGGCGTGGACGAGCCTCAGTTCCTCACGCCTGCCCGAGAGGAAGTCCTTGGCCCGGTTTTTCACCTCCCGCTCGGCGAGGAGGCGCCACACCTTCAGGGAGATCCTCTTGAGGCGCTCCTGGATCTCGTCCTCCTGGGGGGCTTCGGGCTCCTCGAGGAGGAGGGCGGGGAGGTCTGGGGGAGCCGGGGGGGCTTGGGGAGTCCCGCCCCGCAGGGCCCGGAGGCGGGCGTCGGCCTGGCGGAAACGCTTGGCGAGGGGCGGGGGGAGGCGGGAGTCCGCCAGGAGGGCCCTAAGCTCCAGGAGGGCCCGCTTCCCCCCTTTGGGGGTGCGGCCCTGGAGAAGGTCCTCCACCCGGTACTCGTAGAGGTCCACCAGGTCGGCCAGGCGCTCCACGCTCCCATCCTATACAATGGACGGGATGCGCCTCGCCCCCCGGTTCCAGGTGGCCGCCGTTTCCCACGTGGGGCGCCGCCAGAACAACGAGGACTTCCACCGGGTGCTCCGCCTCGAGGTGCCCCCGGGCGACCTCCTCCTCCTGGCGGTGGCCGACGGCATGGGGGGCATGGAGGCGGGGGAGTGGGCGAGCAAGGTGGCCATTGAGGCCCTCTCCCAGGCGGCGCGGGCCTACGCCGAGCACTTGAAGGGAGGCCGCTCCGCCGTGGGGCTCCCCAGGGTGATGGAGAAGGCCTTCACTCTGGCCCAAAGGAGGGTGGAGGGGGAGGCGGAAAGGCTCGGAAAGCGGGGGATGGGCACCACCCTCACCGCCCTCCTCTACGCCGACTGGCTGAAGGAGGGGGTGGTGGGCCACATCGGGGACTCCCGGGCCTACCGCTTCGGTCCCCAGGGGCTTTCCCGCCTCACGGAGGACCACTCCTGGGTGGCGGAGCGGGTGCGGGAAGGCGTTTTGACCCCCACCGAGGCGGAGCGCCACCCCTACCGCCACGTCCTCACCCGGGCCCTGGGGCTTCCCGAGGCCCGCTTTGACCTCCTCCCGGTGCGCCTCCTCCCGGGGGAAGGGGTGCTCCTGGTGACCGACGGGCTTTACGGCCTCTTGCCTGAAGAGGAGTGGCTTCTCGGCAAGGACCTGCAGGGGAGCCTCGAGGCCCTGGTGGCCGAGGCGCTTAGGCGCGGCGGGGACGACAACATCACCGCCGTGGCCCTCAGGGTGGAGTGATGCACCTGCTCCTTTCCCTCCTCCTCGTTCTCCTCACCGCGGCCTTGGCCGCGCGGCTTTCCCCTTGGCCCCTCTTCCTCCTCCTCGCCCTCCTTGCCGGGGCGGGGATGGCCCTCGGGGTGCGGCCGGAGGCGGCCCTCCCCTGGCTCCTCCTGGCCCTGGGGACCCTGGCGGCTCCCCGGGTGTACCTGGGTCCTAGGCGCAGGTCCCCCAGGCGGAGGCCCGCCCGGGAAAAGAACCCCACCCGCACCAAGACCACGGAGGAGGAAAAGGCCCTCTCCCAGCGCTACGAGGTCCTGGAGAAGGTGGGGGTGGGGGGGATGGCCACGGTCTACAAAGCCAAAGACAAGAAGACGGGCCGCCTGGTGGCCTTAAAGGTGCCCCAGGAGCGCTTCGTGGGCGACCCCCGCTTCGTCCGCCGCTTCCACCGGGAGGCGGAGGTGCTGGCCAAGCTGGACCACCCCAGCATCGTCAAGGTCTACGACCACGGCCAGGTGGACGGGGTCCACTTCATCGCCATGGAGTTTTTGGAGGGGGAGGGGTTGGACAAGCTCATTGAGGAGCGGCGCCTGAACCTCAGGCAGGCCGCCGCCATCCTCGCCCGGGTGGCGGACGCCCTCCGGCACATCCACGCCCAGGGCATCGTCCACCGGGACATCAAGCCGGGGAACATCATGGTCCTCAAGGGGGCCCTCCGGGAGGACGGGGTGGACCCGAGGGGGGTGCGCCTCATGGATTTCGGCATCGCCGCCGGGAAGGTCCTCACCCGCCTCACCATCACCGGGGTCCGGATCGGCACCCCGGTCTACATGAGCTCCGAGCAGGCCAAGGGGCAGAACCTGGACCACCGCTCGGACATCTACTCCCTGGGCATCGTCCTCTACGAGGCCCTGACCGGACAGCCCCCCTTCACCGGGGGGTACGAGACGGTGATCCACCAGCAGATCTTCCAGATGCCCACGCCCCCCAAGCAGCTTAGGCCCGAGATCCCCCAGGCCCTCTCCGACCTGGTGCTCAAGATGCTGGAGAAGGACCCGGCCAAGCGGCCCGCCCTGGAAGAGGTCATCCGGGTCCTGGAGGGCCCCTGGGACGAGGAGCGGGGCCTTGCCCATCCCCACTACCTCCTCCTCGGGGTGGAGGCCAAGAAGGGCACGGTGCGCCTTCTGGACCTCGAGGGCACCCCGGCCCGCCTCCTCTCGGGCATCGGCTCGGCCCCCGGGCACTTCCCCGCCCCGCCCCTGGCGGTGGCCGCCGACCCCGAGGGGGGGGTCTGGGTTTCGGTCTTTGAGCACGGGGCCAAGATGCTCCACCGCTTCTCCCCCGAAGGGGAGCTCCTCCTCTCCGTGGGGCCCTACGGCATGAAGCCCGGGGAGTTCCTCTTTCCCCTGGGCCTGGCCGTGGCCGACGGCGCCCTTTTCGTCCTGGACGGGGAGACGGCCACCATCACCCGCCTGGACCTGAAGGGCCACTACCAGGCCCGCTTCGGGGGACACGGCCCGGGCCGGGGAAGCTTTCAAGACCCCAAGGCCCTGGTGGCCTCGGGGGAGTTCCTCTTCGTCCTGGACTACGGCAACCGCCAGGTGCAGCGGCTTTCCTTGGACGGGCGCTACCTCTCCCGCTACGCCTTCCGGCGCTCCAAGGAGAGCGAGGACCTCAGGCTCCTGGGGGGCGTGGGGGCTTCGGGGGAGAGGCTTTACCTTTACGATGCCGAGGCGGGCAAGGTGCGGGAGCTGGACCTCTCCGGGGCCCTCCTTGGCTCCTACGCCCTGCCCCTCCTGGAAGGGGAGGACCGCATGAGCCTGGTGGAGCTTCTTCCCTTTGGGGGCATCCTCTACGCCGCCCGGCGGGGGAGCACCCGCATCCACCGCCTAGACCTCAGGACCGGCGAGCCCCTTCCCCCCCTGGAGGTCTACGCCCCGGTGCGGGCCCTTGCCCTTTGGCGGAATCCGGCATGAGGGTTCTTCTGGTGGAGGACGACCCCGGGGTGCGGGAGGCCTTGGAGCTTGGCCTCTCCCTGGAGGGGTACCAAGTGCGGGCCGTGGACCGGCCCAAAGAGGCCTTAGGGCTCCTTCCCTGGGCCGAGGCGGTGGTCCTGGACATCCTCCTGCCCGAGGGGGACGGGTTTTCCCTCCTCAAGGAGATCCGCGCCCGCTCGGAGGTGCCGGTCCTCATCCTCACCGCCCTGGAGGAGGTGGAGTGGCGGGTAAAGGGGCTGAGGGAGGGGGCGGACGATTACCTGGTGAAGCCCTACAGCCTCCAGGAGCTCCTGGCCCGCCTCGAGGCCCTGGCCCGCCGGGCGAGGAGGCGGGAGGAGGTCCTCGCCTACAAGGACCTCCGCCTCTACCCTAGGCGCATGGAGGCCTTCCGCGGGGAAAGGCGCCTCGCCCTTTCCCCCAAAGCCTTCCTCCTCCTCAAGGTCTTCTTGGAACGCCCGGAGGAGGTGATTCCCAAGGAAGCCCTGATGCTTAGGGTCTGGGGGGAGCCCGTGGAGCCTGCCACCCTCGAGGTCCACCTCTCCGCCCTCCGGAAGGCCCTGGGGGAGCCCAGCCCCCTCCAGACGGTGCGCGGGTATGGCTACCGCCTTTTCCTCCCTGAGGGCTAGGCTCTTCGCCCTCCTCCTCCTCGCCCTTCTCCTCCTCCTCGCCCCCCTGGCCTGGCTTTCCGCCCGGGAGGCGGAGCGGGCCGCGAGCGAGGACCTGAGGCGGGCCCTCTATACCCGGCTCTACCTCCTCCAGGCGGAGGGGGTGAGGGACGAGGAGCAGCTCCTCCTTGAGCTTTTCCGCCTGGCCCAGCTCTTCGGGGGCGGGGTGGGGTTTGTCCTCCGGGGGGGCGTGGCCCGGTTCACCCAGCTCGGGGACTGGCCTTTGCCCCCCGGGCTTCCCGCGGCTTTGGCGGCGGAAGGGGTCTACCAGGGGGTCTTTCGGGGGACGCTCTATGTGGCCCTGGCCCAAGGGGGGCTCGCCTATGGCCTCGGGGTACCCCTGGAAGGGGTTTCCGCCCTGGGGAGGCGGCTTCTCCTCCTCTACGCCACCTGGGGCGGGGGGCTTTTGCTTGGGGTCTTCCTCCTCGCCGCCCTCGCCCTTTCCTGGGCCCTCCGTCCCCTCCGGGAGCTGGAAAAGGCCTTGCGGGCCCGGGCCCCCGAGGACCTAAGCCCCCTCCCCGACCCGGGCCTGGCCGAGCTCAGGCCAGTGGTGGCGGCGCTGAACGCCCTTTTCGCCCGGGTGGGG
This sequence comes from Thermus sp., assembly GCF_039793865.1. GTDB lineage: Bacteria > Deinococcota > Deinococci > Deinococcales > Thermaceae > Thermus. Next base: position 62,865 of record NZ_JBAMMI010000085.1, read on the forward strand.
AGGCTCCTCGCCGAGCTCGCCGAGAAGGAGGAGGCGGCCCGGCGCTTCGCCCGCCACGCCTCCCACGAGCTCCGCACCCCCCTCACCGCCCTCAAGGGCTACCTGGAGGTGCTCCGCCGCAAAAACGAGCCCCGGGCCCTGGAGGGGGCCTTGCGGGAGGCCGGGCGCATGGAGGCCCTCCTCGCGGGGCTTCTCCGCCTCGCCCGCCTCGAGGCCCACCCCCTTTCCCCAAGGCCCTTGGACCTACGGGCCTTCCTGCGGGAGAGGGGGGTGGAGGCGGAGGGGGAGGGGGTGGTCCTGGCCGACCCTGAGCTTTTGGCCCTGGCGGTGGAGAACGTCCTGGAGAACGCCCGCCGCCACGGCAGGCTTCCCGTGCGGGCGGAGCTTTCCCGGGAAGGAGAGGGGGTCTGGGTCTGGCTCGTGGACTCGGGGCCTGGTTTCCCCGAGCCCCTCCTGCCCCGGGTCCTGGAGCCCTTCGTGCACGGGGGGAAGGGGACGGGCCTGGGCCTCGCCCTGGTGGCCGCCGTGGCCCGGGCCCACGGGGGCAAGGCGCGGGCGGAAAACCGTGGGGGGGCAGGGGTGGGGCTTTTCCTGCCTTTGGCTTCCCTTAAGGTTTCCCCCGGTGCGCCCTTTGGGGAGGAGGGCTAGCCTGGGCGCCGGGAGGTGATGGGAAGTGAAGGGAGCGGCTTTGGGCGCGCTGGTTCTTTTGGCGGGCCTTTCCCTGGCCCAGCAGGCGGACTACCGTATGGAGGCCCGGGCGGCCCTTGCCCTCTCCCAGCTGGAGCGGGTGGCCGGGCTGGCGGGGGGGGAGGAGAAGCTCCTCGCCTGGGCCAAGGAGGTGAAGGCCCGGGCGGAGAAGAGCCACGAGGCCAAGGCCTACTTCAAGGTCCTCCGGGAGGCCCAGGCGGCCCTTTTGCTTTACCGGGCCGCCCAAGGGGAGCCGAAGCTTAAGGCCCGGCCCCAGGCCCGCATGGGCTTTCACCACGGCTTCGGCCCGAAGGGCTGGGGCGGGAAAGGCGTGGACCTCAGGGCTCGGGCCCAGGCCGTCTCGGACCGGGCGGAGAAGGAGCTCGCCTACTACCGGGGCCAGGACCCCTTGGTGAAGGACCTGGTGGCCGAGGCCAAGAACCGGTTGGAGAAGGAGCCCGGCCGGGCCTGGATGCTGGCCCGGGCGGCCTTGGCCCTGATCTCGGCGGAGCGGGGCTTCTGAGGCCGCACCGGGATTGACCCATGCGCTGGCCCGTGCTCCTCCTCGCCTTCTTTGGGATGGCCCTGGGGGGGGAGCCCGGGCCTTTTTCGGAGGAGGCCGTCCTCCTGCGCTGCGCCGAGGTGGTGCGGGCCCTCGAGGTCCTGGCCCTCTACCGGGAGGGGGGGGCCACCCTGGTCCTCCTGGGGCGGGAGAGGCCCCTCCTCCTCCTGGCCCTGGAGGGGGAGAGACCCTACCCCCACCTGGGCCCTCCCCGGGGCAGGCCCCTTCCCCGTAGGCCCTTGCCTTTCCTGAGGGAGTTCTCCCTGGCCCGGCGGGTGGTGGTCCTGCCGGGAGAGTACCGCTGCTTCGTCCTCCACCGGGGCCGGGTGGTGGGGGTGGTGCGTCTGGGGGAGGACCTCCGTCCCCTGCCCCTGCCCCAGGGCCCTTGAGGGGGTAGAATGCCCCTCGTATGAAGCCCGCTTTGGGGCCCGGGCTTTATCCCCTTTTAGGCCCCCCGGCCTCGGGGAAGACCCGGCTCGTCCTGGCCCACGCCCTGGAAGCCCTTAGGGCGCGGGGGCGGGTGTGGTGGGTGGGCCTGCCCCACCAGCGCGTTTACGTTCAGGAGCTTTTCGGCAGGGAGGGGCCCTTTTTGGGCCTGGAGTACCTCTCCTTCCAGGCCCTCTACTACCGGGCGCTGGCCGAGGCGGGTTGGCTTCGCCCCCTCCTTCCGGGGGCGGGGCGGGTGGCCCTGGTGGCCGAGGCCCTGCGGGAGCTCCATGGCCCTGGGGTAGCCCCCGGGGAGGCCCGGCTTTTCGCCCGGGCCATCGCCGAGCTCAAGCGCTTTGGGCTTTCCCCCTTCGCCCTGCCCAAGGAGGGGGAGGCGGGGAGGCTGAGGCGGGTCTACCTGGCCTACGAGCGCCTGAAGCGGGGAAGCCTGGATTACGATGACTTCCGCCGCCTGGCGCTCAAGGTTCCCCTTCGCCTCTTCCCGAGGCCGCACCTGGTGGTGGTGGACGGTTTCCGGGAGGTGGGGCCCTTGGACTTGGCCTTCCTCCGGCGCCTGGCCCAGGAGGTGCCCGTGCTCCTTGCCCTCGAGGTCCTGCCCCAGGGCCTAAAGCCCTGGGAAACCCTTCCCCCTAGGCCGGTGCGCAAGGAGGTGTGGCGCCTGGCCAACCCCGTGGAGGAGGCCCGCCACCTCCTCCGGGCCCTGAAGCGGGCCCTGGCCCCACGGGAGCTTGGGGGGGAGGGCCTGGCCCCGGAGGAGGTGCTGGTGGTGGCCCCGGAGGAGCGCATCGGGGGGCTTCTTCTCCTCAAGGAGGAGTACGGCCTCCCCCTGGAGGACGGCCGGGAGCGGGCCCTGGCGGAGACCGAGGACGGGGAAAAGGTCCTGGCCCTCCTGAGCCCCTTCCCCTCGGGGCGGGACCTCTTGGCCCTGGGGTTTTCCGCCCTGGGCCGGCGGGCCTTGCGCCTGGGCCTGGCGGGGGAGGAGGCCCTTAAGGCCCTGGCCGAGCGGGAAGGCCTCCTGGCGGAGTGGGAGGCCTTCCGGGCCCTGCGCGCCCCGGGGCCGGACCCCTTGGCCTGGGCGGAGGAGGCCTTGGAAAGGGTGGGGGTTTCCGCCAAGGAACCCTTCCTCTCCCGCCTCCGCCTGGCCCTCCGGGTGGACCGGGAAAACCCCCTCGCCTGGTGGCGGAGCCTCCTCTTGGACGAGACCCTGCCCCCCGGGGTGGGGCGGGGCGTCCCCGTCCTTCCCCCCTTGCGGGCCACGGGGGTGCGGGCCCGGCGGGCCTACGTGCTGGACTGGGTGGCGGGGCGGTACACCCTGGGGGAGGGGGAGGACTACTTTCTCCTGGAGGAGCTCAGGGGGCGGGGGCTCCTCTCCCGGCTTCCAAGGCGCCTCCGGGGCCTTGACCCCCTCTTCCTCGAGGCGGTGGCCACCCGGGGGGAGGAGGTCTTCCTCCTCTACCCCGAGGCCGGGCCCTCCGGTTCCTACCCGCCCGTGGAACAGGGGCGAAGGCCCGACCCCCTGCCCCCGGCGAGCCGCCTCGAGGCCCTGCCTCCCACCCCTTTCCGGTCCCCCTGGCCCTCGGGCGGGAAAGAGCCCCCTTTTCTGGAGACCCTAAGGCGCCTCCTGGAGTGCCCTTTCCGGGCGTACATGGAGCGTTTTCCCCTGCGGGAGGAAGAGGACGGCTTTTCGGGCTGGTCCTTTCTCGCCCGTGGAGGGGAAGGGCTTTGGAACCACCCGGAGGTGGGGCCCTGGCTTGAGCGGCACCGGGCCCACTTGGAGGGCATGCGGTTCTTCGTGCTTTGGGAGAGGGAAGGCTACCGCCTGCGCCTGGACGGGGTGCGGCGGGAGGGGGAGGCTTTGCACCTCTACCGCCTTCTCCCGGCGGGGGCCGAGCCCGAATGGGATGCGCGGAAGCGCTGGACCGAGTGGAAGGCCCTGGAGGAGCTCCTAGACGGCAGGTTCAAGCCCAGGGTGGAGGCGGTGCACCTCTGGGCCTGGCCCTGGCTGGGCGAGCCCGTCCCCTACTCCAGGCGCCCTTTCCGCAAGGGGGATAGGATCGGGCCCCTGGAGGCCATCAAGCCCAGGCTGGAGGAGGCCCTGGCCCTCTGGCAGGGGAGCCCCTTCGCCCCAAAGCCCGGGAGCCATTGCCACCCCTGCCCCTACAAAGACGTCTGCCGGAAGGAGGAGCTGTGAGGCTTTACGTGGCCTCGGCGGGCACGGGCAAGACCCACACCCTGGTGAAGGAGCTCTTGGCCCTAGTGGAAAGGGGCGTTCCCCTAAGGCGCATCGCCGCCGTCACCTTCACCCGCAAGGCCGCGGAGGAGCTGAGGGCCCGGGCCCGGGCGGGGGTGGAGGACCTTCTGGCGAGGGCGCCCGGGGCTCCTTGGGCCGAGGAGGCCAGGCGGGAGGTGCACGGGGCGGTGTTCACCACCATCCACGGCTTCCTGGCGGAGGCCCTGCGCCACGTGGCCCCCCTCCTCTCCTTGGACCCGGACTTCGCGGTGGTGGACGAGCTCTTGGCCGAGGCCCTTTTCCTGGAGGAGGTGAGGAGCCTCCTCTACCTCCGGGGCCTGGACCCGGGCCCCCTCCCCGAGGTCCTCCACCTCCTTTACCGGAAGCGCACCCTGGCCGAGGGGTTCACCCCCCTCCCGGGGGCGGAGGAGGCGGTGGGGCTTTTCCAGGAGGTCTTGGAAAGGTACCGCCGCCGCACCGGGGAAGCCCTGGGGCCCGGGGACCTGGAGGCCTGGGCCCTCCGCCTCCTGGACCACCCCGGGGCCCTAAGGCGGGTGGTGGAGCGCTTTCCCCACGTGCTGATAGACGAGTACCAGGACCTGAACCCCCTGCAGGGCCGCTTCTTCCAGGCCCTGGAGGAGGCGGGGGCGGAGGTGGTGGCCGTGGGGGACCCCAAGCAGTCCATCTACCTCTTCCGCAACGCCCGGGTGGAGGTCTTCCGCCAGGCCCTGGCCCGGGCAGAGGAGGTCCGTTCCCTGGACCGCACCTTCCGCCACGCCCGGGAGGTGGCCCGCTTCCTCAACCGCTTCGTGGCCCTTTTCCCCGAAAAGGAGCGGGTCTTGGTGGCCCCCGAGCGGGAGGAGGAGGGGCGGGTGGAGGTCCACTGGGTGGTGGGGGAGGGGGACCTGGAGGGGAAGCGCAGGCGGGAGGCCGCCCTCCTGGCGGAGCGCCTCTTGGCCTTTCACGGGGAGGGCTACCCTTTTAAGGACATGGCCGTCCTGGTCCGGAGCCGCACCAGCCTTTCCCACCTCGAGGCAGCCCTTCGCGCCCGCGGGGTGCCCTATGGGCTCAGGCGGGGCCGGAGCTTCTTCAACCGCCCCGAGGTGCGGGACCTCTACCACGCCCTGCGCCTCGCCCTCCTGGAGGGGCCTTGGGGACCGGAGGAGCGCCTTTCCCTGCTGGCCTTTCTGCGGGGGCCCTGGGTGGGGCTGGACCTGGCCCAGGTGGAAGAGGCCCTGCGGGCGGAGGACCCCCTTACCCTCCTGCCCGAGGCCGTGCGGGAGCGGCTGCTCTGGCTGAAAGGGCTGGCCGGGGCCAAGCCCCTGGAGGCCCTGAAGGCCCTGGCCCGGGAGGAGGGCTTCCTGAGGAGGCTTTCCCCCAGGGCCCGGGCCAACCTGGACGCCCTGCTCCTCCTGGCGGCCTCCGAGCGCTTCCCCGACCTCGAGGCCCTCCTGGAGTGGCTCAAGGTTCGCGCCCAGGACCCCGAGGCCAGCGAGCTCCCCGAGGGCGCGGAGGGGGTGAGCCTCCTCACGGTGCACGCCGCCAAGGGGTTGGAGTGGCCCGTGGTGGCGGTCTTTGACCTGGCCCGGGAGGACCCCCCCTTCCGGGACCCCGTGGCGGTGGGGCCCGAGGGGCAGGTGGCCTTGCGGGGGACGGAGGCCTTCGCCCGGGTGCGCAAGGCCTGGGCCCAGGCCGAGGAGGAGGAGGGCCTCCGCCTCCTCTACGTGGCCCTCTCCCGGGCCAAGGACGTGCTCTTGGTGACGGGAAGCGCCTCGAGCCGCCCAGGACCCTGGGCCAGGGCCTTCTTGCGCCTCGGCCTGGGGCCGGAGGCCGAGGACCCCTGGGTCTACCGGCACCCCGTGGGGGCGGCCCCCCTCCCCGGGCCCCCCCCTTCCTTTCCCCCTCCTCCGGAGCCCGCGCCCTACGCCGCCCTGGCCTTCCCCGCCCGCCCCCTCCCCCGGGTCTACTCCCCCAGCGCCCACCGCAAGGCCCAGGAGGAGCCCCTTCCCCTCCTCGAGGCCCTGGAGGCGGAACGGGCTCCGGAGTTCGCCCGGGCCCTGGGCACCCTGGTCCACTACGCCATCGCCCGCCATCTGGACCCCGAGGACCAGGGGTCCATGGCCGCCCTTCTCCTCCAGGAGGTGGCCTTTCCCTTTTCCCCGGAGGAACGGGAGGCCCTTTTGCGGGAGGTCCGCCTCCTCCTCCGCCGCTACCGGGCCATGCTGGGGGGCCCCCTTCCCCCTCTGGAGGCCCGGGAGGAGGACCACGCCGAGCTTCCCCTGGTCCTGCCCCTTGGGAAAACGGTCTGGTACGGGGTTCTGGACCGCCTGTACCGGGTGGGGGGGAAGTGGTACCTAGAGGACTACAAGACCGACCGGGAGGTCCACCCGGAGGTCTACCGCCCGCAGCTCGCCCTCTACCGGGAGGCGGTGCGGCGGGCCTGGGGGGTGGAGGCGGAGGCCCGGGTGGTCTACCTCCGCTCCCAGGAGGTCCACCCCTTCTCCCCCGAGGAGCTTAGGGCGGCCCTGGCGGAGCTGGAAAACCCCCCAGGGGAAGCCCTGGGGGGTAGGGAAGGCCAGGCCTAGCGCTTGGAGTACTGGGGCGCGCGGCGGGCCTTGTGCTTTCCGTACTTCTTGCGCTCCACCACGCGGGCGTCCCGGGTGAGGAAGCCCAGGGGCTTGAGCTTCGCCCGGTAGTCGGGGTTGTACCGGAGAAGGGCCCGGGACACCCCCAGCTTGATGGCGTCCACCTGGCCGCTCTTCCCGCCCCCCCTCACGGTGATGTAGGCGTCAAAGCGGCCCAGGGCGTCCACCGCCCTCAGGGGCTCCAGGGCCGCCACCGCGCGCACCAGGCCCTGGAAGTACTCGTTGAAGTCCTGGCCGTTCACGGTGACCTTGCCGCTCCCGGGCCTTAAGAATACCCGGGCCACCGCCTCCTTCCGCCGTCCGGTGCCGTAGTACTGCTCCATCACTTGACCTCCAGCTTCTCGGGCTTCTGGGCCTGGTGGGGGTGGGTGGGCCCGGCGTAGACCTTAAGCCTTTTGAAGAGCCTCCGGCCCAGGGGCCCCTTGGGGAGCATGCCCTTCACCGCGTGCTCCAGCACCCGCTCGGGGTGGGTGGCCAGCATCTTCTCCAGGGGGATCTGCTTAAGCCCCCCGGGGTAGCCGCTGTAGCGGGTGTAGATCTTCTGCTCCAGCTTCTTCCCGGTGACGCGGATCTTGTCGGCGTTCACCACCACCACGAAGTCCCCCATGGGAAGGTTCGGGGTCCAGTCGGGGCGGTGCTTGCCCCGAAGGAGGGTGGCGATCTGGGTGGCGAGCCGCCCCAAGGTCTTGCCCTCGGCGTCAATCAAAACCCAGCGGGGTTCCACTTCCTTAGGTACGTACGTCTTCACCAGGGCCCTCCTTATGGCTTGGGCGCAAAGAACCGCTCTTGGCGGGGGATCGGGGGACCCCGCAAGAACGCCAAAGGTTACTTTACCACATCCTTAGGGCCTGGGGGTAGATGTGGTAGGCTGAAGACCCGTGAGCGGGGTTTCCGAGCATCTAGCCAGGTCCAGAAAGTACATTTTCGTCACCGGGGGGGTGGTTTCCAGCCTGGGCAAAGGCATCCTCACCTCTTCCCTGGGGGCGCTCCTCCGGGCCCGGGGCTACCGGGTGACGGCCATCAAGATTGACCCCTACGTGAACGTGGACGCGGGCACCATGCGCCCCTACGAGCACGGGGAGGTCTTCGTCACCGCGGACGGGGCCGAGACCGACCTGGACATCGGCCACTACGAGCGCTTCTTGGACATGGACCTCTCCCGGGGAAACAACCTCACCACCGGCCAGGTCTACCTCTCGGTGATCCAGAAGGAGCGCCGGGGAGAGTATCTCTCCCAGACCGTCCAGGTCATCCCCCACATCACCGACGAGATCAAGGAAAGGATCCGCAAGGTGGCCGAGGAGCAGAAGGCGGAAATCGCCGTGGTGGAGGTGGGGGGGACGGTGGGGGACATTGAGAGCCTTCCCTTCCTCGAGGCCATCCGCCAGTTCCGCTTTGACGAGGGGGAGGAGAACACCTTCTACCTGCACCTCACCCTGGTCCCCTACCTGGAGACCAGCGAGGAGTTCAAGACCAAGCCCACCCAGCACTCCGTGGCCACCCTAAGGGGCGTGGGGATCCAGCCCGACGCCATCGTGCTCCGCTCGGTGAAGCCCGTCCCCGAGGAGGTGCGGAAGAAGGTGGCCCTCTTCACCAACGTCCGCCCCGGCCACGTCTTCTCCAGCCCCACCGTGGAGCACCTCTACGAGGTGCCCCTCCTCCTGGAGGAGCAGGGCCTGGGCCGGGCGGTGGAGCGGGCCTTGGGCCTCGAGCCCGTGATCCCCAACCTCTCCTTCTGGCAGGAGGCGGTCCAGGTCCTCAAGCACCCCGAGCGCACCGTCAGGATCGCCATCGCCGGGAAGTACGTGAAGATGCCGGACGCGTACCTTTCCCTCCTCGAGGCCTTAAAGCACGCCGGCATCAAGAACCGGGCCCGGGTGGAGGTGAAGTGGGTGGACGCCGAGGCCCTGGAGGAGGCGGACCTGGACGAGGCCTTCGGCGACGTGGCGGGGATCCTGGTCCCCGGGGGTTTTGGCGTGCGGGGGATAGAGGGCAAGGTGCGGGCGGCCCAGTACGCCAGGGAGCAGAAGATCCCCTACCTCGGCATCTGCCTGGGCCTGCAGATCGCCGTCATTGAGTTCGCCCGGAACGTGGCGGGCCTCAAGGGGGCCAACTCCACGGAGTTTGACCCCTACACCCCCCACCCGGTGATCGACCTCATGCCCGAGCAGCTGGAGGTGGAGGGCCTTGGGGGCACCATGCGCCTTGGGGACTGGCCCATGCGCATCAAGCCCGGCACCCTGCTCCACCGCCTCTACGGCAAGGAGGAGGCCCTGGAGCGCCACCGCCACCGCTACGAGGTGAACCCCCTCTACGTGGACCGGCTGGAGCGGGCGGGCCTCGTGGTCTCCGCCACCACCCCGGGGATGCGGGGCCGGGGGGCGGGGCTGGTGGAGGCCGTTGAGCTTAAGGACCACCCCTTTTTCCTCGCCCTCCAGAGCCACCCCGAGTTCAAGAGTCGGCCCATGCACCCCTCCCCGCCCTTCGCCGGCTTCGTGGAGGCGGCGCTCCGCTTTGCCCTAAAATGAGTCTGTGCTTAGCATAGACATCCTCGAGGCCTGGCTCTGGGATGCGGCCTGCGCCATCCGCGGCCCCGTAGACGCGCCCAAGTTCAAGGACTACATCCTGCCCCTAGTCTTCCTCAAGCGCCTCTCGGACGTGTTTGAGGACGAGATGGCGCGGCTTGCCCAGGCGTATGGGAGCCTCGAGGTGGCCCGCGCCATCGTGGAAGGGGAGCGGGAGCAGCGCACCATCGCCCAGGGGCGGGGCTCGGTGCGCTTTTACATCCCGGACCCCGCCCGCTGGGAGCGGATCCGCGCCCACGGCCAGGCGGGGCTGGGCCAGTACCTCACCGACGCGGTGCGGGCCGTGGCCCGGGAAAACCCCCGGCTTGCGGGCGTGATTGACCTCGTGGACTTCAACGCCACCGCCGCGGGGCAGCGCATCGTGCCCGACGAGTACCTGGCCCACCTGGTGAACGTCCTCTCCCGCCACCGCCTGGGCCTTAAGGACGTGGAGCCGGACATCCTGGGCCGCGCCTACGAGTACCTGCTGCGCAAGTTCGCCGAGGGGCAGGGGCAGAGCGCGGGCGAGTTCTACACGCCCCGGGAGGTGGCCGTGCTCATGGCCCGCCTGCTGGAACCCGAGCCCGGCATGACGGTCTACGACCCGGCCTGCGGCTCGGGCGGCCTTCTCATCAAGTGCCACCTGCGCCTTTTGGAAACCCACGGCGTGGAGGAAAACGGCCACCGCCGCCTGCCGCCCGAGGCCGCCCCCCTTCGCCTCTTCGGCCAGGAGATCAACCCCACCACCTTCGCCATGGCCCGCATGAACGCGGTGATCCACGACCTCGAGGCCGATATCCGCATCGGCGACACCATGCGCCAACCCGCCTTCAAGGACGCCGCCGGGCGGCTCCAGGCCTTCGACCTGGTGGTGGCCAACCCCATGTGGAACCAAAGCTTCCCCACGGAGCTTTACGAGAACGACCCCTACGAGCGCTTCGCCCTCGGCATTCCCCCCGCCTCTACCGCCGACTGGGGCTGGATGCAGCACATGCTGGCCTCGCTCAATGAACAAGGGCGCATGGCCGTGGTGCTGGACACGGGGGCCGTGAGCCGGGGAAGCGGTACCCAAGGCGCCAACCGTGAGCGGGACATCCGCAAGGCTTTCGTGGAGCGGGACCTCATTGAGGCCGTGGTCCTCTTGCCGGAAAACCTCTTCTACAACACCACCGCCCCGGGCATCATCCTGGTGTTGAACCGCAGGAAGCGCCACCCTGGGGAGATCCTCCTCGTCAACGCCAGCAAGCTCTTCGCCAAGGGGCGGCCCAAGAACTACCTGGCCGAAGAGCATATTGAGGCCATCGCCCAGCTTTACCACGAATGGCGGGCGGAGGAAGGGCTTTCCGCCATCATCACCAAAGAAGTGGCGGCCCAAAACGACTACAACCTCTCTCCGAGCCGCTACGTGGCCTCGAACGACGCCGAGGGGGTCCTGCCCCTGGAGGAAGCCGTGGTATTGCTCAGGGAGGCCGAGGAGGAGCGAGCCGAAGCAGACCGGGAGCTGCATGAGGTCCTCAGGACCCTGGGGCTGGAAGGGTAACCATGCCCAGAACTGAGCATCAGGAGAGCGAAACGCTGGAATTCAAGCGCCAGTGGACCGACCGGGCCCTGGAGGACCTGGCCGCCTTTGCCAACACGCGGGGAGGGACGCTTCTCGTGGGCATTCGTGAAGATGGCGAGATTGTGGGCGCGAGGGTGGAGGACCGGGAGATCCAGCGGATTGCGAACTTGATCGCCGCCCACCTGGGCATCACGCCTTCTATCCGGGTGCTGGAGATGGAAGGACGTCCGGTGCTGGAAATCCGGGTAGAGCCGGCAAACGGTCTGGTCTCTTACGGCGGTCGGTATCTCCGCCGGGTGGGCACGACCAACCGGGACTTTGCACCGGACGAGTTGGCCCGACATCTTCTGGAGCGTTCAGGCCGCACCTGGGATGGTCTGCCCAGCGAATGGACGCTGGAGGAAGTTGACCCAGAAGCCCACCGACATTTTGCTCGCCTGGCACGCTCCAGACTTCCCCACATGGATCCGGAACATCCGGAGCAGACGCTGCAGAACCTCGGGCTGCTAAGCAAAGGCAGGCTCACGAACGCCGGGGTGTTGCTTTTCGGAAAGCGCCCGCAGCGGCTCTTCCCTCAGGCCCAGGTGCGCATCGGGATTTTCCGTGGCACCCAGATCCTCGACAGCCACGACTTTCAGGGTACCCTCTGGGAGCAGCTTGACGGGGCCATGGAGCGCTTTCGCCAGGTGCTCAAGGTGCGCTTTGACATCCGGGTAGAGGAGCCTTCTCTGGAGGGACTGCAGCGCAAAGAAGTCTGGGAGTACCCGCTGGAGGCCCTGCGCGAGGCGCTCATCAATGCGCTCATCCACAGGGACTACACCATACCTGCGGACATTCAGATCAAGATTCACGAAGACCGTTTAGAGATCTGGAACGCCGGGGAGCTTCCGCCTCCCCTCAAGCCCGGAGACCTTCGAGGTCCACACAGCTCGGTCTTGCGCAATCCCCTTATTGCCCAGACTTTTCACTACGCTGGACTGATCGAGCGCTGGGGCACCGGAACCACAAGGATCATCGAACTCTGCCGTCAGCAGGGTCTGCCGGAGCCCGAATTCCAAAACCGGCAGGGAGGTTTCCTGGTCACTTTCGCCAAGGACCCCTACACGCCGGAGCGCCTGCGGGCGCTGGGGCTGAACGAACGGCAGATCCGAGCGGTGCGGTATGTGAAGGAACACAGCAGCATAACGAACCAAGAGTACCAGGATCTTGGCAAGGTATCCAAGCGAACCGCGAGTCGGGATCTTGATGAACTGGTGCAGAGAGGGATTTTCGAGCGGAGAGGAGAGACCGGCAAGGGGACATACTATGTCCTTAAGGGGTCACAAAGGGGCCAAAGGGGTCACAATGGGGTCACAAAGGGGCCAAAAAAACAGGGGGAGAGCCACCATGACTGAACTTTCCAAAACGAACACACAAGAACCGGATAGCCTGCCCGACGGCTTCAAGATGACCGAACTCGGCCCCCTGCCGGAGGGGTGGGACGTGGTGAGGCTGGGGGAGGTGGGAGACATTTCTGCGGGGGGCTCAGCTCCCCAGGGGAGCCAATACTTCGGCGGTATTCATCCCTTCGTGCGAGTCCAGCACCTGGACGAAGATGGCTATGAAGTTCGGCGCTATGACCTAATAACCGATGAGGCTGTTCGGAAATATCGGCTTCGACTATTTCCGCCGGGCACAATCGTTTTCCCGAAAAGTGGAGCATCAATCCGGCTGGAGAAGCGGGCTATTCTTACCCGTCCAAGCTACCTAGTCAGTCACCTGTGTGCGGTTATTCCGAAGGAAGAGCAGGTAGATGGCACCTTTCTGTTCTTTGCTTTGAAATCTATTCCATTGGCAGCCAAAAAAGCAGAAGGATACCCAACGCTCTCGTTGGCGGAGATCAAGCGGACAGCCATCCCCTTCCCACCTCTCCCCGAGCAGCGGGCGATTGCGTATGTGCTGCGCGCGGTGCAACAGGCGAAGGAGGCAACGGAGGGCGTAATCGCCGCCCTGCGTGAACTAAGGAAGAGCCTGATGCGCCACCTCTTTACCTACGGCCCCGTGCCCCTGGCCCAGGCCGACCAGGTGCCCATGCAGGAAACCGAAATCGGCCCCCTCCCCGCCCACTGGCGGGTGGTGCGGTTGGGTGATTTGAAGAAACAGAAGGTGCTTTGGCTTAAGAACGGTTTTCCTCAAGGGAAGTTCAACGAACAGGGATATGGGATACCACATCTTCGACCCTTCAATGTTACGGATGATGGCCGTATCTCTCTATCCCAAATCAAATACGTCGCTCCCTCTTCAGACGACCGCTACTGGCTATCCAAGGGTGACATTCTGTTCAACAACACAAATAGCGAGGAACTTGTTGGCAAAGTAGCTTACTTTAACCTTGATGGGAAGTATACTCTCTCCAATCATATGACCATCATCAGAGTTCAAAATCCCAAAAAACTGAATAACATATGGCTTGCTTATTGGCTGCTCCATTTATGGCAACGAAAGCACATTCAAGCGTTAGCGCGGCGACATGTCAATCAAGCTAGCATTAGCTTGGCCCGCTTGGACACCATTCCCATCCCCCTTCCTCCCCTCTCCGAACAGCAAGAAATCGCCCGCATCCTGCAGGCGGTGGACCGCAAGATAGAGGCCGAGGAGCGGCGCAAGCAGGCGCTGGAGGCGCTCTTCAAGACGCTCCTCCACGACCTGATGACCGCCCGGCGGCGGTTGCCGGGGGAGTTTATCGCTCGTTTCGCGGAGGAGACCTGTCATGAGTGATTTGCTCTTCAAGAAGGTGGACTACACCGCCGGCAAACTCCTGGAGGACATCGCCCTGGGCGAAATTGGGCTGCCCGACATTCAGCGGCCCTTTGTCTGGGATACAACCCGCGTGCGCGACTTGTTTGACTCCATGTACCGGGGCTATCCCATCGGTACGCTGCTGTTCTGGGAAAACGGCTATCCGGGCGAGCACCGCACCATCGGCGTGAACACCAAGCAGAAGATTCCCCGGCTCCTTATCGTGGACGGCCAGCAGCGGCTCACCGCGCTGTACGCCGTCATGAAGGGCGTGCCCATCCTGGACAAGAACTTCCAGCAACGCCGACTGCGCATCGCGTTCAACCCCCTGGAAGAGAAGTTTGAGGTCACCAACACGGCCGTTGAGCGCTCTCCGGAGTGGATTGCGGACATCGGCCTGCTCTGGCAAACCGACTTTGACCAGTACGCTTTTGTCTCCGAGTACCTGGACCGCCTGACACGCCAGCAGGACCTGAGCGCGGAAGCCCGCAAACGTGTTCCCCAAGCCATTCAGCGCTTGGTCAACCTTATCCACTACCCCTTGACGGCGCTGGAAATCTCCGCCCAGGCCACCGAGGAGCAGGTTTCCGAAATCTTCGTCCGCATCAACAGCCGCGGCCGCACCCTGAACCAGGCCGACTTTATCCTCACCCTGATGTCCGTCTTCTGGGACGAGGGGCGCAAAGAGCTGGAAACCTTTTACCGCGAGGCGAAGCACCCGCCGGCCGATAACCGCCGTTCGCCCTACAACCCCTACTTCCAGCCTCAACCCGAACAGCTCCTGCGGGTAGACGTGGCCCTGGCCTTCCGGCGGGCGCGGTTGGAACACGTGTACTCCATCTTGCGGGGCAAGGACCTGCAGACCGGAGCTTTCTCCGCCGAACAGCGCGACGCCCAGTTCGCCCTGCTAAGGGAGGCTCAGGCCGAGGTGCTCAACCTCCAGCACTGGCACGATTTTTTGAAGGTCATCCGCCAAGCCGGATACGTTCACCCCAGCCTGATCACCTCCCAGACCGCGCTGGTGTACACCTACGCCCTCTGGCTTATCGGCAAACGGGACTTCGGCCTGGACCAGCACACCCTGCGCAACCTGATGGCCCGCTGGTTCTTCATGAGCTCCCTCACTGGGCGGTACACCGGTTCCCCCGAAACCCGCATGGACCAGGACCTGGCCCTGCTGCGCGGCCTTTCACGGCCCGAGGAGCTCGTGAGGGTTCTGGAGCAGGAGATGGCCGCGGTGCTCACGCGGGACTACTGGGAGGTCACCTTGCCCAACGAGCTCGCCACGGCCTCGGCCCAAAGCCCCGGGCAGGCGGCCTTCTTCGCCTCTCTCTGCCTTCTAGACGCCCCGGTGCTCTACTCCTCCATGAAGGTGCGCGATCTGCTGGACCCCACCGCGCGGGCCTACAAGTCGGCCCTGGAGCGGCACCACCTCTTTCCGCGCAAGTACCTGAAGCGGCAAGGCGTCAGCGACCGGCGGGACATCAACCAGGTGGCCAACTACGCCCTGGTGGAATGGCACGACAACATAGGTATCGGCGACCGCCCACCCGCTGAATACGCGCCCGAGTACGAACGCCGCTTTCCGCCCGAGCAGCTGCGGGAGATGTACCGGTACCACGCCCTGCCGGAAGGCTGGTACGCCATGGATTATCCCACTTTTTTGGAGGAGCGTCGGCGCCTTATGGCCGCCGTCATCCGGGAAGGCTTTGAGCGCTTGAGGGGAGGCCATGGGACTGGGTAGCGAGCGCGGAAGCGTGCAAAACCCCTTCCTCCGCTACGCCGAGGAGGCGGGCTGGACTTACCTCTCGCCCGAGGAAGCGCTCCGCCTGCGCGGGGGCGAGGAGGTGCCCGTGTTGCGGGCGGTGCTGGTGGAGCAAGTCCAGCACCTCAACCCCGGCGTGGTGGGCTCGGCCACCAAGGCCGAGGAGGTGGTGGAGGGCCTCTTGCGCGTTCGGCGCAACATTGAGGGCAACCTCGAGGCCTGGGAGTACCTGAAGGGGCTCAAGACCGTCTTCGTGGAGGCCGAGCGCCGGGAGAAGAACCTGCGCCTCTTGGACCCCGACCACCCCGAGCGCAACGCCTTCCATATCACCGACGAGTTCCCCTTCCGGAGCGGTCCCCACCGCATCCGCCCCGACATCGTCCTCCTAGTGAACGGCATCCCCGTCATCGTGGTGGAGACCAAAGCGGCCACGAGGACGGAGGGCATCGCCGAGGCCCTGGACCAGATCCGCCGCTACCACGAGGAAGGCCCGGAGCTCATGGTTCAGGCCCAGCTCTTCGCCCTCACGCACCTCGTGCGCTTCCTCTACGGCCCCACCTGGAACGCCTCCCGCAAGGCCCTCTTTGACTGGCGCGCCCAGGCCGGCCAGGTGGATTACGAGACCTTGGTCAAGACCTTCGTGGCCCCGCGGCGGGTGCTCCGCCTCCTCACCGACTACATCCTCTTCGTGCGCAAAGACGGCGAACTGACCAAGGCCGTGCTCCGCCCCCACCAGATGCGGGCGGTGGAAAAGGTCCTGGCCCGGGCCAAGGACCCCGGCAAAACCCGGGGGCTCGTGTGGCACACCCAGGGGTCCGGCAAGACCTACACCATGCTCACCGTGGCCAAGCGCCTCCTGGAGGACCCCGGCCTCCAAAACCCCACCGTCTTGATGATCGTGGACCGGAACGAGCTCCAACAGCAGCTTTTCCAGAACCTCGAGGCGGTGGGCCTAGGGCACGTCCACCTGGCCCAGAGCAAACGCCGTCTGCGGGAGCTTCTGCGCCAGGACACCCGCGGCCTCATCGTCTCCATGATCCACAAGTTTGACAAGGCCGACGCCGACCTGAACCCCCGGGCCAACATCTTCGTGCTCATCGACGAGGCCCACCGCTCCACGGGCGGGGACCTGGGCAACTACCTGATGGGCGCCTTGCCTCGCGCCACCTTCATCGGCTTCACGGGCACGCCCATTGACAAAAGCGCCCACGGCAAGGGCACCTTTAAGGTTTTCGGTGGGGACGACCCCGGAGGCTACCTGGACAAGTACGCCATCCGGGAGTCCATCGCCGACGGCACCACCGTGCCCCTCCACTACCAGATGGCCCCCAACGACCTCATCGTGGACCGGGAGGCCATGGAGCGGGAGTTCTGGGCCGCGGCGGAGCTGGAAGGCGTGGCCGAGGTGGAGGAGCTTAACCGCGCCTTGGACCGTGCGGTCACCCTGAAGAACATGCTCAAGAACCGCGAGCGGGTGGACAAGATCGCCCGCTTCGTGGCCGAGCACTACCGGCAAGTGGTGGAGCCCATGGGCTACAAGGCCTTCCTGGTGGCCGTGGACCGGGAGGCCTGCGGCCTCTACAAGGAGGCTCTGGACCGCTACCTGCCCCCCGAGTACAGCCAGGTGGTCATCAGCCGGGGGCACAACGACCCGCCCGCCCTCAAGCGCTACCACCTGACGGACGAGGAGGAGGCCGCGGTGCGCAAGGCCTTCCGCAAGCCGGACGAACCGCCCAACATCCTCATCGTTACCGAAAAGCTCCTCACCGGCTACGACGCGCCCATCCTCTACTGCATGTACCTGGACAAGCCCATGCGGGACCACGTGCTCCTCCAGGCCATCGCCCGGGTGAACCGCCCTTACGAGGACGACCAGGGCCGGCGGAAGACCAGCGGCCTCATCCTGGACTTCGTGGGCCTCTTTGACAACCTGGAGCGGGCCTTGGCCTTTGACTCCCAGGACGTGGAGGGGGTGGTGGAGGGGCTGGACGTGCTCAAGGAGCGCTTCGCCGCCCTCATGGAGCGAGGGCACGAAGCCTACCTCCCCCTATGCCAAGGCCCCACCGAGGACAAGGTCGCGGAGGCGGTGCTGGAGCACTTCAGGAACCGGGAAGAGCGGGAGCGCTTTTACGCCTTCTTCCGCGAGCTGGAGGAGGTCTACGAGATCCTCTCCCCCGACCCCTTCCTGCGCCCCTACCTGGAGGACTACCGCACCCTGGCGGAGATGTACCGCCTGCTCAGGAGCGCCTACGAGCCCCACGTGCCCGTGGACAAATCCTTCCTGCGCAAGACGGCGGAAATCGTCCAAGCGCACACGGCCACCCAGGGGGTGCAATGGCCCACGGAAACCCACGAGCTCGGCAGCGCGGCCTTGATCGCCCTCTTGCGGGAGGAGAGGCCCGACACGGTCAAGGTGTTTAACCTGCTTAGGGAGCTCCACCGGCTGGTGGCCGCCAAGAGAAGGGAGGAACCCCACCTCATCCCCATTGGGGAGCGGGCAGAGGCCATCCGTAGGGCCTTTGAAGAGCGGCAGCTCCAAAGCCGGGAAGCCCTAAAGCAGGTGGAGGTCCTGGTGCGCCAGCTCCAGGAAGCCGAAAGCGAGCGCGCGGAAAGCGACCTGACAAGCGAGGCCTTCGCCGCCGCCTGGTGGCTTAGGGTCCAGCAGGGCCTCGAGGGCCAAGGGGCCCGGGCCATCGCCCAGAGGCTAGACCCCCTCTTCCGCAAGTACCCCCACTGGGCGGTAAGCGCTCACCAGGAGCGTGAGCTTCGGACGGAGCTCTACAAGGCCCTGCTCCAAGGCGGCGTCCCGCCCGAGCAGGTGGTCTCCTGGGCCAACGCCCTCCTGGACCTGTTGCGGAGAGCCTCATGAGGCGTAAGGAGAGCGAACCGACCCTTCAGGAGGCCATCTCCCGGGACCTTCTCCTCGCGGAGGTGTGGGCCTGGGCGCGGCGGATCGGCGTGGCCGACCGCCTGAAGGAGGTTCACATCCGCCCCATGAAGCGCAAGTGGGGCAGCGTCTCCTCGCGTGGGCGGCTTACCCTAAACGCGGATCTTGTGGCCCTGCCGCCGAACCTCCGCCGGGAGGTGATCGTGCATGAACTGGTCCACCTCAAGCTCAACCGGGGCACCCATGGAAGGCTCTTCCGGGCCCTGGTCAAGGCCTACCTGGCTCAAGGCTCCCCGGAAAGCCCTGCTTGAAGCCCCCGCTAGGGTTTCAGGGTTAGGCCAGCGTCCTCGCGAACTGCCTCGCCACCCGGCCGGAGAAGCCCCGGGCCAGGGCGAAGCGGAGGGCCTCGGCCTCCTCCTCCGCCTCGAGGGGGCGGCCCAGGTGGTGGGCCACGGCCTTCAGGTAGAGGGCCTGGTCAAAGGGGGGAAAGGTGAGCACCAGGCCGAAGCGCTCGGCGAGGGCCAGGCTCTCCTGAAGGGCGTCCCAGGCCTCGGGGGCCTCCCCGGGAAGGGGGTTTTCCCCTAGGCGCACCAGGTGGCGGCGGTTGGAGGTGGCGAGGAGGAGGACGTTCTCCGGCGGCCCCTCGAGGCTCCCCTCCAAAAGGGCCTTCAGGTGGTGGAAGGCCTCGTCCTCGGGGTCCAAGGAGAGGTCGTCCAGGAAGAGGAAGAAGCGGTGGGGGAG
>NZ_JBAMMI010000086.1:0-2624 GCF_039793865.1 Thermus sp.
GGGGATCTGGCGGGCCGCTGGGGTGGGGAGGAGTTCGCCCTCCTCCTCCCCGAAACCGACCCCTTGCGGGCAGAGCGCCTCGCGGAGCGCATCAGGGAGGCGTTGGCCTCCACAGGCATCGCGGCGAGCTTCGGGGTGGCCGACTACCGAGGGGATCTGGAGGACCTCTTCCGGCGGGCGGACCGGGCCCTCTACAAGGCCAAGTCCTGGGGAAAGAACCGCGTGGCGCGCGACACGGAGGAGGCTCAGGGAAGCCGATAGCCCGCCCCCTGGAGCACCGCCCTTGCCCGTTCCTTTTCCTCACGGGTGGCGAAGGAAAGCCGAAGGGCCCCCGCCGCCTCCCGGATGGTGAGGACCTCTATGTCCTTGATGTTCACCCCGGCCTCGCCGAGGGCGGTGGCGATCCTGGCGATCTCCCCGGGCCGGTCCGGCACCTGGACCACCAGGTCGTGCATCTCGGGGAGGAGGCTCCGGCGCACGATGGGGAGGCTGTCCCGGGTGCGCTTGGCCTCCTCCGCCGCCCGAAAGAGCGCTTCGGGGTCGTCCAGCAGGCCTTCTAACTCAAGAAGGACCCCCCTGAGTTCCTCTATGGCCTCTTTCAGGGCTTCCCTGTTCTCCACCACCATGTCCCGGCTCATCCTGGGGGACCCGGAGGCCACCCGGGTGAGGTCGCGGAAGCCCCCCGCCGCCAGGAACATGAGGAGGTCCCGGTGGGGGCTTCGGGCCACCATGCGGTTCAGGGCCACGGCGAGGAGGTAGGGGAGGTGGGAGACCCGGGCCACGAGCTCGTCGTGGCGCCCCGGGGGCATCTCCAGGGGGTAGGCCCCCAGGGCCTCCACGAGCCTCCGCACCCCCTCCCGGGCCTTGGGGCTCGTCCTTTCCGTGGGGGTGAGGACCCAGACGGCGTTCTCTAGAAGCCCGGCGTGGGCGTTCTCCACCCCGGCCCGTTCGCTTCCCGCCATGGGGTGCCCCCCCAGGTAGTGGGGGAGGAGGCCTTCCAGGAGGGCCACCACCTTCCCCTTGACGCTCCCCACGTCGGTCCAGAGGCTTTCCGGATGGGCCAAGGGGGCGAGGGCCTTCCCCAGGGTGGAGAGGGCCCCCACGGGGGCCGCGAGGATTCCCAGGGAAAGCTCCCCCACCCAGGGGCCGGGCTCGGTGTGCACCCGGTCGGCCACGCCCAGAAAAAGGGCCTTCTCCAGGGCGCTGGGGTCTTGGTCGTAGGCGTGGACCTCCTCGGCGAGGAAGCGCTCCTTGAGCCCCAGGGCCACGCTCCCGCCCAAAAGGCCCACGCCGAAGATCCCCACTTTGCCGAAGAGAGGCCTCATCCTAGGACGGGGGCGGAAAGGGTCCTGTCCAGGGCGGCCACCAGGCGGCGCGCCTTTTCCATGAGCTCAGCGAACTCCTCCTCGTGGAGCTGCTGGGCGGCGTCGGAGAGGGCCTTTTCCGGCTCGGGGTGGGTCTCCACGATGAGGCCGTCCGCCCCCGCGGCGAGCCCCGCCAGGGCCAGGGGGATGACCCAGTCCCTTTTGCCCGCCGGGTGGGAGGGGTCTATCCAGACGGGGAGGTGGGTCCAGCTCTTCAGCACGGGCACGGCGGCCACGTCCAGGGTGAAGCGGGTGGCCTTCTCAAAGGTGCGGATGCCCCGCTCCACGAGGATCACCCGCATGTTGCCCCGGGAGAGGACGTACTCCGCGCTCATGAGGAACTCCTCCAGGGTCATGCTCATCCCCCGCTTGAGGAGGACGGGCTTGCCCGCCTCTCCCACCGCCTGGAGGAGGGCGAAGTTCTGGGCGTTCCTGGCCCCGATCTGGAGGACGTCGGCGTGCTCGGCCACGAGCTCCACCTGGTCCGGGGAGAGGACCTCGGTGACGATGGGGAGGCCCGTCTCCCTCTTGGCCTCGGCGAGGATCTTTAGGCCCTCCACGCCCAGGCCCTGGAAGGCGTAAGGGCTCGTGCGGGGTTTGAAGGCTCCTCCCCGGAGCATGTGGGCCCCGTGGGCCTTCACGTAGCGGGCGGCCTTGAGGGTCTGATCCCGGGACTCCACCCCGCAGGGGCCCGCCGCCACCATCACGTGGCCGCCCCCGGTTTTGCCCGTGGGGAACTCCAAGACGGTGGGGAAGGGCTGGACCTCGAGGCTTGCCAGCTTCCAGGGCTTGGAGATGGGGATGACCTCCGCCACCCCCGGCAGGGCCCGGAAGTGCTCCATGAGCTCCGGGGTGGGCCCCCGGCCGATGGCCCCCACCAGGGTGGTCTCCACGCCCCGGGAGAGGTGGGGCCGGTAGCCCACCTTCTCAATCTCCCGGATCACCGCCTGAAGCTCCTCCTCCATGTACCCCCGCTTCATCACGATCAGCATGGCTTCCCTCCTAAAAACTTCGGGCGCCCCCTTTTGGGGGGCGCCCTTGGTGCGGTGAACACCTACACGGAACGCAGGGCGCCCCCGGCGGGATAATAGAAGCCGAACCGACGCCCTAGGGTCCGCATAGTTGCCATGAGCTTAGGCCATAGGGGTCCCGTTCGTCAAGCACCTCAGACTCTGAGCTCTCATCACTTTGAGGGCTGGGCCTTAACAAGGGAAGAGAAGAGGGGGGGTAAGTAAGGTATGCCGCCCACTACCCCCCTTT
>NZ_JBAMMI010000087.1:0-19654 GCF_039793865.1 Thermus sp.
ACTTAGCCTCCCTCGCGGCGCTTTTGGCCGTGGCGGCCACGGCCGAGGCCTCCGAGAGGCCCCTCTTCCTCGCCCTGGTGGCGGCGGAGGGGCTCGTTATGGGAGCCCTCTTCCTCTGGCTTAAGGGCTTCCCGGAAAGGCTCTTCTACGAGCTTCAGGGGCCCTTCTTGGAGGTCCAGTACCCCTTGGGGAAGCGCCAGGTCCACCGCTCGGAGGTGGTGGCGGCGGGCCTCACGGCCTACGCCCTGCCCCTCCTCGTCTTCGGCCCCAACGCCGCGATGCCCGGCTACTACCGGGTGCCCTTCCGCCTGAGGACAAAAGCCTTTCCCCAGGGGTTTCCCGTGGAGGCCTTCGTAGGGGCGAGGCGGGGGGAAGGGGTGCTCCTGGTCCTCGAGGACGGCACGGGCCTCCTCCTGAACCCGGAGGACCCCCGGCCCCTCCTCGCCTGGAAAGAGGAGGGATGAGAGAGGCTTTCCCCGCTGGCGGTGAAGCGCACCCACCCGGGGCTCGTGGGACGCTCTGAAGTCCTCCTCCAACCTCTGGCCCCGGTGGCGGGTATAGTCAGGGAGATGGGCTTTCTGGTGCTTTCCGGCCTCTCGGGGGCGGGCAAGACCACGGCCCGGGGGTTTCTGGAGGACCTGGGCTATTTCATGGTGGACAACCTCCCCCCGGGCCTCTGGAAGCCCCTTCTGGAAGAGCTCGCCGCCCGGGGGGTGGAGCGGGCGGGGGTGGTGCTGGACGCCCGGGCCCTGGCCTTCTTCGGCGACCTGGAAGGGATCCTGGAGGCGCTTAAGCCCACGGTGATCTACCTCGAGGCCCGCCCCGAGGTCCTCCTCCGCCGCTACAACCTCACCCGGAGGGTCCACCCCCTGGGGGCGGGGAACCTCATGCGGGAGATCTGCGAGGAGCGGAAGGCCCTCGCCCCCTTGCGGGAGCGGGCCCACCTGGTTCTGGACACCTCCGAGCTCTCCCCAAGGGCCCTCAAGGAGGCCCTGGCCCGGTTTCTGGGGGAGGAGGCGGGCTTCACCCTGAGGCTCCTCTCCTTCGGCTTCAAGTGGGGGCCGCCCCAGGAGGCCGACCTGGTCCTGGACGTGCGCCCCCTGCCCAACCCCCACTACGACCCCGCCCTAAGGCCCAAAACCGGCCTGGACCCCGAGGTGAAGGCCTACGTCTTCCGCGAGGAGCAGGAGCCCTATTACCGGGCCCTCCTCGCCGTGGTGGGCCTGGCGGCGGAAGGGGCGAAGCGGGAGGGCCGGGCCTTTTACACCGTGGCCGTGGGGTGCACCGGGGGGCGGCACCGGAGCGTGGCCGTGGCGGAAAGGCTCGCCGAGGAGCTTTCAAGCCGCTTCCGGGTGGAGGTGAACCACCGGGATGTGGAGAAGGAGGCCTAGCCTGGCAAAGCGCTTCCCCGCCTTGCGCTGGCTGTACCCGGGGATGCGGGTCAAGCGCTACGCCGCCCTCGCCGGGCTGGGAGCCCTGCTGCTCTCCTGGGGGCTAGGCCCCCTCTTCCCGCCCCCTCCCCTTCCCGGCCCCCTCCTCTCCCTCCTCGGCCTCGGCCTCCTGGCGGGGGGCATCCGGGCCATGAACCGGAGCATGCTCGCCGCCTTCACCCGGCCCGAGGAGGTCCCCGAGCGGGTCTACGTGCGCCGCAAGCTGGAGGCAGGCCCCAGGGTGGTGGCCTTCGGGGGGGGCACGGGCCTCTCCCGGGTCCTCAAGGGCCTAAAGGAACACACCGCCCACGCCACCGCCATCGTGGCCGTCACCGACGACGGGGGGTCCACGGGGCGGCTCAGGCTAAGCTTTGGCCTACCCGCCGTGGGGGACCTGGTAGACTGCCTCTCCGCCCTCTCCGACCACCCCGCCCTGCCCCGGCTCCTCGCCTACCGCTTTGACCGGGGAGAGGTGCGGGGGCACACCTTCGGCAACCTCTTCCTGGTCACCCTGAACCAGGTGGCCGGGGACTTCGCCGAGGCCATCCGGGAGGCCAACGCCATCCTGAACCTGAGGGGCCAGGTCCTGCCCGCCACCCCCGAGGCGGTGCGCCTCAGGGCCCGCTTCCAGGACGGGGCTGAGGTGGAGGGGGAGGTGGCCGTCCGCGCCCGTGGGGGCCGGATCCGGGAGGTCGCGCTGGTCCCCGAGCCCCAGGAGGTGATGCCGGAGGCCCTCCAAGCCCTCCGCCGGGCGGACCTTGTTGTGCTGGGACCAGGAAGCCTCTACACCAGCGTGATTCCCAGCTTCCTTCCCCGTCCCCTCAAGGAAACCCTGGCCCGGGCCAAGGCGCCTTTGGTCTACGTGGTGAACCTCATGACCGAGCCCGGGGAGACCGACGGCTACACCGCCTACGACCACTACAAGGCCATCGCCTACCACCTGGGCCGAAGACCGGAGATGGTCTTGGTCCACACCGCCCCCATCCCCGAGGAGGTGCGGGCCCGCTACGCCCGAGAGGGCCGCCACCCCGTGGCCTTTGACCCGAGGCCCTTCGCCGTAGACGGGGTCCGGGTCCTCGCCGGGGACTTCCGGGAGGAGGGTCCCCTGGCCCAGCACGACCCCAGGAAGGTGGTGAAGGCCCTCCTTTCCCTGGTATAAAGGTGGGCGTGCTCTTTCTCTTCCAGGACCCTTTAGGGGACGACCGGGGCCTGGCCTACCAGTACCCCCAGGCGGGCCTTTACCAGGAAGCGGGAGAGGGCTTCGCCGACCTGGTGGCGGTGGGGGGGGAGGGGCGGGAAGGGCGTCTTCTACTCAAGATGCGCCTTGCCCGCTACCCCAACCCCCTGGGAGGCCCCTTGGGCTTCAGCCTGGCCACGGTGGTCCTCTTTCTGGACACGGGAAAAGGGGGGAGCGAGGAGCTGGTCCCGGGCCTCAAAACCCCCCCAGGAGAGGGCTGGGAGGTGGGCTTCTTCCTCACGGGGTTCGGAGGGGAAGGGCGAACCCCTTCCGGAGAAAAGGCCCCTGCCAGGGCCTGGCGGGAAGGGGAGTGGGTGGTGCTGGACACCGGCCTCTCCCCAGGGAGGTACGGAATCTACGCCGGGGTGGGCCTTTTTGACCCCTTCGCCCCCGGGTACCTGCGCCCCACGAGCCCTTCCGGGGGCCCCTGGACCCTTACCGCCTCCTCTGGGGCCCCGCCCCTCGTGGACCTCCTGGCCGAACGCCCCCTGGACCAGGTGCGGGCCTATGAGACCGGGGTTTTGAAGCCCCTGAGGCCTCGAGGGCTTTCCTTGAGGAGGGAAAGCCTCTTGGCCTTCGCCCTGGGCGGGGTTTCCCTGCTCCTCGCCTTTCTCCTGCGGCGCTAAGGACCCCCAGGTGGCGCTAAAGGGGGCGGAGGTCCTCCAGGAGGAGCCAGCCCACCCCTTGGGGTAGGGCCTCCAAACGGACCTGCAGGGCTTCGGCCACCGCCTCGGCCAGGGGCTTCAGGGCCTCCGGGGGCTCCTCGGTGAGGAGGAGCAGGGTGAGCTGGTAGAAGCGCTGGGTGTGGGTGGGGGTGCCGTCGGCGAAGAAGGGGGTGGGGGGCGGCACCTCGCCCAGGAGGAGCCTCGCTCCCAAGAGCTCCCCGGGGAGGAGGGCCCTCGGGTCCAAGGGGGCCTCCTTGGGGTGCCAGAGGTAGCCCTGGAAGAGACGGACCGCCCGCATGGCCCCTAGCCCACCTCCTCCAAGACCTCCCCCTCCAGGAGGTAGCGCCGGGGGAGTCTCCGGGAAAGGTGCACCGCCACCTCGTAGGGGATGGTCCCCTGGGCCTCGGCCCAGGAGAGGAGCCCCGTGGGGCCGAAGTCTGGGGAAAGGACCTCAAAGACGGCCTCGAGGCCCACGGGCCCCGGGAGGAGCACCGTGGTCTGGTCCATGGAGATCCGCCCCGCCACGGGGCAAAGCTCTCCCCCGGGCCCACGGACGAAACCCACCGCCCCCCGGGGAAGCCCGTCGGCGTAGCCCACGGGCAAGGTGGCGAGCCACTCCCCGCCCCGCGCCACGTACTCCCCGCCGTAGCCCACCCGGTCCCCGGGCCTCAGGCGCTTCACCAGGGTGGGCCGGGCCAGGATCCGGAGAACGGGCCTCAAGCCAAAGCCCGGGATAAGGCCATACAACGCGAGGCCCACCCGGGCGTTCTCCCCCCCGTGGAGGAGGAGGCCCATGGAGTTCTCCAGGTGGTAGAAGTACCCTTCCCCCAGGGCCGCCCGCACCTCCTGGAAGCGCCGCCTCTGGACCTCCACGAAGGCCTCGTCCTCCCCGGCGGTGGCCAGGTGGCTGTAGACCCCCTCCACCCGCACCCCAAGGGCCTCCACCGCGCGGAGGGCCTCCTTAGCCTCTTCCCAGCGGAAGCCCACCCGGTTCATCCCCGTGTCCACCTTGAGGTGGGCCCTGGGGAGAAGGCCTAGGGTCCTCGCCCTCTGGGCCAGGGCTTCCGCGGCCTCGAGGGTGGAGAGGCTCGGCATGAGCCCCCACCGCAAGGCCTCCTCGGCCTCCAGGGGGTGGAGGCTTCCCAGAAGCAGGACCTCCCCCCTCACCCCCCCCTGCCTCAGGGCCCGCCCCTCGGCCAGGGTGGCCACGGCGAAGCGGCCAACCCCCTTCCCCTCCAGAAAGCGGGCGATGGGGGGGGCCCCGTGCCCGTAGGCGTCGGCCTTCAGCACGGGGATGACCTCCTGGCCCGCCCGCTCCCGAAGGAGGCGGTGGTTCTGGAGGAGGGCGCCCAGGTCCACCTCCACCCAGGCCCGGGCTTCCACGCCCACCAGGATACCCCGGCCTGAACCCGAAGGGCGGGGTTGCCACCCCGCGCGGGCCCACGCCAGCACGGGCGGTATCAGTCCTCTAGAAGCCCCACGAAGCGGTGGGGGTCGGGGTCCAGCCGGAACTTGCGCCGGTCCAGATGGGCAAGGAGGGCCTCCAGGCGCTCGGTGGTCCCCCTAAGGAGCAGGTGGTAGAGGTAAAACCCCTTCACCCGGGGGACCGGGGCGGGGGCCGGGCCCAGGACCTCTCCCTCCTTGGCCACGCCCTCTAGGGCGGCCCTTAGGGCGAAGGCGGTCTCCAGGGCCCTCTCCTCCCGGCGGTGGCGCACCTCGAGCTTCACCATGCGCACCTTGGGAGGATAGTCTAAGGCCTCCCGCAGGGCCTTTTCCACCCAGGGGAAGGCCTCCACGCTTCCCTCCAGGAGGCCTTGGTGGGCGGGGTGGTCGGGGGTGTAGGTCTGGAGGACAAGGAGAGGGCGCCTTCCCGGCCTGAGCTCCGCGAGGGCCCAAAGAAGCCGGTGGTAGCGCTCCGCCGCGCGAAAGTCGCTCTCGTAGAGGAAGCCGTCGGCGTAGGGCAAAAGGACGAGGGCGAGCTCGGGCAAGGTGGGCCCCCGGAGGAGGGCCGTGGTCCCCACCACCACCCCGGGCTCCCCCTTAAGGAGGGGGGTGAGGTCGTCCTTGGCCTCCTTGGCGTAGCGGAAAAGGGGAAGGGAAAGGCGCCCCTTCAGGTCCTCCCAAAGCCACTCCAGCCCGGGCCCCTTGGGCTCCAGAAGGGGGGATTGGCACCGGGGGCAAAGGGGGGGCGGGGGCTCTTCGTGGCCGCACTGGTGGCAGAGGAGGCGGCTTGGGCGGTGGTAGCGCAGGGGAAGGGCGCAGTGGGGGCAGGTGGGCTTGTAACCGCAGTCGGGGCAGAGGAGGAAAGCGCTGTAGCCCTTCCGGGGCGCCAGGACTACCGCCTGCCTGCCCCGCTCCTCCACCTGCTTTAAAAGGGCCAGGGCCCTTCCCGCGAAGGGGTAGCCCTTTTCCCGCCTGAGGTCCAGGAGGAGGACCCGGGGCCTGGGCACGGGAAAGGTGAGGCCGGGCCGCTCCAAGACCTCCACCGCCGGCACCAGGGAAAGGTAGGTGAGGGGAACCCCCAGGAGCCTGGCCCGGAGCTCGGCCAGGGGAGGAACGAAGGCCCGGCTCCCCGAGGGAAGCTTGTAGCTTTCGCTTCCCTCCTCCACCACCACCAAGGAGCGAGGGGTGAAGGGCAGGAGAAGCCCCCCGTAGGTGGCGAAGACGAGGCCTTGGGGGTCGCGGAAAAGGGCCTCCCGCTCCAGGGGAGAAAGCCCGCCGTGGTAGGCCCGGGCCTCGGGGAAGAAGGCGAGAAAGCGTTGGAGGAGGCTCACCTCGGGGAAGAGGACCAGGTGGTCCCCCTCGGCCACCAGGCCCTTCAGGAGGCGGAGCCTTTCGGCAAAGCGCCCCCCGTTCACGCGCCCGGGGCGCTCGGGCAGGGAAAGGGGTTCCAGGGAAGGGCCGGAAGGACGGGGCTTTGGGGGAGGGCCCTGGCCGATGTACCCCTCCAGCAGGAGGCGCTTGACCTTCCCCACCCCTACCCCCGCCGCCCGGGCCAGGGCCGCCTGGCTTTCCGCGTGGCCCAGGGCCCGCAGGACCTGGAGCACCCGGTCCATCTCGGGGTCGGGGTGGGCCTCCCTTAGGGGAAGGAGGACCCTTCTCCCCTCCTTGAAGGCCACCTCCTCCTCCAGGACCCCCGCCTCCCGCAGGAGGTCCAGGAGCTTGGGATCAAAGCCCTTGGCCTCCTGCCATTCCGTGAGGGCCTCGAGGCCCCGGGGAAGCACCTTGGGGTCGGTCCCCGGGTAAAGCCGCACCCGGTGGCGCACCTCCGGAAAAGGGGGCAAGAGATCCGCCAGAACCTGGCCCAAGGGAGCGAAGAGGTACCGGGCGGCCTCCTCCAGGAAAGCGAGCTCCTCCCGGCGCAGGTAAGGCCTTGGGTCCAGGTAGGCGATGGCGTGGCGCAGAGCGTGCCCCCTAGGGGCCTCCTCCTCCCCCACCACCACCCCGAGGCGCACCTCCCCCCGCCAGGGCACGGCTACCCGCCGCCCCACGGCCTCCCCTTCCCCCTCCAAGGGGGGCAGGTAGCTCATGGGGGGCAAGGGAAGGGGGAGGGCCACCCGGAGGGCCCGCATACCCCTAGGATAAGGGCGTGCGCCTGGCGGTGCTCTTCTCGGGGGTGGCCCTCTACAGCGCCCTTTACGCCGTGGTCCCCCTCCTTCCCCTCCTGGAACGCCTCTTCCAAGCTTCCCCGGGGGCGGCGGGGCCCGGGATGGGCCTGCCCCTCCTCCTCCTCGTCCTCCTTTCCCCCTGGGTGCCCAGGCTTTCCCTTCCCCCCGGCATCCTCTTGGGCGGGGGGCTTCTTTTGGTGGGGCTAGGGGGGGTCTTGGGGGCCGTAAGCCAAAGCCTCCTCTTTTGGACCCTCTTCCGCCTCCTCCAGGGGGTGGGGGCGGCCCTGGTGCCCACCCTGGCCATCGCCCTCATCCCCCTCCTCTTCCCCCAAAGGGCCCTGGAGATGGCCGGGGTCTATATGGCGGGCAACGTCCTGGGCGGAGGGTTGGGCCGGGTGCTGGCCGGGCTTCTGGCCGAGGCCCTGGGGGTGCGGGAGGCCCTTTTTCTCCTCTCCCTTCCCGCCCTGGGCCTGGGGCTTCTCCTCCTCAAGGCCCCGGGCGGGCTACCCTCCCTGGGAACACCCCGGTACGAGCTTCGGGCCTGGCGCCTCTACCTGGTGGGAAGCGTCCTCCTCTTCCTCAACCTCTTCCTGGCCAACCTCCTTCCCTACCGCCTCCTGGAGCTGGGCTTCCGCCCAGGAGGGGTGGGGCTCGTCTATCTGGCCTACCTCTTCGGCATCCCGGGAAGCGCCCTCTCGGGGGTGCTGGCGAGGCGGTTTGGGGCGGTGGCCACCTTCCGCCTGGCCTTCCTCGGGGTGCTCTTGGGAATGGGCCTTCTCCTCCTGAAGCCCCCCTATTTGGTCCTGGGCTTTGTGCTCCTGATGGCCGCCTTGTTCACCGCCCAGAGCCTGGCCTCGGGGGCCGCCGGGCGGCAGGGAGCGGGGGTGAGCGGCGCCTACGTGGCGAGCTTCTACCTGGGGGGCACCCTGGCCGGCCTCCTCTACCCCTTCTTCCTGGGGAACTTTGCCCTGGCCGTGGGGGTGGGGATGGTCCTGGCCCTCCTCGCCCTCCTCCTCGCCCCCCTTCGGTAGCATGGGCCCATGGAGGTTCACGCCGCTGACCAGTACTTGGTGGCCCCCGGGGAGGCGGGCCTCCTGGAGGTCTACGAGGCCCTGCGGGGCACGGGGCTTTACCCTCCCTTCCCGCCGGTGGAGCTTCCGGGGGGGGTGGGAGGGCTTGTGGCCCGGGGCGGCTTCGCCCAGACCTTTTTCTTCCCCGGGGAGGTCCTGGGCCTCACCTTCCGCACCCCCAAGGGCCGGGTGGTGCGGGCGGGAGGGGTGGTGGTGAAGAACGTCCAAGGCTACGACCTGGTGCGCCCTTTCGTGGGAAGTTTTGGGCTTTTGGGGGAGGCCTTGGAGGTGGTCTTCCGCCTGCGGCCGGGGCGGGCCTCTAGCTTCCTCCGCCGCCCCTGGGAGGGGTCCTTTCCCAGGCTCACCCCTTTCCCCCGCTTCCTCTTCGCCCTGCGGGAAGGGGAGGAGGCGTGGCTTTACGCCTTCCACTTCGGGCACGAACGGGAGGTGGCCCGCTTCCGGGAGGCCTTCGCCGGGGAGGAGGTGGGGCCTTTGGACCTCCGCTCCCTCTTCCCCTCGGGGATGGGGGTGGGGGAGGGGCCCCTTTGGGACCCCCGCTTCCCCTGGAGGGACGGGGGAGAGGCTCCGCCTCCCCCGGAGGCCTTCCTCCGCCTGGCGGAGGCCCTCTAGGGCCACCCCATGAGGCCTACGGGCCCGTTCCAAGTCTTGGCGAAGGGCTCGCGCCAAAGGGGTATCCTTTAAGGGATGGAGGCGCTGGAACGGGAAGCCCTAAAGGCGATCCAAGAAGCCCGGGACCTCGAGGCCCTAAAAGCCCTCCGCGCCCGCTACCTGGGCAAGAAGGGCCTCCTCACCCAGGAGATGAAGGCCCTGGCCGCCCTGCCCCTGGAGGAAAGGAGGGCCCGGGGGCAGGTCTTAAACGCCCTCAAAGAGGCCCTGGAAAGGGCCCTCGAGGCCAGGGAGCGGGCCCTGGAGGAGGAGGCCCTGCGCCGGGCCCTGGAGGCCGAGCGCCTGGACGTCTCCCTGCCGGGGGCGCGCCTTTTCCCCGGAGGCCTCCACCCCATCACCCTCATGGAGGGGGAGCTCGTGGAGATCTTCCGCGCCCTGGGCTACCAGGCGGTGGAGGGCCCCGAGGTGGAGAGCGAGTTCTTCAACTTTGACGCCCTGAACATCCCCGAGCACCACCCGGCGCGGGACATGTGGGACACCTTCTGGCTCACCGGGGAGGGGTTTAGGCTGGAAGGCCCCCTGGGGGAGGAGGCGGAGGGGCGGCTCCTCCTCAGGACCCATACCTCCCCCATGCAGGTCCGCTACATGGTGGCCCACACCCCCCCCTTCCGCATCGTGGTCCCGGGCCGGGTCTTCCGCTACGAGGAGACGGACGCCACCCACGAGGCCGTCTTCCACCAGCTGGAGGGCCTGGTGGTGGGCGAGGGGATTAGCATGGCCCACCTCAAGGGGGCGATCTACGAGCTCGCCCAGGCCCTCTTCGGCCCCGACTCCAAGGTGCGCTTCCAGCCCGTCTACTTTCCCTTCGTGGAGCCGGGGGCCCAGTTCGCCGTGTGGTGGCCCGAGGGCGGCAAGTGGCTGGAGCTGGGTGGGGCCGGGATGGTCCACCCCAAGGTCTTCCAGGCGGTGGACGCCTACCGGGAGCGCCTCGGCCTCCCCCCCGCCTACCGAGGGGTCACGGGCTTCGCCTTCGGGCTTGGGGTAGAGCGGCTCGCCATGCTCCGCTACGGGGTCCCCGACATCCGCTACTTCTTCGGGGGCCGGCTCAAGTTCCTGGAGCAGTTCAAGGGGGTTCTATGAAGGTGCCCTTCTCCTGGCTAAAAGCCTACGTGCCCGAGCTGGAAAGCCCCGAGGTCCTCGAGGAGCGCCTGGCGGGCCTGGGCTTTGAGACGGACCGCATGGAGCGGGTCTTCCGGATCCCGAAGGGCGTGGTCTTCGCCCGGGTCCTGGAGGCCCACCCCATCCCCGGCACCCGGCTCAAGCGGCTGGTCCTGGACACGGGGCAGGCGGTGGAGGTGGTCTCGGGGGCGGAAAACGCCCGCAAGGGGATCGGCGTGGCCCTGGCCCTCCCGGGCACGGAGCTTGAAGGCCTCAAGGTGGGGGAGAGGGTCATCCAGGGGGTGCGCTCCTTCGGCATGGCCCTCTCCCCCAGGGAGCTCGGGGTGGGGGAGTACGGCGGGGGGCTTCTGGAGTTCCCCGAGGACGCCCTCCCCCCCGGCGCCCCCCTGGCCGAGGCCTGGCCGGAGGAGGTGGTGCTGGACCTCGAGGTCACCCCGAACCGCCCGGACGCCCTGGGCCTTTTGGGCCTCGCCCGGGACCTCCACGCCCTGGGGTACGCCCTGGTGGAGCCGGAGGTGAACCTAAAGGCGGAGGCCATCCCCCTCCCCTTCGCCCTCGAGGTGGAAGACCCCGAGGGCGCCCCCCACTTCACCCTGGGCTACGCCTTCGGCCTCAAGGTGGCCCCAAGCCCCCTCTGGATGCAGCGGGCCCTCTTCGCCGCGGGGATGCGCCCCATCAGCAACGTGGTGGACGTGACCAACTACGTGATGCTGGAAAGGGCCCAGCCCATGCACGCCTTTGACCTGCGCTTCATCGGCGAGGGAATCCTGGTGCGCCGGGCCCGGGAGGGGGAGAGGCTCAAGACCCTGGACGGGGTGGAAAGGGCCCTCCACCCCGAGGACCTGGTCATCGCCGGGCGGCGGGGGGAGGAAAGCTTCCCCTTGGGCCTCGCCGGGGTCATGGGCGGGGCGGAAAGCGAGGTGAGGGAGGACACGGAGGCCATCGCCCTGGAGGTGGCCTCCTTTGACCCCGTGGCCATCCGCAAGACCGCCCGCCGCCACGGCCTTCGCACCGAGGCGAGCCACCGCTTTGAGCGGGGGGTGGACCCCCTGGGCCAGGTCCCCGCCCAGCGGCGAGCCCTAAGCCTCCTCCAGGCCCTGGCCGGGGCGCGGGTGGCCGAGGCCCTCCTGGAGGCGGGAAGCCCCGAGCCCCCAAAGCCCATCCCCTTCCGCCCGGACTACGCCAACCGCCTCCTGGGCACGTCCTACCCCGAGGCCGAGCAGATCGCCATCCTCAAGCGGCTCGGGTGCCGGGTGGAAGGCGAAGGCCCCCCCTACCGGGTCACCCCGCCGAGCCACCGCCTGGACCTAAGGCTCGAGGAGGACCTGGTGGAGGAGGTGGCCCGCATCCAGGGGTACGAGACCATTCCCCTTTCCCTTCCCGCCTTCTTCCCCGCCCCCGACAACCGGGGGGTGGAGGGGCCCTACCTAAGGGAGCGGCGCCTCCGCGAGGTCCTCGCCGGGCTCGGCTTCCAGGAGGTCTACACCTACAGCTTCATGGACCCCGAGGACGCCCGCCGCTTCCGCCTGGACCCCCCCCGCCTCCTCCTCCTCAACCCCCTGGCCCCGGAAAAGGCCGCCTTAAGGACCCACCTCTTCCCCGGCCTGGTCCGGGTGCTGAAGGAGAACCTGGACCTAGACCGGCCAGGGAGGGCCCTCCTCTTTGAGGTGGGCCGGGTCTTCCGGGAGCGGGAGGAGACCCACCTCGCGGGCCTCCTCTTCGGCGAGGGGGTGGGCCTCCCCTGGGCCAAGGAGCGGCTTTCCGGCTACTTCCTCCTCAAGGGGTACCTCGAGGCCCTCTTCGCCCGGCTGGGCCTCGCCTTCCGGGTGGAGGCCCACCCCTACCCCTTCCTGCACCCCGGGGTCTCGGGGAGGGTATGGGTGGAGGGGGAGGAGCGGGGCTTTTTGGGGGAGCTCCACCCGGAGATCGCCCGGGCTCTGGAGCTTCCCCTGGTATGGCTTTTTGAGCTCCGCCTGCCCCTGCCGGAGGCCCCCTTCCGCTTCCGGGACCCTTCCCGCTACCCGCCGGCCTTCCGCGACCTGGCGGTGGTGGTGCCCGAGGCCACCCCCTTCGGCGAGGTGGAGGCCCTCCTCCGGGAGGCCGCCGGGCCCTACCTGGAGAGCCTGGAGCTCTTTGACCTGTACCAGGGCCCGCCCCTAAAGGAGGGGGAGAAAAGCCTCGCCTTCCACCTCCGCTTCCGCCACCCCGAGCGCACCCTCACCGACGAGGAGGTGGAGGAGGCCCTTGAGCGGGTGGTGGCCGCCCTAAGGACCCGGGGCTTTGACCTCAGGGGGTAGACTCAGGGCATGCTCACCTGGGTGGACCTCCTCGCCCTCCTGAGCCTGGCCCTGGGGATGGCCCTGGGCCTTAGGGCCGGTCTTCCCCTGGCCTTCGCCGGGGCGGGCCTTCTCCTCTACCTCCTCCTGGCCCAGCTCGGGCTCTCCGGGGCCGGGTGGGGCCTGGGCCTTGGCCTCCTCGCGGGCCTTCTCGCCAAGAGCCTCCCCCTTCCTCCCCTTCCCCGGGGCCTCGAGGCCCTCCTCGGCCTCCTCGGGGGCACCCTCCTTGGGCTTTCCCTGGCCCTGGCCCTCTGGACAGGCTTCCCCTGGGAAGCGGTGGGGGGAAGTCTGCGCTACCCCTCGGTGAACCTCCCCACCCCTATCTACCAGGGGGTAAGCGGGAGCCCCTTCGCCCGGGAGGCCTTTCGCCTGGCCTGGAAAACCCCCTGGCTGAAAAGGGCCCTCGCCCTAGAGGGCCAGCACCCGCGATAGGGCGAGGAGGCCCCGGCGGATGTCCTTCCTGCGCTCCACCGCCTCCTTGAGGGGAGTGAGCTCCACCTCCCCCTCCACCTCCCCCACCATGACCCCGCTCGTTCCCCCGGCCAGGGCCTCCACCGCCGCCGCCCCCAGGCGGCTCGCCAGAATCCGGTCCTTGGCCGTGGGGCTTCCGCCCCGCTGGATGTGCCCGAGCACCGTGACCCGGGCCTCCACCCGAACGTGTTCCTGGATGGCGGAAAGAAGCCCCGCCGCCCCTCCGGGGTAGGCGCCCTCGGCCACCACCACGATGGAGCTGGACTTCCCCCGCTTCTGGGACTCCAAAAGCCCCTCGGCGATGGCCTTGGGGTCCACGGGCTCCTCGGGAACGGCGATGACCTCCGCCCCCCCGGCGAGCCCCACGTCCAGGGCGATGAAGCCCGAGCGGCGCCCCATGACCTCAATGAAGAAGACCCGCTCGTGGCTCGCCGCCGTGTCCCGAATGCGGTCAATGGCCTCCAAGGCGGTGTTCACCGCCGTGTCAAAGCCGATGGTGTAGTCGGTGCCGTAGAGGTCGTTGTCTATGGTGCCGGGAACCCCCACCACCGGCATTCGGAACTCCTCTATGAGGCGCATGGCCCCGCGGAAGGTGCCGTCCCCACCGATGGCCACCAGGCCCTCAATCCCCGCCGCCTTAAGCTTCTCGGCGGCCCTGGCCCGGCCCTCCTCGGTGAGGAACTCCTGGCTCCTCGCCGTGAGGAGGATGGTCCCCCCTCGCTGGAGGATGTTGGCCACGTCCCGCACCCCCAAGGGAAGCATCTCCCCCTGGATCATGCCGGCGTAGCCCCGGCGGATGCCGATGACCTCTACTCCCAGGGCGTAGGCCTGGCGCACCACCGCCCGGATGGCGGCGTTCATGCCCGGGGCGTCCCCCCCGCTGGTAAATACCCCGATTCGCTTCATGGCTCCTCCACGCTAAGGCGGTAGGCCTCGTTCCGCGGCACCCCCGCCGCCACCAGGGCCCGGAAGAGGGCCTTTCCCGAAAGCCCCTGGGCGCGAAGCCGCCTCAAGAGCTCCGCCCCTTCCGGAGGCGGGGCCTCTTTGGGTCCCAGAACCAGCACGAACTCCCCCTTGGGCTCAAGAAAACGCTCCAGGGCCTCCTGCAAGCTTCCCCGAAAGACCTCCTCGTGGACCTTGCTGATCTCCCGGGCCACGGCCACGGGGTGCCCTGGGCCGTAGACCTGGGCCAGGTCCTCCAGGGTTCTCCTCAAGCGGTGGGGGCTCTCGTAGAGCACCGCGGTCCTCCCCTCCCGGGCCAGGGCTTCCAGGCGCTCCTTCCGCTCCCTGCCCCCTTTGGGAAGGAAGCCCTCAAAGGTGAAGCGGTGGGTGGGCAGGCCCGAGGCCACCAGGGCGGGGATGAGGGCGGTGGGGCCGGGAAGCGCTTCCACCCGCCAGCCCCATTCTAGGGCCAGGCGCACGAGCTCGGCCCCGGGGTCGGAGATCCCCGGGGTGCCCGCGTCCGTGGCGTAGGCCACGTAGCCGTAGGGGGCGAGGAGCTCCCGGGCCCGGTGAACCGTGTGCTGGTCCAGGCGCAGGGTGGGGGTGGGGATGCCGTAGTGCTTGAGAAGGACCCCGGTGCGCCGGGTGTCCTCGCAGGCCACCACCTCGGCCTCGCGGAGGACCCGGAGGGCCCTCAGGGTGATGTCCTCCAGGTTGCCGATGGGGGTGGGCACCAGGACCAGGCGCACGCTAGAGGAGAGGCTTGAGCATTTTCAGAGCCTGACGGAAGGGAAACTCGTAGAGGGAGCCGGAGGGCAGGGTGAACTCCAGGAGGTCCGGGGCCCCAGGGAAGAAGATGCGCCGCAGGGCAAGAGGCCCCTGGTCGCTTTCCAGGTGCACGGTGAGGTAGTCGGGCTCCCAGTTAGGCTCGTCCTCGGCCTCCTCGGGGGGCTCCTCCCCCATCCCTTCCTCCAGGCGGCGCAGGGCCTCCGCGAGTTCCGCCTTGGCCACCCACACCTCCTCCTCCAGGGCCCCGTCGGAGAGGCGGAGCGCCACCTCCTCCCCTTCGGAGAAGGCCTCGAGGCCAAAGAGGGGCTCCTCCCCCTCGGGCACCTCCACCACCTCCAGGGCGCCGTCGGAGAGGAGGCGGAGGACCGCCCCGCAGGCCTCGCAGTCCACGAGGTCCCCCACCTCGTACCCTTCTAGCTCCAGGGCCTCGCCGCAAACCGGGCAGACCATGCGCACCCCCCTGGATTCTAATGGGGCCGGGGCGCCCCCGGCCCAGAAAGCGCCCTTCGGCCTCTAGCCCCGGTAGCGGGCCATGGCGGCCCGGACCTCCGCCAGCGCCTCCTCCCGGCCGCGCCAGCCCGTGACCTTGACCCACTTCCCCTTCTTGGCCTCGAGGGCCTTGTAGGTCTCAAAGAAGTGCTGGATCTCCTGCTTCACCCCCTCGGGGACGTGGGCGATGTCCTGGATGTGGTCCAGGCGCTGGTCCTCGTGCACCACCCCGATGACCTTGGCGTCCCCGCCCTTCTCGTCCTCCATGAGGAGGAGGCCCACCACCCGCACCTCCACCACCACCCCGGGAAGGAGGGGGTAGGTGGAGAGGACCAGGCCGTCCAGGGGGTCCCCGTCCTCGGCCAGGGTGGAGGGGATGAAGCCGTAGTCCCCCGGGTAGAACTGGGCCCCCGGCAGGACCCGGTCCAGCCTGATGGCCCCGAGCTTGGGGTCGTACTCGTACTTGTTGCCCGAGCCGCGGGGCACCTCAATGACCATGTGGACCACCTCGGGGGCGCCCTCACCCACGGGAAGGCTCTTCAGGTCGGCCATAGCCTACCCATTATACGAGGGCTTCCGGAAAGTCCGTGACCAGGGCGTCCACCCCCCAGGCCGAGAGGGCCTGGGCCCGGGCCCTTTCGTTCACCGTCCAGGCCAGCACCCGGTAGCGGGCCTTGAGCCTTCGCACCTCCCCTTCGGTGAGAAGGGCCTCCCAGGGGTGGACCCAGGCCACCCCGAGGCAAGGGGCGAGCGCCAGGGCCTCGGGCTTCTCGTAGAGGAGGCCCAGAGGCCCCACTCCGAGGCGCCCCAGGCGTACCAGGGCCAGGGGGTCAAAGGAGCTCACCCACACCTGCGGGGAGGGGTACCGGGCCAGGAGGCGGGCCAAGGCCTCTTCCCGGCCGTCGGTCTCGGGGGGAAGGCTTTTGAGCTCCACGTTGATCCAGGCCCGGGGAAAGGACCTCAGGACGGCCTCGAGGGTGGGCACGTAGGGCGGAAGCTCCCTTAGGGTGAGGGAGGCCAGGGGGACGCCCTCCAGGGCGAAGTCGTGGTGCACCACCAGCACGCCGTCTCGGGTGAGGTGGACATCCAGCTCAAACCCGTCCAGGCCGGCCTCGAGGGCCTTCCTGAAGGCCTCCAGGGTGTTCTCCCGCACCCCCTGGGCGAGCCCGCGGTGGCCTAAGCGAAGGGGCATGGAAGGGAGTATACAATGGGGCCATGAGCAAGTATGAAGAGGCTCTTTCCCGCCTCGGCGAGCGGGTCCTCGCCCGCCTGGAGGGGCCTGGGGGTCTGCTTGCGGTCACCGAGGGTCACCTGGTCTTCGTGGGCGAGGGCGGGGTCCGGCAGGTGGAGCTCGCCCGCATCCGCCGCATCGCCCGGGCGGAGGGCCAGGCCCTCAAGGTGGAAGGGGAGGGGGTGGGCCTGGAGATCCCCCTCAGGGCCTTTCCCCTCGAGGAGCTCAAGGCCTTCCTGGAGGGGCTAAAGCCCCACGTGGCCCGGGCCCGCAAGGGCACCGCCGCAAGGCCGGAGGCGCCGCCCCCCCCACCCCCGCCTTCCCCCCCTCCCTCTCCCTGGGAGGAGGAGGCCCGGCCCCAACGGGACTCGGTGGAGCTCGCCCCCGAGCCCCGGGCCGTCCCCGAGCCCCCCAGGGAGTCCCCCTCCGAAGGGGCCACAAGGAGGCGGAACCCTTTGGCCCTGCCCCTCAAGGTCCTCGCCCTCCTCACCCTGGGCTACACCGTGGCCTTCGCCGCCCTGAACCCCGGGGCCGATCCCTGGGCCCTGGCGGGGGTGGTCCTCGGGGGGCTGGGCCTGGCCTTGACGGAGTGGTCCTTGGCTACCTCCTCGCGGTAGCCCTCCTCGGCCTCCTGGCCCTCTGGCCCAAGGTAGTTCCAAGGCCTGCCCCCGTGGAGGTGGTGGCCCTGGCCGAGGTCTCCTTCACGCCCCCCACTCCCCAACCCATAAGCCTCAACCAGGCGAGCCTCGAGGAGCTCGAGGCCCTGCCCGGCATCGGCCCCGCCCTGGCGCGGCGCATCGTGGAGGGCAGGCCCTACGCCAGGGTGGAGGACCTCCTCCGGGTGAAGGGCATCGGCCCGGCCACCCTGGAGCGGCTCCGCCCCTACATCAGGCCATGAGGGCCCTCCGCGCTCCCGGGGTGGCCCTGGGCCTCGGGGGGCTTCTCGGGGCCCTGGGCCTCCAGGCGCCCTGGGCCCTCCTCCTCGCCCCTCCCCTCCTCCCTTGGGGCCGGCTTCCCCTGGCCCTCGGGGCCGCCCTGGTCCTCCTCCGGGGCCTCCTCTTCCCCCTCCCAGAGCCCCCCTACGGGCTCCGGCTGGAGGGGAACTTCGCCGTGCGGGAGGGCTTCACGGAGTGGGAGGGCCACCGCCTGCGCTTAAAGAGCTTTCCCCCCCTGGCCGATGGGGTGTACCGCCTCCAGGGCTACCTGGCCCCGCCCGAGCCCCGGCGCAACCCCGGGGGGTTTGACGAGCGGGCCTGGCTCCGCTCCCTGGGGGTGCGGGGGGTGTTTCACGTGGAACGGGCGGAGGCCCTGGCCCCCCTGCCTGACCCCAGGGGCCCCTGGCGGGCCCGCCTCGCCGCGGGCCTCTCGCCCCCGGCCAAGGAGGTGGTGGAAGGGGTGGTCCTCGGGGACAAGGGGGGCCTCGAGGCCCTCTACCCCCTCTTCCAGCGGGCGGGCCTCGCCCATCTCCTGGCGGCCTCGGGGCAGAACGTGGGGGTCCTGGCGGGAAGCCTGGTCCTGGCCCTCTTCCCCCTGGGGCGCTTCCGCTACCTCGCGGCCCTGGCCCTCCTCCCCCTCTACCTCTACCTGGCCGGGCCGAGCCCTTCCCTGGTGCGGGCGAGCCTCATGGCGGGCCTGTCCCTCCTCGGCCTCTTCCTGGGGCTTGGGGGGGCCGGGGTGCTCCAGGCCCTGGGGGTGGCCCTCTTCCTCCAGCTCCTCCTCCTGCCCGAGGCCCTCCTCGGTCTTGGCCTCCAGCTCTCCTACCTGGCGGTGCTGGGCCTGGCCCTGGTCCTCCCGGCCCTCAGGCTTCCCCCCGGGGCCCGGGGCTACCTCCTGGGAAGCCTGGCGGCGGGCCTCGCCGCCCAGGCCTTCCTCCTCCCCCTCCTCCTCCACCACTTCGGCTTCCTGCCCCTCCTCTCCCCCCTCACCAACCTCCTGGCCCTCCCCCTGGTGGCCCTCCTGGTGCCCCTGGGCTTTCTCAAGCTCCTCCTCGGGCCCCTCCTCGCCCCCCTGGTGGAGCCCCTGGCCCGCGCCCTCCTGGCCCTGACCGAGATGGCGGCATCGGGCCCCCTCCTCCGCTGGGGAGGCATCTCCCCCGAAGGCTTCGCCCTCTACTGCCTGGGCCTCCTTCCTCTCCTCCTCGCCCTCCACCGCCTCCTCCCCTGGCGGCGGGCCCTCCTCCTGGCCTCCCTTCCCGCCCTCGTGGCCCTCCTCGCCGCCTGGCCCAAGCCCCTGGACCTCTTCCTCCTGGACGTAGGCCACGGGGACGCCCTCCTCGCCCGGATGGGCGGGGCGGAGGTCCTGGTGGACGGGGGTA
Source organism: Thermus sp. (assembly GCF_039793865.1). Classification (GTDB taxonomy): domain Bacteria; phylum Deinococcota; class Deinococci; order Deinococcales; family Thermaceae; genus Thermus. The sequence goes on from NZ_JBAMMI010000087.1 coordinate 18,389, forward strand.
GGCCGGAGAAGGGAGAGGTGGTGGTGCGGGCCCTCAGGGCCCTCGGGGTGGAGGCCCTGGAGGTCCTGGTGGCCACCCACCCCGACGCGGACCACTACGGGGGGCTCCTCCGGGTGGTGGAGGAGGTCCCCGTGGGCCTCGCCCTCCTCTCCCCGGCCTTTCCCCAAGACCACCCCTTGGTGCGGGCCCTAAGGAACAGGGACATCCCCCTGCGCTTCCCGGTGGCGGGCACGGCCCTCGCCCTGGGACGGGGTAAGCTCAAGCTGCTCTGGCCCAAAGCCCTTAGCGGGGACGACAACAAAGACGGCCTGGTCCTCCTCCTGGATTTCGGCAAGGCCCGGGCGCTGCTCCTTGCCGACGTGCCCGAGGAGGTGGAAAGGGCCTTGCCGGTAGGCCCCGTGGAGGTCCTAAAGGTGAGCCACCACGGGTCCCGGACTGGCACCTCCGAGGCCTTGCTGGACAGGGCCCGTCCCCGGGTGGCCCTCCTCGGGGTAGGCGGGAACCCCTTCGGCCACCCCCACCCCGAGGTGCTGGAGCGCCTTCAGGCCCGCGGCGTCCAGGTCGCCCGCACGGACCGCATGGGGGCGGTGCGGGTCCTCTTCGGCTACGCCTGGTAGCCGAGGCGCCGCAGGAGGCCCTCCAGCTCCTCCAGGGAGCGGTAGTGGATGACCACCCGGCCCCGCCTTCCCCCCGCCACCCGCACCAACAGGCCCAGGTGCCGGGAAAGCTCCAGGGAGAGGGGGGAGGCCTCCTTGGGCCTCCCCTCCCGGCTGAGGCGCTCCCTGAGGGCCTCCCCCTGCCGCACGGAAAGCCCCTTCTCCAGAATCTCCCTAAGCCCCCAAAGCCGGTCCTGGGGTTCCAGCATGAGGAGGGCCCGGGCGTGCCCCGCGGTGATCTCGCCCCTTTCCAGGGCCTCGAGGACCTCCTCAGGAAGCTGGAGGAGCCTCAAGGCGTTGGCCACGGTGGAGCGGGCCTTGCCCACCCTCTTGGCCACCTCCTCCTGGGTGAGGCCCATGGCCAAAAGGGCCTGGTACCCCCGGGCCTCCTCCACCGGGGACAGGTCCTCCCGCTGGAGGTTTTCCACCAGGGCCAGCTCCAAGGTCTCCTGGTCGGTGAGGTCCCGCACCACGGCGGGAACCTCGGAAAGGCCCGCCATCTGGGCCGCCCGGAAGCGCCTTTCCCCGGCCACCAGCTCAAACCCCTCCCCCTTAGGACAGACTTGACCGATATGCGGCTCCTGGGGTAAAGAAGGGGCATGACCCTGCG